>NZ_JBMDJL010000007.1:0-248313 GCF_057809175.1 Pseudomonas sp. FG43
GAGCACGACCTTGCCAAGGTCGGGGTCGCGAGTTCGAGTCTCGTTTCCCGCTCCATATTCTACGAAAACGCCGCTCATTGAGCGGCGTTTTTGTTTTTGCCTTTTCCCTTTGTGTGCCCCCCAGTCATCAGGGGGCACGTTTTTTCCTTCTATATATAAGAAAGCCTTCAAGGCATCTGTGGCCGCTCGTTCGGGCGCAAATCGAAGACCAGTACTTCGGCATCGACGCCTTCACTCAACTGAATCAGTTGTTCGTTGCGCAGACGCACACCATCTCCTTCTCCAAGCCGTTCGCCATTGAGCACAACACTGCCGCGGGCTATATGCACGTAGGCATGACGGTCGGCTGCAAGTTTGAGGCTGGCCGTTTCATCTCCATCGAACAGACCGGCATAAACCCGGGCATCCTGACGAACTTTCAACGAGCCGTCGTTTCCTTCGGGGGAAATGATCAACTGCAAGCGGCCGCGTTTCTGTTCAGGGCTGAAATGCTCTTGCTGATAGTTCGGTTCAGCACCCGCCACATTCGGCACAATCCAGATCTGCAGGAAATGAACCTGTTCGCTTTTGGAGTGGTTGAACTCGCTGTGAGCGACGCCACTGCCAGCACTCATCAATTGCACATCGCCAGGGCGGATGACCGAACCGGTTCCCAGTGTGTCCTTGTGTTCCAGAGCACCTTCGAGCACATAGGAGAAAATCTCCATGTCGCGGTGGGGGTGTTGGCCGAAGCCTTTGCCTGCTGCAACACGGTCATCGTTGATCACCAACAGATCGGAAAACCCTTGTTCCAGCGGGTTGTAGTAGTTGGCAAACGAGAAGGTATGAAACGATTTCAGCCAGCCATGGTTGGCTGCGCCACGTTCGGAAGCTTTGCGAAGAGTCAGCATGATTCTTTCTCCATCCAGATGTCGACGCTGCACATTCAGGTATCGACCAAGTGAGATAGAGGTTACTGGTTATCGAGGTGCGTAATAAGTAGCTGAAAAACGAATGACTGTCCTGCTCTGGTTGACAGTCAAGGGCGTGCAGCAGAGCTGGCTCATCTTCGTCATAATGCGCAGTCTGTCTTCCCACCTTATTCAAGTGATGCACAACTTATGAAAACTGTGGCGATGGTTCTATTCCCGGACTTTCTCTTGCTCGACATGGCTGGGCCTATCGAGGTTTTTTCCATTGCCAATCGCTACCTGCATCCCGATAAGCACTATCAGATATCGACCATAGGGACCGAGCAGGGCGCTCTTCGTGCGTCCAGCGGCGTAAACATCGTGGCCGACCGGCATATGGATCAGGCCATTGAGGATTACGACCTTCTGTTGATACCCGGAGGGCCGGGTGCTTACAACGAAAGGCACCAGCCTTTATTGAACTGGTTGAATGAGGTTGCGCCCCGGTCTTCTTGCTATGGCTCCATCTGTACCGGGGCCTTCATTCTGGGAGATGCCGGGCTGCTCGACGGGCATCGCGTCACTACCCACTGGCATTACACGGACCGGCTCATCAAGCGTTTCCCCAAGGCGCAGGTGGAAACCGATCAGATCTACATCCGGGACCGCAACCTCATGACGTCGGGTGGCGTCACTGCCGGTATCGACCTCGCTCTCGCGGTTGTGGCTCAGGACCATGGCAAGAAGGTCGCTCAGGATGTGTCCAAAGTGCTGCTGGTATTAATGAAGCGCCAAGGCGGCCAGGCACAGTTCAGCCCCTTGATGACTGCCGTCGCTCTTCAGGAAACCGCCATCACTCGTGTGCAGAACTATGTGCTGGAACATCTGGACGAGGCCTTCAGCATCGAGCGCATGGCAGGATTGGCCAACATGAGTGCCCGACACTTTGCCCGCACCTTTGCTCGTGAAGTCGGGATGACGCCCATGGACTTCCTGCAAAGCGCCCGTATCGATCACGCGAGGAACCTGCTGGAAACCACGGACCTGCCGCTCAAGACCGTGGCGTATAAAAGCGGCTTCGGCAGCGTGCGACACATGCGGTTTTTATTCAGCGGCAGGATCGGGCTGACGCCAGCCCAGTATCGTGAGCAATTCAGCTAGGATTTGTGCGGGGCTGCATAGCCCCGGTCCCCTCCATGAGCGCAACGAGCGCTTCAACGGCTGATTCCACTCCCTATTGTCCGTATTGCGCACCGCAATGACCGTATCACGTCTCCCGTGCCGGTTGTCCCGGCGCTCCTGCCTGCCAAGATAAACGCCAATCCTTTACAAAGGTCGTGCGGTGGTCCGGGGAGCCGGGTTTATCGGCGCATGAATGGATATGGACAGCCTCAAGAACATTCACAACGATTCGGTGCTGGGCTTCGGTCCCTATGTGTTTCATGTTCGTCAACGCCTTGTGATGAAGGGCGATACGGCGTTGCGTGTGGGGGGCAGGGCGCTCGATATTCTTCAGGTGCTGATCGCACACGCGGGTAGCATCGTCAGCCAAAAGAGCCTGATGGCTCAGGTCTGGCCCAATTCTATCGTCGAAGACATCAACCTGCGTGTACAGGTTGCAGCCCTTCGGCGTGCCTTGGGGGATGGGCGTAACGGTCAGCTCTATATCCAGACGGTTCCCCAGCGAGGTTATTGCTTCGTGGCCAGCGTTCAGCATGTCGAACCATGCAGCGAGCCCCCTGCGTCACGGCATAATCTGCCAGCACGTCTGACGCCGGTCATTGGCCGTGACGAGGTCGTGGGCAAGATCGTGCGTCAGTTGCCAGGCCGGCGTTTCATGACGCTGGTCGGGCCTGGAGGTATCGGCAAGACAACCGTGGCCTGCCGGGTCGCCGAATCACTCCTCAGGCATTATCCGGACGGTGTCTGGATGATCGATTTTTCTGCGCTGGATGGCCCGCAGCAGGTGGCCGATCAATTGGTGACGGCGCTGGGGCTTGCCCGGCAGTTGTCTCTGGATGGTCTGGTCGATACCTTGGCCGGACGTCGTGCGTTGCTGATATTCGATGGTTGTGAACATCAGCCCGAAAGCGGCCGGCGTTGGGCCGAGTCCTTGTTGCCGGCCTGTACCCATCTGTCGATTCTGGTGACCAGTCGCCAACCGCTGCATGCCGAAGGCGAGTCAGTGTTGCGCTTGCCTGGGCTGGCCCTTGCGCCAGCCGGTACACATGACGCCATGGCCTATTCCGCCATTCAGCTATTTGTTCGTCGAGCCCAGGCGTGTCAGCAAGGTTTTGTCTTGCGCGAGCAGGATGTCGCGGTGGTGGGCGATATCTGTCGACGGCTCGATGGCATTCCCTTGGCAATCGAACTGGCGGCTGCGCGAGTCGACGTCTTCGGGCTATCGGGTTTGCAGGCGCAACTGGACAATTTCTTTCAGTTGCTGACCTTTGGCCGACGCACCGCCGTCACCCGGCATCAGACCTTCAAGGCCTCGCTGGACTGGAGTTTCGAGCGCCTGAGTCTTCATGAGCAAGTCGTGTTTCAGCGCCTTGCGGTCTTTACATCGGCATTCACGCTGGCGGCCGCCATTGAGGTGATCGCCTGTACCTCGTTGAGTGCCGATTGCGTGTGCAAGGCTGTGGAGCAATTGGTAGACAAATCGCTGCTGTCGGTAACCCAAAACACCGGCACGTTACGGTATGGCTTCCTGCATACCACTCGCTTCTATGCTCTGGAAAAACTGCAACACAGCGGTCATGGGCGAGTATATGAAGCACGTTTTGCGAGACATCTCGCTCATGGGCGTGTCTGTGAGACGTACACTCCGTCACTGCAACTGGTCGAGTAGTCGCCGGGCAGCGATCAGGTCCGGTGTTGCAAAACCTTCGGTGAACCGCGCATGGACAGCCTCCAGCACGTCGTACGCCTGCCGTTCATGTCCCTGACGCTGCTTGAGCCGCGCCAGTGATGTTGCGCTGCGCAGTTCCCAGGCGAGTGCTCCCTGTTTTTTCGCCACCTTCAACGCTTTATGCAGTATGGCTTCGGCCTCGTCTGCCTCTTGAGGCGGCAGGCTGTCGGCCCTGGCCCGCAGGATTTCCGATGTACACCAGCCGGCAGCTCCGCTTTGCGCCCGCTCGAACAAGGCATCATCGATCTGCCCCTGGCGCAGGGTGAGCATGATGTCCCTGATAATCCCGTCACTGTCCGCAAAGTTGATATCGGTGTCGGGAGATGCCATCAACTGCGCATAGTGTTGCCCCCAGTCATAGAACAGCAGCGCCGAGTGCCGTTGTGACTGTTCGCGCAGCAGTTTCAATAATTCGCTGGCTGTCTCGGTATTGCCGTTGTAGAGCGCGATGGCGCAACCGGCGAGGGAGAGGGTGTGGCAGATCGAGGTTCCGTGGTTGATCTGCAAGGCAATCTCCAGCGCCTGCCGGGCTGTCTGCCAGGCCAGTTCGGGGCGACCTTGCAGCCAGAGAATACGCGCCTGTATGGTCAGGGCCGCAACGCTCTGGTCGTACTGCACGCCGAAACCATAGGTGAATCGATTGAGATGCCCGCTTTGTGCCAGGCGCTGAATGACCCGGTCGGCATTCTGTCGCGCCAGAGTCTGATCGCCTGAAAAATGCAGCGCCAATACCCGTAAACGATGGGTGCTCAGGCAGGTGATGAGGTCGGTGCGCATGCCCAGTCGATTGAACTGCCGGTTTTTTTCAAGGGCTTCCTTGTACTGACCCTGACACAGATTGACGGTCATTTGCCCGGAGATTGCCCGCAACTGACCTGCCACATCATGAGTCTGTTCGGCCAGTGCCTGGGCTGTCACGAAGGCATCCATCGTTTCGGATATGTTGCTGTGCGTGTGATAGGAAACGCTCCCCAGTGCCAGCTTGAGAGAGATCAGCAGTTTCGGTGATGGAAATGGATCTGCTTCCAGCAGCTTCAAAGCCTTGCGTACATAAAAGCCATGTTCCTTGAGCAGCGAAAGCTCCTGCCAGAGCGGTGTGCAGTATGCGATCAGTTCGATGACCAGCTTCTGCGCATGCCAGTTATCGAGCCCCCAATCCAGCGCAGCCCTGATGTCTTCCAGGCTGTGGATATAGCGCTCGATCCATTTATGAGTGGGGATTTGCTCCCAGTCACTATGAGCCTGCTGCATGATGGCCAGGCAGCGTTGGGCATGGCGTTCGCGTATGGCCGGCAGTTGTTCGCTGTGGCGCAGTTTCTCCAGGGCATAACTGCGAGTGGTGTCGAGCAGGTAATAGAGCACGTCTTCGTCCACGAACTCGACATTGAGCAAGGACTTGGTGACCAGTTGGGGCAGGGTGGCAAAGACTTCAGGCGCTGTAATCTCTGGATCGGTCACCACTGCCATGGCTGACTCCAGGCTGAAGCGGCCCTTGAACAGGCTCAGGCGTTGCAGGCAGATCTGCTCGCTGGTGCTCAACATCTGGAAGCTCCAGTCCAGTGTGGCGCGCAAGGTCTGATGGCGAGCCAATGCACCCTGATGGTTTTGGCCATGCAGGAGGAAGCTGGCTTGCAGATGTTCAAGCAGATTACTGAAGCCCAGGTTGCCCACCTGAGCGGCTGCCAGCTCGATAGCCAACGGAATGCCATCGAGCCGCTGGCATATTTCAATGGCCAGCTGCAGGTTGGCTTCAGTCAGTTCAAAGTGTTCCTGGTTAGCCGTCGCGCGCTCGACGAACAATTGCAGGGCAGCAAAACTCATGGCTTCGGCAAGGCTTTTTCCCGCAGCGGGCGGGCAGTCCAGAGGCTCCAGGCGCTCCACGAACTCGCCATCGATCTGCAGGCTCTCGCGGCTGGTGATCAGAATATGCACATCGGGCGCATTGCGCAGAATGCCTTCGCTCAGCAAGGCAATGGCATCGACCATATGTTCGCAATTGTCGATCACCAGCAGCATCTGTCGGTCTCGCAGGAACGCGCCGATACGGTTCATCGGCTCGTCATCGTGCGCTGCGATATCGAGCAGCATGGCCAGATGAGTCGTGATCATTGCCGGGTCGGTAATGGGGGCCAGATCCATCAGGCGAATGCCATCGCGGTAATGGCCTATCAATTGTTCCGCGACCCGCAATGCGACCGTGGTCTTGCCGATGCCACCGGGGCCGGTCAGTGAAATGAAACGGTGTTGTTGCAGTTGGCTCGCCAGCCTGTTGACCAATGCATCACGTCCCAGAATACGCGATTGACGAGTGGGCAGATTATGGCTGGTCGAGGTATTCATATTGGCGTTTGGCCTGTGTTCGACCCGTTGCAGGGTGATGGGAGCGACAAAGCTGTAACCACGTTGCGCAACTGTAACAATATAGCGCTGCCCGGACTGACCATCGCCCAGCGCTTTGCGCAAGGCAGCCATGTGTACGCGCAGGTTGCCGTCCTCAACAACGCTTCTTGGCCAGACATGAGCCATGAGCTGTTGCTTGCTGACCATATCCCCGGCGTTCTCGATCAGGATCAACAGAATATCCATGGCGCGGCTACCCAGCCGCACGGGACGGTCGGCGTCCAGCACCAGACGTTGTTGAGGGTAGATCCGATAAGGGCCGAAATGCACAGCCAGTTCGGTGAGAAGGGTCAAGGGTTCATTCCTGTTATGTCGCCTCCGGCTGCTGTTTTTCGGGCAGATAAATGCGCCCCCGAGCTTGCTCGTGATGCGACTTTCAATCTAGCTCTTATTTCAGAATTCAGATGCGACAAAATGCTCGGTGTGATGTGTTTTCTTTAGCGCATGGCCACGCCATGTAAAGGGATTGATGCCCTCGGCGCGGGAAAATATATGCGAGAAGTGCGACTGGTCACAGAATCCGCACTCCTGGCTTATCTGCGTCAGGGTCATTTCAGTGTGCTGGATCAGGCATTTGGCGCGGGCGATGCGCTGGCAGCGGATCCATCCCTGAGGGGACAGGCCGGTGCTGCATTTGAATGCCCGGGAGAAGTAGCTCCTGGACAAGGCACAGGCGCGAGCCAGTTCGGCGACTTCGATATTTTCGCCCAGCCTCTCAAGGATCAACTGTTTGGCCAGGCGCTCGCGCCAGGGAGTAAGGCCACCGCTGACTGCTGTCTGCTTCTCGATGCCTTCCATGCGTTTGCATGTCGGGCAGGGGTATTGCGGAGCGTGGGTCATGGCAATGTCCATTATCGCGGTAGGGTGCGGATGGGTTGGCTGTGTTGTCAGCACCTTTCGATGGGCAAAAGTCTGCGCAGAGAGCGCCATTCTTGAGTGCAGGAACAGGGCTGACGAGTTAATCGTTGTTAATTTCGCAGGCGACGATCAGTCGCCATTTGCTTTTTCGCAGTGCTCTGGCCTGCGGTTTTCAGTGTTTTCTCAGCGAGTTTTCAGCCAGCCGAGAAAGCCGCCTTTCTTGATCTGGGCCGGCCTTGCCAGCAGCGCCGAATGGCTGTTCTTCTGCCGGACCGCCTGCAATTTGTGCAGCGCGTTATTGACCTGGCCGGATTGCTCCATGCAGGCCCGTGCGACGTTCTTGTCGATGCGATAAATGATGCTGGAGGTCATGGCCGTGAAGCAGGCTTCGGAAGGCGTATCGGCGAGAATGCTTTGCTCGCCCATGACTTCGCTCGGCCCCATGCGGCCTGCTTCGATCCGTTCGTTGCCGTCGGGGACCGAGGCACTGACCACTCCCGTGGCGATGACGAACAGGCAATCGGCAACCTCATTGAGATCCAGCACCACCTGACCGGCCGAGTACTGCTGCGCCGTCATGTTCTGTGCCAGTCGGTCCCGCTCCGATCCACTCAAGGAACGGAAGACTTTCACCTCTTCGAGCAGGGTCCGGGCACGGGAAGTCGGTTCGCTGCTGCCGTCTGGCTGGCGAGCGATGCCTGCGGCTTCCAGGTGGCGATGCGCAAGGTCGAAGAGTTGATTGCGCACTTCGCCTTTCTTGCCCAGGTCCGCGATAAAGCCGCTGGCCACATACTCGGACATGTTTTCGCCGGCTTCCTTGAGCACAGCTTTCGGGGCTGGCGAAAGCAACAGGCTGCTGCTGCCCTGCAAGGTGCGATCCAGTGCGTCAAGCACACGGCGTGGGCGGATATGGTTGGGGACCTGAATGCTGATCGAGACACCGTGCATGTGAGTCGGCCTGCTCAGGTTGACGATCTTGGCCTTGGCCGCTACGGAGTTGGGCACGACGGCAGTGCTGCCGGCGCCGGTCAGCAGGTGTGTGGCGCGCCAGTCGATATCGGTCACCTTGCCTTCGATACCGTCGATCGCGACCCAGTCATCGACCTGATAGGGTTTGGTGGTGTTGAGCACGATCCCGGAAAACACATCGCTCAAGGTGCTTTGCAGTGCCAGACCGACAATGATTGCCACGGCGCCCGAGGTTGCCAGAAGCCCTTTGACGGGGAGTTCCAGCACATAACCGGCCGCCGCAACCACTGCAATCAGAAACACCAGCGCGCCTATCACGTCCTGAAGAAGGCGTCCGCTATGACCGATGCGGTGCATCAAGGCCAGGCCGATCAGCACGGTCAAGACACGGGCGGCATACACCCACCAGAGAATGGCCAGTGCCGTGGCACCCAGTTGCAGCACGCTGTCATCCGGCCAGGACGGGGCCAGCAACGGGCTGATACCGGCATTGATGATGAGCGTACTGAAGGCCAGGAACAGACCCAGGCGAATGCCGACCCGAATCACTCGTAGCTGGATGGGCGACAGATGCCAGATCGACACATCGGCCAGCAGCAACAGGGCACTCCACAGCAGGGGATGGCTCAGCAGAAAAGACATGATGCGACTCCGGGCATGACAGGCTGGAACCTGCCCGGTCGGGCAGGTTGTGGCGGGTGGCTGATCAGTTGCCGAGGTGGGCCTTCAGCTCGTTAGCTGCCTGGCGCATCGCGGCGCGGACTTCAGGCACCTGGTTCAGCGGGTTGAGCAGGCCGAAGTCATGAATCATCCCGTTGTAGCGCACTGCCGTAACCGGCACGCCTGCCGCATCCAGCTTGCGGGCATAGGCTTCGCCTTCGTCACGCAGCACGTCGAACTCGGCGGTCTGCACCAGTGCCGCAGGCAGGCCACGCAATTGTTCGCTGCTGGCTTGCAGGGGCGAGGCATGGATCCGGGCACGCTGGCTGGCATCGGTGGTGTAGTTGTCCCAGAACCACTTCATCATGCCTTTGGTCAGGAAATGACCTTCGGCAAATTGCTGGTAGGAGCCGTTATCGAAGTTTGCATCGGTCACCGGCCACAGCAGCAACTGGAAGCGCAGCGCCGGGGTTTGCTGTTCCTTGGCCATCAGCGCAACGACGGCTGCCATGTTGCCGCCGACACTATTGCCCGCCACCGCCAGACGGCTGCCATCGACACCGATCTGCTTGCCATGCTCGGCCACCCAGCGGGTTGCGGCATAGGCCTGGTTGATTGCCGTCGGGTATTGCGCCTCAGGTGACGGCGTGTAATCCACATACACGGCTACCGCACCGGAGCCCACCACCAGATCGCGGATCAGTCGCTGGTGAGTCGGGAAGTCGCCCAACACCCAGCCGCCGCCGTGGAAGAACATGAACACCGGCAGGTCACCCTTGAGCTTGGCAGGGCGGACGATCTTGAGGGTGATCTTCTGACCGTTGGCATCAATGGAACGCTCGCTGACCTCCACGCCCGACAGATCCACCTGGACCGAGGCCTGCGCGCCGGTCAGCACTGCACGGGCGTCCTTGGGGCTCAGTTGCTCAAGTGGCTTGCCACCGCCAGCGGCCAGTGCTTCGAGAAAGGCCTGAGTGTTGTGCTCTACGCCTGGGCTGCCAGCGGCAAAGGCGTTGTTGACGGACAGGGCGAGCAGGGTGGTGGTCAGGGCTTTTTGCAGAGTGTTCATGGGGTCAGTCCTTTTGAGAAAACGAAAGTGGTTAGCGGGTGAGGGCAGTCCTGGCTTCGGGCCTCGGCTGCACCATGGACACAGATTAATAGGGTGCCGAAAGGCGAAAAAGCGGCTATAAAGCGTTTAACTGTCAACCAGGTTGTGACAATGAACCCCTTTGAAGATATGCGTATTTTTTGCCAGGTCATGGAGTCGGGCAGCTTCACGGCGGCCTCCGACAAACTGGGCCTGTCCAAACAGTTCGTCAGTCGTCGCTTGATGCAACTGGAGGAGCGGCTGGGCGTGCGCTTGCTCAATCGCTCGACCCGGCGTCTGGATGTCACCCCGCTGGGGCAGAGTTATTACGAGTCAGCCTTGCGCCTGCTGAGTGAAGTGGAACAGGTCGAGCAGGGTATTTCTGGGCAGAACAGCGAACCGCGTGGCACCTTGCGTCTGAGTGCGCCACTGTCGTTTGCCGTGGCGCATCTGGGTTGCCTGCTGCCGTTGTTCTTGCAGCGCTATCGGGATGTGGCGGTGGAAGTAGACCTGAGTGATCGCCCGGTGGATCTGCTCAGCGAGGGCTATGACCTGGTGCTGCGCATTGGCGTGCTGGAAGACTCCAGCCTGATTGCCCGGCGTATCGCCACGATCGACAGGGTTTACTGCGCAAGCCCTGTTTACCTGGCCGAGCGGGGTCGCCCGGAAAGACCGGAAGACCTGCATGCCCATGATTGTTTGCCCTACGGCCATAACCGTCAGGTGCAGTGGCGTTTCCAGAGCAGTGGCAAACCCGTGAGCCTGAATGTCAGCGGGCGCATGCGCACCAATAACGGCGAGTTGCTGCGCGATGCAGCGATTGCCGGGTTGGGCATCACCTACTTGCCGACCTTCATTGTGGGGGCCGCGCTGAGCAGCGGAAGTCTGGTCAGGGTGCTGGACGATCTGCGTCCCGAGCCTCTGACGCTGTCGGCGGTTTATCCGCAGCATCGTCAGGCTTCAAGGCCGGTTCAGGCCCTGATCGAGTTCCTGCGCGAACGGCTGGAACTCAATGACATGCTTTGAACCGAGAGGGCGGTAACTGAGTCGTTTGCATATTAGGCTAGATCGAAAATGAATTTAGATAATGATTTTCAGAGTGATAAGGTTCTAAAAATACCTTTCAAACGTTGAAATCGTTATCAAAAAGTCGGTGACCGTGCATGCGGACCCAGGCTTCATTCTGATCCAGTGGAGATTGCACGTGCCCGACAACACCCTCGCCCGATGGAAGAAAAGCGTTCTGTCCGGTCTGTTCATGACGCTTGCGGCTTCCTTGACTGCCGTCCATGCCGCCGATCTGGTGGTCGGCGACCAGAGTTACAGCGCCCGTACCGTGATGGAGGCCGCGGGTGTACTCGATGATCTGCCTTATGAGCTGGAGTGGAAGCAATTCACCGCTGGTTCGCCCGTGGCCGAAGCCCTGAACGTCGGCAGCCTGGATGTCGGTTTGCTGGGCGATTCGCCCGCCTTGTTCATGGGCGCTCTGGGCGCGCCGATCAAGGTCATCGGTGTTTCGCGGCAGAATCTGGATGGCGTGGCCATCGTGGTGCGCAAGGACTCCTCCATCAAGAGCGTTGCGGATCTGGCGGGCAAGAAAGTGGCGATCTGGAAAGGCTCGTTCAGCCAGCAATTGATGCTTACTGCGCTGGACAAGGCGGGCGTGCCCCGTGATGCCGTGGAGTATCGTTACCTCAGTGCGCTGGACTCCTCCCATGCCCTGGACGGCGGTTCGGTGGATGCCATCGCGACCTGGGAGCCCTATGTCACCCAGCAGGAACGTCAGGGTGCCAGGGTCATCATCACGGCCAAGGGGCTGATACCCGCGCAGAGTTTCATTGTTGCCAACGACAAGGCCATCAAGAACAAGCGCGCCCAGATCAACGATTTCCTTCAGCGTCTGCAAGCGGCCCGCGACTGGTCGGTGCGTGATCCGAAGAACAGCGAAACCTATGCCAACGCCTGGTCGAGCCTGACCCGGGCCGATGCGGAGGTGGCCCGGCGCTGGTTCTCCCGTTCACAGATAGTTGTGGTGCCGATTACACCCGAAGTGGTGGCTGGCGCGCAGCAGACCATCGATTTTTTCAACAGTGCCGGGCTGACCAAAAGCTATCCTGCGGCCAGCGTGTTCGATGAGTCGTTCAATTCGGCGCTTAAATTGCAGGAGCAGGTTTCACGTTGATTCATCTGCTTCTTTTCGCGAATGAATTCGCTCCCACACCCAAGGAGCGAATTCATTCGCGAAAGCTCCACGCCAAAACCCCACCCCCCCTCAGGAGCCCTTCACCATGACTTTCACTTCATTGCACTGGGGCGTCTACCGTCCACAGGTTGTGGACGGAAAGCTTGAGGCGCTGGTGCCCGCAGAGTGGGACAAGAACCCTTCGCCCATAGGGGATTCGGTAGCAGGTGCCATCGCATCGCCGACCCGTATCAAGCGTCCCGCCGTGCGCCGCAGTTTTCTTCACGAGCAAGGCGGTCGGCCCGACCTGCGAGGGCAGGAGCCTTTTGTTGAAGTGTCCTGGGACGTTGCACTGGATCTGGTCGCCCGAGAGCTGAAGCGCATCAGGGGCGAGCATGGCAATCAGGCAATCTTCGGTGGCAGTTACGGCTGGGGCAGCGCGGGGCGTTTTCATCATGCCCAGAGTCAGTTGCATCGCTTCCTCAACTGCCTGGGCGGTTATGTATTCAGCACCGACAGTTACAGCCTTGGTGCAGGACGAGTGTTGATGCCGCATATCGTCGGTAATATGGACTGGCTGCTGGCGGCGCACACCTCCTGGAAAAACCTGGCCGAGCACTGCGAGTTGTTCGTGGCCTTCGGTGGCCTGCCTGCCAAGAACGCCCAGACAAGCCCCGGTGGCGCCAGCGATCACTTGCTGAGTGATGCTTTGCAGTCGATGTCGAAAGCGGGTGTGGAGTTCGTCAATGTCAGCCCGTTGCGCGATGACTTGGTCGGCCCTGAAAGGAATGAATGGCTGGCGATTCGTCCCGGCAGCGATACGGCGTTGATGATGGCGTTGTCCTGGATCCTGATCACCCAAGGGCTGCATGATGAAGCCTTTGTGCAGCGTTATACCGTCGGCTATGAGCGCTTTCGTGACTATCTGCTGGGCCATGTCGACGGACAGCCAAAGGACCCGCAATGGGCCGAGCAACTGACTGGAATCCCGGCCCGCCAGCTCATCGAGCTGGCACAACGCATGGCCAGCAAGCGGACCATGATCAATGTCGCCTATTCCTTGCAGCGTTCGATCCATGGCGAACAACCGTTCTGGATGACCGTGACCCTGGCCGCACTGCTGGGACAGATCGGTTTGCCGGGTGGCGGTTTTGGGCTGGGTTATGGCTGCATGAACAATACGGGCAGCGGCCGCAAGGCATTTTCCGGGCCGCGTTTCGAGCAGGGCAGCAACCCGGTCAAGGATTTCATCCCGGTGGCACGTGTCGCCGACATGCTGCTCAATCCCGGTGCGCCTTTCGATTACAACGGCCAGCAACGGCACTATCCCGACATTCGGCTGGTGTACTGGGCCGGCGGCAATATCTTTCATCATCACCAGGACCTCAACCGTCTGCTGGATGCCTGGCAGCGCCCGGAAACCATCATTGTTCACGAGCAGTACTGGACCGCCCAGGCCAGGTACGCCGATATCGTCCTGCCTGCGACTACGGCGCTGGAGCGCAATGACATCGGCAGTTCGGCTTCCGACCGTTTCATGATCGCCATGCAGCAAGCCATCGAGCCAGTGGGTGACGCCCGCGACGACTATTCGATCTTCGCCGACCTGGCACAGCGTCTGGGCTTTGCCGATACCTTCACTGAGGGGCGTGATGCGTCTGCCTGGCTGCGTTATATCTATGAACAGTCTCGCGAGCGGGCCGAAACCTTCGGCGTGCAGTTGCCGGACTATGATCGGTTCTGGCGCGAGGGCCTGTTCGAGGTGCAGTACCCCGAAACCGACATGATCCTGCTCAAGCCCTTCCGCGACGACCCGCAGGCCAACCCTTTGCCCACGCCTTCAGGGCGTATCGAAATCTTCTCCGAGCGCATTGCCGGGTTCGGTTACGCGGACTGTCCGGGGCATCCGGTCTGGCTGGACAAGCCAGCGGCCACGTTTCCCTTGCACCTGCTCTCCAACCAGCCGCGAACCCGTTTGCACAGTCAGTACGACCACGGTGCCTATAGCCGCGCTTCAAAGATCCACGAGCGTGAGCCCTTGACCCTCAATCGCATCGACGCGCAGGCCCGAGGCATTGTCGATGGCGATGTGGTCAAGGTTTTCAACGAGCGAGGGGCTTTTCTGGCCGGGGTGATTGTCTCGGATGACATTCGCCCCGGCGTCGTGCAGATCGCCACCGGAGCCTGGTTCGATCCACTGGTCCATGGCCAGAAGGGCAGCCTTGAGAAACATGGCAACCCGAACGTGATTACCCTCGATGTGGGGGCTTCACGCTTGTCTCAGGGTTGCTCGGCACAAACCGCGTCGGTGGAGGTCGTCAGGTGGGATCAGGCGTTGCCGCAAGTGACGGCCTTTGAGCCGCCACTGCTGACGTGAGGCTAATCGTTGACCTGAATGATCCCCTCACGCACGGCAAACAACACCAGGCTGGCGATATCGTGAATCCCCAGACGATGCATGACCTGAGAGCGATGGGCCTCGACTGTCTTGACGCTCAGGCCCAGGCCCAGTGCGATGGAACGAGTCGATTCGCCACGGGCGATCAGGCGCAGGATTTCCAGTTGGCGTTCAGTCAGTGAAAAGTTTCCGGATCTGCTGCCCGAAGGCTGCGTAAGGCTTTTCTTGACGGCCTGGCTGACCACCAGCGGCACGACTTCCGAAGACAGATATTGATCGCCATGCTGCAACGCCTGTAAGGCCAGTTCCAGCTCCAGAAAGCTGGCGCTCTTGAGCAGATAGCCCTGGGCACCCAGTTGCAGGCATTTCATGACGAAGCTTGAGTCGGTATGTGTCGATAGCATGAGCACCTTGCTGCAGGGCGCATGGACTGACAACTCCTCCAGTGTATGGACGCTGCATGATCGCTCCATGGACATGTCGAGCAGGATGATGTCCGGCGACAACAGGCAAGCAAGCTGGACGATGCTATCCCCATCGCCAGCCTCCCCGACGATTTCGTATTCGTGTTGTTTTTCCAGTAGTGCTCGTATACCAGCCCGAAACAACGGGTAGTCATCGGCGAGCAGAATTCGGCAAGGCATATGTACGGCCTGTGTCGCATGGGAAGTGAATAGCGGCCAACGAGTGACAGCTACGATTACTATTCTCCCGTGGGGGTTGATGATAGCCCGCTGATGGCTAGCTGCATCCATTTGCAAGACGCCCACGGGGAGGACGTCCCTATCCCGAATATCGGCGATGGCATTCCGTTAGCCATGCCGTGCGCTGTCACCAAACTGTTGGATCAGTATCGGTACTCTGGACAGCGGTTCTATCGCTTGTGCCGCGCCCATGCGAATCGCTTCCTTGGGCATGCCGAACACAACGCAACTGGCCTCATCCTGGGCGACGGTGTGGGCTCCGCTTTCGCGCATGGCCAGCAGGCCGCGCGCTCCGTCGTCTCCCATGCCGGTCATGATCACGCCCAGCGTATTGGCGCCTGCATGTCTGGCCATAGAGCGAAACAGCACGTCTACCGATGGCTTGTGCCGGTTGACCGGTGGGCCATCGAGAACCTCGACTTGATAGTGTGCCCCGTTGCGTTTGAGCTGCATGTGCAGACCACCGGGAGCGATCAGTGCCAGACCGCTGTGAACGCGATCCAGATGCCTGGCTTCACGTACTTCTATCTGGCAGAGACTATCGAGACGTCTTGCGAAATCTGCCGTGAATTTTTCCGGCATGTGTTGAACGATCACAATGCCCGGGCAGTCACGTGGCAGTTGGCGAAGAATGAATTCCAGTGCCTGGGTGCCTCCGGTCGAGCAGCCCAGTGCGACCACCCGGTCGGTGGTCCTGAACAATGGATTTACTGCGGGCGGTGCTTCCTGGACCTGCGCGCGGGCAGGTGGCCGGAAAGCGCCTGGGCGTGTGCGGGCGGCCTCTTCGATCTTGCGGATCAGATCCCCCGACAGTTGCTCCAGGCTTTGTTTCAGACCCAGCCGGGCCTTGGTGAAAACCCCCACTGCACCGGCTGCCAGTGCCTCGACGGAAACGCTGGCACCTTCCTCGGTCAGCGTCGAACAGATCAGGGTCGGAGTAGGGCGTTCGCTCATGATCTGACGCAGAAAGGTAAGACCATCCATGCGCGGCATTTCGACATCCAGAATCACCACGTCAGGCCAGTCGCGGCGCATCTTGTCGATGGCGTAAAGCGGGTCACTGGCCTGGCCGATCACTTCGATGCCGGGATGGTTTGCCAGGCAATTGGTAAGCACCTGGCGAACCAGGGCCGAGTCGTCAACGATGAATACGCGGATCACAGAATATGCCCACCTGTCCTTGAGTTCGGCATGACGGGCGGCGTGACTTCATTGCGCTGACAGTCGATCCTGCCACTCAGGCCATCTATCTGAAGGCGGCGGTAGTGCTCGCCATTGAGGTCGTGCAAGTCCACCGCCCAGTTGCGCAGGCTGAACTGTTTGCGGGCGAAGTCGCTGTTGGTGTGGCCGATCTTGCGCAGCGAGTTACCCTCGAAACGCGACAGGCAGCCACCGCCGAAAATCCCTTTGCGGTACTCGCTCGGGTTGGTGCCGTGACGCACCATGTCGGCGTGCATGCGCTGGAACACGGCATCGCCGTAGCGCGTGTCCTGATCGTTGAGCGGTGCCTTGTTGTAGCTGGCCGTCGGGTCACGGGGCAGGACGTAATGGGATACGCCCAGCAAGCGCCAGCGTGGATGCCAGAGAATGATCGATACGCAACTGCCCAGCAGGGTCGTGACAGGACCGTCGTGGCGCCCAAAGAAGTAATCGCCGGGGCGCAGGAAAATGGGTTGATTCACAGACATTCGTACACCGAGGGCCGTACCAGTCGTACGGGTAGCTCAAAACCATGAATGCTTTCGGCGTGGCCTATGAATAGCAGGCCGCCGGGACGCAACTGACAGACAAGGCGCTGCACAATACGTTTCTTTTCTTCGTTGTCGAAGTAGATCAATACGTTGCGCAGAAAGATCACATCGAACATGCCCACGTCTTCTGCCAGCGGCTGGACGATATTCACCTCGCGCAGCGTGACCCGGTCGCGCAGGGCCGCCTGCACCCGGAAGCGTCCGCTCATGTCGCCTACGCCGCTCAGGCAGTAGCGCTGCATCCAGCCCTGGGGAAAGTACTTGGCCTGGGCGATGTCATAGATGCCTTCGTGGGCCTTGTGCAGCATGCTCAGGCTCAGGTCGCTGGCCATGATGGACCAGTCCTGTGTGGTGGCGTGTTCGCTGAGCACCATCGCAAGGCTGTAGGGTTCTTCACCCGATGAACAGGCGGCACTCCAGATCCGCAGTGAACCCCGACGTCTGGCCAGCCACTGGCCGAGAAACTCGAAGTGCGGATGTTCGCGGAAGAAGTACGTTTCGTTGGTTGTAAGCAGATCCACCACCAGACGGCGTTCCTGCTTGTACATGGGCTGTTCGAGCATGTGCAGGTATTCGGTGTAACTGTCGAGCCGGTAATAACGAAGGCGTTTCATCAGGCGACCGGCAACCAGCGGGCGCTTGTTCTGCGCCAGCTGGATGCCTGAAGCATCGGCCATGAGTTTTTGCAGATGGAGGAACTCGGTATCACCGAGTGTCGGCATCTTCAGTGCTTCTGACATCTCAGGTTCCCTTGAGCACAGCAAGACTGAGCTGGCGAATGTCGTCCAGTGACAACACTTGTGCAATGTTCAGAATGATGGTGAAAGTCTGGTCGCGACGAGCCATGCCGGCGATGAAGTCTGTGCGGATACCGGCCCCGAAAGGTGGGGCGGGCACCACCTGTTGCGGATCGATATCGAGCACGGCGTCCACGGCGTCCACCACCAGACCGATGCGCTGGTAGAGGTCTTCCAGCGTCAGTTCGATGATCACGATGCAGGTGCGCTTGCCGGGCTGCGTCAGCTCGAAGCCGAAGCGCGCCGCCAGATCGAGCACCGGCACCACGTTACCGCGCAGGTTGATCACGCCATGGATAAAGGCCGGCATCATCGGTACGGAAGTGACTTCGTCGTACTCGATGATCTCTCGCACCAGATCGATGGGTAACGCATACGCGGCATCGCGTACCCGAAACGACAGATGCTGGATGCTCATCGTGTCGGCGTCGGATAACAGCTCTACAGTTTGCGGAAGGCTCATAGGTCACGTCCCCCTTAATTGAAACTGACGAACTGGCCTTCATCGACCTGCGACTTGCCTCTGGACCATGGCGGCGGCGTGCTGCTGTAGTTGTCCGAGGCTCGTGGCTGAGGTCTGGATGAAGACTGTGCTTCAAAGCGGAAGAAGCCGATCAGTTCCTGCAACTGGCCGGCCTGGGCATTCATTTCTTCTGCCGTGGCCGCCAGCTCTTCGGAGGCCGAAGCGTTCTGCTGGGTGATCTGGTTCATCTGGCCCATGGCGATATTGATCTGCCCGGCCGCGCCGCTCTGTTCCTGGGACGCCGCAGTGATTTCCTGCACCAGGTCGGAGGTCTTCTGGATATTGGGCACGATCTCGTTGAGCAAGCGTCCAGCCTGCTCGGCCAGTTGTACGCTGCTGGAGGCGACCTGACCGATTTCCTGGGCCGCCACCTGGCTGCGTTCGGCCAGCTTGCGTACTTCGGCGGCGACCACTGCGAAGCCTTTACCGTGATCGCCCGCTCGTGCGGCTTCGATTGCGGCGTTCAGGGCCAACAGGTTGGTCTGGTAAGCGATGTCGTCGATGATGCTGATCTTGTCGGCAATCTGCTTCATGGCCAGAACCGTGTCTCCTACTGCGCCACCGCCTTGAACGGCGTCATTGGCAGCCTTGCCTGCGATGCCGTCAGTGATCTTGGCGCTTTCGGTGTTCTGGGCAATGGAAGCGGACATCTGTTCGACCGAAGCGCTGGTCTGTTCGACGCTGGCGGCCTGTTCGTTGGCCGCCTGGCTCAGGGATTGCGAGGTCGAACTGACCTGCTCCGAGGCTGAAGACAGCGAGTCTGCGGCACTGCGTACATCGCCCAGAATGCTGCGCAGACGCAGGGCCATGTTCTGCATGGAAGCCAGCAACTGACCGGTTTCGTCCTTGCTGTTGACTTCAAGATCCTTGCTCAGGTCGCCGGCCGCCATGCGGTTGGCGGCTTCCACCGCGCCATTGAGCGGTTTGGTGATGCTGCGTGTGACCAGTACGCCGATCAGCATGCCCAGCAGAGTGGCGACGGCCACCAGCACAATCATTTGCACGCGGGAGCTTTCGGAGATCGTGGTGATTTCCTGATTCGACTGTCCGGCCCGTTCTTTCTTGTAATCGACCACTTCACCCAGCATGCGGTCGACTATCTCGGACGTCGATATGGCCTTTGGCAACAGATTGGTTACCTCGCTGGCTTCCTGGAGCTGGCCGCTTTGTTGATGGGCGAGCAAGAGTTGCTTGGCTACGTTTTCGTATTCGGTCAGTGGTGCCAGCAAGCCATCGACTCTGGCCTGGCCTTCTTTGGTGATGAAGCTCTCGCGGGATTTGACGATCAGAGCGCGAGTGGTTTCCAGTGTGCTGCGAGTCAGGTTGGCCGCACTTTCCCGCTCTTCCTGAGTGGTGGAGAGCAGGCTCTGGCGCATGGCGCGACCTGCGGTGATCAGCTGGATATTGGCTTC
This sequence comes from Pseudomonas sp. FG43, assembly GCF_057809175.1. Lineage (NCBI taxonomy): Bacteria > Pseudomonadati > Pseudomonadota > Gammaproteobacteria > Pseudomonadales > Pseudomonadaceae > Pseudomonas > Pseudomonas sp. FG43. The sequence continues at coordinate 19,543 of NZ_JBMDJL010000007.1, forward strand.
CTGCAACTGGCTCATGCCCTCGACGTCGATGTCGTACATTCGATCCGAAAGCCGGTTCACCTCGTCCAGGTTGCGGATGCCAAGCAAGCCAATGGTCGCGGTCAAGGCCACGACGATCAGAAAACCGAGTGTCAGCCTGACCCCTATCTTCATATTTCGGATGAACTGCATGTTTACATCTCCTGAAGGCTGAAAAAGTTAGTTGGTGCTGGCGACACTGGTCTGGTTGGCGCTTTCGACCAGGGCTTGTAAATGGCGAAACAGGCTGGGTATATCCAGAATCAGTGCGACCTGACCGGAGCCCAGAATGGTGGAGCCGCTGATACCGCGAAGGTGCTGGAACATCTTGCCCAGAGGCTTGATGACGGTTTGCAATTCGCCATGCAACTGATCGACGATCAGCCCGGCCTGCTGGCGTCCCTGGCTGACCACGACAATATTGCGGCGGCGCGAAGGCTCTGCCTTGATACCGAAATGGCTGTCCAGTGCGATGCAGGGCAGGGGTCTGCCACGCAGGTTCAGATAGCCATAGCCGTTTTCCAGAGGTGGCTCGCTGGCCTCCATGCATTCGGTGACCATGTCCAGCGGAATGACGAAACTGTCCTGGCCTACGCTGACCAGAAAACCGTCGATGATGGCCAGGGTCAGTGGCAGGCGAATGCGGAATGTGCAGCCTTCACCGGCAACCGAATCGATCTCGATCAGGCCGCGCAGTTGATCGATGGCGCTACGCACGACATCCATTCCCACACCGCGTCCCGACAGGTTGGAAACCTGCTCGGCGGTGGAGAACCCGGCCTCGAAAATCAGCAAGTGAATATCGCTGTCGCTCAGTTGTGCGTCAGGTTCGACCATGCCTTTGGCGATGGCTTTTTCCAGAATGCGTGCGGTGTTCAGGCCGCGCCCGTCATCGCTGATTTCCAGCACGATCATCCCTGAGTCGTGATAGGCATTGAGGCTCAGATTGCCCTCGGCGGGTTTGCCGACGGCCAGGCGGTCGGCCGCGGACTCGATGCCGTGGTCGATGGCGTTGCGCACCAGATGCGTCAACGGGTCGGCCACCTTGTCGATCACCGACTTGTCCAGCTCGGTTTCGCCCCCGCGAATGGTCAACTGGATCTTCTTGTCCAGTTCCTGGCTGACGTCACGCACTACGCGGTGGAAGCGGTTGAAGGTTTCACCCACTTCGACCATGCGCAGCTTCAACGCGCTTTCGCGGATCTGCTCAACATGCTGGAGCACCGCCTGAGTGCTTTCGATACAGGCGTTGTGGCCACTGAGACGGGCCTGCATTTGCGCGCCGGCTGTACTGATGACCAGCTCGCCGACCAGATTGATCAGCTCATCAAGCTTGTTTGCTGCGACCTTGACCAGCGTGGTTTCCACGGGCCGACGGTCACGGTTGGGGGCCGCGGAGGGTCTTTCAGGCGCGGCTACGGGGACCTGAGCCACGGCCTGCGCTTGCATGACCGGAGCCTGTTCGACGACTGGGTAATGCTCGATAACGGTTTGGCCAGCATCGGGTTCAGGAGTCAGTTGCTCGATATGCAGTGTGCAGAAATCCTGAATGAACTCGAAAACGTCTTCGATCTCGCTGGCCTGAGCGCTGCTGCGCAGGGTCAGTTTCAGCTCCAGGTAGCAGTCTTCAGGGTCGAGTTTCCCCAGCTCGGGCAAGGAGGGCGTCAGCGTCTGCAAGTGCGTGATGGTGCCGAGCTTCTTGAGGTAACGCACGAAGGCCGCAGGGTCAAAACCGTTCTGGAACAGTTCCTTGGCAAACGCGATGCAAACCTGCCAGTCGCGTTCGTCGGCACTCACGGCCGTTTCACTGCTGCTCGACGCGGTATCTTTGGTCTCGACGGCATCATGTCCCTGAGCCTTGGCCAATGCCGCGAGCAGTGGGGCCTGGCGGCTTTCGTTGGCTTCCATCAGGCCGTTGTCGGGGTCTACGCTTTCGAGCATCGTGCTCAGTTCATCCATGCATTTGAGCATTAGCGAAGTCAGGTCCGAGGTCAGCACTCGCTGGCCGTCGCGTACCGACATCAACAGACTTTCCAGGTGATGGGTGAGGGTGACCAGCGGCGTCAGCGAAAAAATGCCGGCTGACCCTTTGAGGGTGTGTACAGCCCGGAAAAGGCCATTGACGGCGTCGTGATCGTCAGGCGAGGTTTCAAGACGCAGCAGGCTGTCTTCGGCATCCTTGAGCAGGTCACGGCCTTCATCCAGAAAGCCCTGGAGTAATTGATTCCACTGTTCGCCACTGAGCATCGGTCAATCCTCGGCCTTGGCCACAGGTTGGAGAACATCCAGAGCCAGCAGCTCGGCCATTTCAATCACGCTGGGCGAGGCTGCACTGACGGTGGCTGGTGTCCCGGTCAATGACAGCTCGCGCTGCAATGCCAGCAACAGTTGGGCGCCAGCGCTGTCGAGTTCATCGATGCCGCTGAGGTCCATTTGCCATGAATGGGCCTGGGTGGACATCAAGGGGATGAGCAACTCACGCGCCTGTCTGACTTCATAGATGGTCAGGTCGCCCTTCACATGCATCAGTGTCGGGGCGTCTTGCGTACCGCCTGTTATCGAGAACATGGGCTTACCCCAGCAGTTTCTCGACCGCAGCGAGCAATTGCTGAGGCTGAAAAGGTTTGACGATCCAGGCTTTGGCACCCGCGGCCTGGCCTTCGGCTTTCTTGGATTGTTCGCTTTCGGTGGTGAGCATGATGATGGGCGTGAAGCGGTATTCAGGGCGTGCCTTGACTTCCTTGACCAGGCCTATGCCGTCGAGGTTGGGCATGTTCACGTCGCTGATGATCAGGTTGACCTTCTGCCCGGTCAGCTTGTTGAGGGCATCGCGCCCGTCTACAGCCTCGATCACCTGATGCCCGGCGCTGCTCAGGCTCATTTTCACCAACTGGCGCATCGATGAAGAGTCATCGACGATCATTACGGTCTTGGCCATGTTCGGAACTCTCGTATAGGGAAAAAGCAGGAATCAGAAAAAAGTGATTTCGCTGGCAGCGGCCTGTGGTCGCCCGTTGCGCTCTTCTTCCGTGGTGAAGCGCTGACGCAGGCGATCCAGCCATGCGTGCGGATCATCGAGGCTCTGGTCTTGACTGTGCAGGGCATCGAGCAGTTGTTGCTGATCGGCCTGGACGTGATCGAGCATCTGGTCGGCGCGGTCCTGGAACTGCAGGTTGACCATGATCGAGTGGATATCGCGCTGGGTATCCCTGGCATCGCGTTGCAGCGCCTGGGAGGAATCTGAAAGTTCGTTGAGGTTCTCTCCTAGGCGGGCCATGACTTGAGTGACCGAGTCGTTGAGAAAGTCCAGGTTGTTGCGCTCGCTTGCGCCCAGTTCGGCGGCCGCTGTGATGGTGAACTGGATGGCCTGGTTGATTTCTTCGACCTTGGTGTCCATGCCCTGGCCTGTCTCGGCGGACAGCGAAGAGAGCTTGCGCACTTCGTCGGCGACTACCGAGAAGCCACGGCCATGTTCGCCGGCACGAGCGGCTTCGATAGCGGCATTGAGGGCCAGCAGGTTGGTCTGGCTGGCGATTTCCTGCACGCGCTTGGCCATGAATTGCAACTGACCGGCATAGCTGTCGAGTTTGCCGATCGTGGTCGTCAATTCCTGCTGGCGCTGACTGCTGGCGTTGAAGGAGTGGGTCACTTCCTTGAGCCGTTCGTTGGCTTCAAGCAGGCTGGCTCCGACGCCACCGTTTCCGAGGATGTTCTCGGAGTTCTGCAGGCTGCCTTCCAGGCGGGTCGCAATATTACTGAAGCTGTTGAACAGTTCACTGATATTGGTTTGCAGCAGGTCACGGCTCTGATTGATGCTTTCGCTCCAGCTTGGAACGACGGTATGCAACAGCGCCGGTACGTCGGGCTGGCTCAGGGATTGAGCCGGGTCTGAGTCGGAGTGTTCTGTGGCAAGTGGCGTTGTAGACGCTCTGGCACGTAAATGCAGGGCAATAGTAGCGATAGCAATAATAACCAGGCCACTGGCTGAAACTATGTTTTGTCCCAGTGCGATCCCGGTAGCGCTTACAGCGAGGCCAAGCCAAAAACCAATGTAAATAGCCATCCTCGCATCCATTCGATTGCCTTAAAGATAATCGGATGATATCGATGGTAAATTGACGTCAATATCGGGATAACCCCTAATCCTTGCAATGGGCGGCGTAGGCTCTACGACAAAGGTATTTGGATTTTTAGCTGACTGGAGTGTCAGGTAAAAGTCATTGTATTCAATGTTTTTGGATCCAGAACGGACTGTCGCAGGTGTGCGCGACAGGTGTGTGGTCCTAGGTAAATGGCTTAAGGGTGTGAGCTTGAAAGCGGTTTGAAAGGGCGAACTAATATGAGTTTTAGATGGATTTACTATCGATGTACGATAACTAACTAGGGTGATATTTCAGGGGGGATGAATGAGGGGGGACAAATAAAAAAGCGGTTTGCTAAAGGGTTGAAAAAATAGGCTTTTAATATTGAATATGACATTTTTATTTTGATGTTCGTCTTCACGAAGTTATTCGTGAAGACGCCTGTTAAATAGATTCATTATCATCGGAAAAAACGATCTGATGAAGTCCTTACAGGGATGTACTGCGAGCCGCGAAAACAGCCTTGCCCACCCCCTGAAGGACCGCGTCGTTTTGCGGCGTATGAACCCGGCCACACAGCACATTACGGTAATGGCGTTGCAGCGGATTGCTGCGTGACAGGCCGGGATTGCCGGTCGCTTCGATGGCCAGCTCTACAGCGCGAAGGGCGTTGCCGGTCACCAGGTATTTGATCTGCGCAGCGTTTTTCGTCGGCACCAGCCCCCTGGCGGCAGACTCCAGCAGGTTCTGATTGGCGAACAGCAAGGTGTCGATATGGCCGACCACCTCCTGAAAGCGTGGCAGGGTCGACAGTGCAGCTCCGAGGTTGGACGGTTTGCGCTGCTCCAGCCACTGAACCAGCCAGTCCCTTGCCGAGTGGGCGATACCGTCATAGACCGATGACAGCAGCACCGACATCCAGAGCAGGCCCGAAGCGTCGAGCTCCGGCTGTGGAGCGCTCCAGCGGCTGACACTGACGGCATGTTCCAGCGGTACCAGCACGTCCTCGAAGATCACTTCATGACTGCTGGTGGCACGCATCCCCAAATGGTCCCAATCTTCGACTATACGGATGCCGGGCGTGTCCTTGTGTACCAGCCAGGCTCCGACCAGTGGGTCTTCATCATCACTGCGAGCCCAGACGCTGAACCAGGTCAGGCCATGGCTGCCGGTGGAGTAGATCTTGCTGCCGCTGATCCGCCAGCCTTCCGCTGTGCGGCGGGCAGTGGTGGCAGGCAGGCCGCCGCGAGCTGGAGTGCCGAGGTCTGGCTCCACTCGCAGTGCATTGATCAGTGCGCCATCCTGAACGGCTTGTTTCGCGACCAGTACACGCAAATCCCTGGGCCAGCTTTTGCTTTCCTGCAAACGGGAATGCTGGATGTACTGCATGACCAGAATCAGCGCAGTGGAAGGTTCGCCCTTGGCAACGGCACTGACCGTTTGCAGTGCCTGAACCAGATCGGCACCGCCGCCGCCCAGGTCGGTGGGGACGGTAAGGCCCAGCAGTCCGTGTTCATGCAGCAGACGGAAGTTGTCGTGGGGGAACTCGCCGCTGACGTCGTAATGCTCGGCTGTTTCGGCCAGTTGTGCGGTGATCTGGGCCAGCCGGGCCGCGAAAGCCTCGGCTGATTCTGGATTGTCCTGAGGACGAAGCAGGGAAAGGCTCATGCCACGGCTTCCTCTCTGGAACCGAGGGCCTGGGCGTCTTGTGCATGGCGATTGACCGGTACGGACAAACCAAAGTGCTCACGCAGGGTTGCGCCCGTGTATTCGCTGCGGAACAGACCGCGTTGCTGCAACAGCGGCACGACCAGCTCGGTGAAATACTGCAAGCCGTCCGGCAACAGCGAATTGATGATGAAGCCATCCGCCGCGCCTTGTTCAAACCAGGTCTGGACAGCGTCGGCAACCTGTTCGGGTGTGCCGACGAAATCGCGGCGAGGGCGCGAGAAGTACAAGGCGACTTCACGCAGGGTCAGGCCTTCGTCTTTGGCCAGTTGCTTGATGCGGTCCGAGCCGCCTTTCTGACTGTTGGAGCCCAGGTCGCCCAGTTCGGGGAACGGCTCATCCAGTGGGTACTGGCTGAAATCGTGATCGTTGAATGGGCGACCCAGCGCAACGATGGCATCTTCGATGGATACCAGTTCCACGGCCTGTTGATAGCGGCTTTCCACTTCGGCTTCATCGCGGCCGATGATCGGGCGGATACCCGGCAGGATCGACAGGTCTTGCGGGTTGCGGCCGAATCCTGCGGCGCGTTTTTTCAGGTCCCTGGAATAGTTTTTGGCGTCTTCGAGGGTTTCTGCATGAACAAAGATGGCATCGGAATATTCCGCTGCGAAATTGCGCCCGTCCTCGGAAGTCCCGGCCTGAAACAGCACGGGATGACCCTGACGGGAGCGGGAAATGTTCAGCGGGCCTTTGACCTGAAAGAACTCGCCTTGATGGTTGAGCGCATGCAGCTTGCTCGGGGTGAAGAATTCGCCGGTCTGTTTGTTGCGGGCAAAGGCGTCGTCTTCCCAGGAATCCCACAGGCCCTTGACCACCGAGACGTGTTCCTTGGCGATGCGATAGCGAACCGCATGGGGCGGATGCTCTCCCTTGCTGAAGTTGTCGGCAGTACCGCTGAGCCAGGAAGTGACCACGTTCCAGCCAGCGCGACCGCCACTGATGTGATCCAGTGAGGCGAACTGGCGGGCCACCTGGAAGGGTTCGGTGTAGCTGACCGTGACAGTCGCCACCAGACCGATGTGCTGTGTGGTGGCCGCCAGTGCCGAGAGGATTGTCAGCGGCTCGAAGCGGTTCAGGTAGTGCGGGCTGGATTTCTCGTGGATATGCAGGCTGTCGGCAATGAAGACGAAATCGAATTTGGCCGCTTCGGCCAGGGCGGTCTGCTGCTTGTAGAAACCGAAATTGACACTGGCATCCGCCAGCGCATCCGGATGGCGCCATTCACCCCAACCGTGGCCCACGCCATGAACCATGGCTCCGAGTTTCAAGTGACGTTGTGTGCTCATGTCGAGTGCTCCTGAATGGGTGTCGTGGGCTGACGGCTCTGGAGGTCAGCAGTCCCTGCCTGGGTGAATGAGATTGAAGTTATTCCTATAAGAAACCGATGTGAAGTATCTTTTGGTTATATGCTAATTATGTAATTAACTGATTTTTAGTTTTAAAAATATAAATAATATTGATTTTGTTGGTGCGGATTCATCCGCTAGGCGTCATTGAAGGCAGTGGATTTTCCTTGGCTGTACAGGCCTTCGCGAATGAATTCGCTCCTACGGAATCAAGTTCACATGTGAGCTTTTCTGTAGGAGCGGATTCATCCGCGAAGAGGCTAGTGAAGTTCAGTGCAAAGTCAGATCACATTGAAGCCATGGGTCCCGTCGCGGCCCAGTTGCTCCACCAGACCAAACTCCCAGTCCAGATAAGCCTGCATCGCGTCGCGTGGTGCATCAGTGCCTTCATAGGGGCGGCGATAGCGATCAATGCGTGGCGAGGCCAGGTGACTTTCGCCGTGCTCCAGTGGCAGGCCAGCCTTGATCCAGCTGGCGGTCCCGCCGTTGAGCAGGAACACCTGCCTGCCGGTCAAGGCCTCTACCTCGGCCACCGCCAGGCGGGCCAGACGGCTGCTGCCACAAGTCAGCACATAACGTTCGGCACTGGGCACTTTGCTCAGGGCCTGTGCGAGATCCGCCCGCAATGTCCACCATGCGCCGGGGATGTGTTGCTTGACGTAGTTGGCGCTGGCGGTGAAGTCGAGCACCGCGACATTGCCGTCGGCCTGCCATTGGGCCAGGGTTTCAGGGCTGATTTCCTCGACCTGAGGCGGCGTCGGGAACGGCGCATCCCAATCACCTTGCTCGCTGAAGTCCGCAGCTTGCAGATCATCGATCACGAACACTTCCCAGCCCAGTTGCGCCAGCCACGAAGCCGACATGTTGGCTCGCACACCGTCATCGTCCACCAGCACCAGACGCGCACCGCGCACGCTGGCGAAGTGATCGGTTTCCTGCACCAGTTGCCCGCCGGGCGTGGAGCGAGCCGCAGGCAGGTGGCCTTTGGCGAATTCTTCCGGTGTGCGTACATCGAACAGATACGTGGTTCGTGTGGCGTCGGCCTGCCAGCGTTGCAGGTCGGCGCGGCTGGCGCGTTGTACGCCGGCCTTGTCGGCAACCTTGCGGGCATCGGCACTGGCCACTTCACGAGTTTCCTCGCTGACTGCCGCGAAGCGACGTGCCTGACCGTGATCCAGTGTCTGTCCGGCCAGCAGCCAGCCGATGGTGCCGTTGCGCAGTGCGTTGATCTGATTGGGAAGGCCCGCGTTGACCAGCGACTGTGTGCCAATGATGCTGCGGGTACGTCCGGCACAATTGACGATGATCCGGGTGTTCGGGTCCGGCGCCAGTTCCCGTGCGCGCAGCACCAGTTCGGCGCCCGGCACGCTGATCCCGCTGGGGATGCTCATGGTCTGGTACTCGTCATAGCGTCGAGCGTCGAGCACCACAACGTCTGCCTTGCTATCGAGCAGTGCCTTGACCTCTTCGGCCGACAGGGAAGGGGTATGGCGATGATGTTCAACCAGTTCGCCAAAGGCCTTGCTGGGCACGTTGACGTCGATAAACAGTTCGCCACCCGCATCGCGCCAGCCCTGCAGGCCGCCATCGAGCAGTTTGACGTCGCTGTAGCCCAGGCCCTGCAAGCGTTGCAGGGCAATCTGCGCCAGGCCTTCGCCATTGTCATAAAGGGTGATGGCGGTATCGCGGCGCGGAATGCGCGAGAACACTTCCAGCTCCAGCTTCGACAGCGGGATATTGGCTGCGAACAGCGGGTGCGCTTCAGCGAACGGGGCTTCTTCGCGCACATCCACCAGCGCGGTTTCCCGGCGTTCCAGCAGCGCTTGGCGAATGTCGGCAAAGGTTCGGGTCGATTGTGTGGTCATTGGGCTTTGCTCTCTTTTGACAGGTCCCAGATATTCGGGAGAAAGGCGTTGGAATAACCGGAAATGAACAGTTTTTCGGTGCCGTCCGGCTCATAGACGGCACGCTTTACCGCGCCGATGTTGGCGCCGTAGACATGAATGCTGATCGACACTTGATCGCTGAAGGCGTTACTGACCTGGTGGACATCGTTGCTGCGTGGCGACAGGGCCTCCACGTGACCGGGCTCCAGGCGAATCGCCGGGCCTTCGCGCTCCAGGCGTCCATCGGGGCTGCGAACGAAACCCTGTGAGTATTCGGCGCCACGCAACATGCCGATCAGGCCCCAGACCCGATGGTCGTGAATCGGCGTGCTCTGGCCCGGCCCCCATACGAAGCTGACAATCGAGAAGCGCTGCCGGGAATCGGCATGCAGCAGGAATTGCTGATAGCGGGTCGGGTCGGGGATCGCGAATTCGTCAGGTAGCCAGTCGTCATGGCTGACCAGTTGTGAAAGCAGTTTGCCGCCACGATGCAAGAGATCGCCCTCGCGCGGGTTGCCATCGATAAGCTCGGCCAGTGCTCCAATGAAGGCCCTGAGTCGTTCCGGGTGTCGAGTCTGTGTCATATCCATTCCAGGGCTGGTTGATGCCTGAATGGATGTAAACATAATGTGAGATCTTAATATGCTATTTTTTTATGATTAGGTTATAACGAAAAGCTCTTTAATACTTTTTTGCGAGCCGGGACTTTCGTGAATGATTCGCTCTTGTCGCGTGAAGGCAGCTATTCAGAATCCTGAAATCCCACTATGCTTTTTGCCTATGTTCTTTTTATATTTTTATGTGCGGTCCGAATGAAAATTGATGATATCGATGCTTTCGTTGCAGTGATTCGTTGTCAGTCGATCAGCCATGCGGCGGATTCGCTGGATTTGACTCAGCCTGCGATTACCCGCCGGGTACAGAATTTCGAGCAGGCGCTGGGTGTCGAGTTGTTCGACCGCAACACCAAGCCGCTCAAACCCACACCGATCGGCATGCAGGTCTATCAAAAGTGCCTGGCGATCCTGCGTGAGATGGACTCGCTGCGAGAACTCGTAGCCAGCGATACACCGCCCAGCGGTTTGTTGCGCCTGGGTGTGCCGCAGACCATTGGCGATGTGGTGCTGCTTGATGCGCTCAAGCAACTGCGGGGCGAATTCCCGGACCTGCGTGCCCAGGTGGTGACCGGCTGGGGCAGCAACCTGATCGGCAAGATCGAGAACGGTGAGCTGGATGCGGCGGCGGCGCTTTTCCCGGCAGGCAAGATATTCCCGGAAAACATCATCGGCCAATCCATCGGCAAGGTGGAACTGGTGGTGGTTTGCGCCAAAGACGCAGTGATGAAGAAGCCCGGCAAGCTGGCTGACTGTTATGAACAGGGCTGGGTGCTCAACCCGGATGGCTGTGGCTTTCGTGCAGGGCTACAGCGCACCTTGTCCGATCAGGGGCTGAACCTGAAGGTCAACCTGGAAACCTTCGGCACCGAGCTGCAACTGGGTCTGGTTGGCGATGGCATGGGGCTGGGGCTGGTACCGCGTCCATTGCTGGAGCGCAGCGCCCATCGCGAGCAACTGGCGGTACTGCCACTCAAGGACTTCAAGCCGGTGATGGATTTGTGGCTGGTCTACCCGCGCTTCCTCGGCAACCTGCAAGGGCCGGTGGAATCATTCGGCAGTCTGGTGGCGAGGTCGTTGCGGCAGGAACAGGTCGCGGCATGAATGACCAGGCCCTTCCCGCATGGGTAATCGTGGGAGGGGCCTTGCCGCGACGGCTACGTATCAGGCAACCCGTTCCCGAGCCTGACACTCACGTTCTGCAACCAGCTCCCGAGTCAGCGGGATCAGCTTCTTGCCGTAATCGATTGCATCGTCCAGCGGATCGAAACCACGGATCAGGAATGTGGTGATTCCCAGATCGTAATAATCCAGCAGTGCTTCAGCGACTTGCTCCGGCGTCCCCACCAGCGAAGTGGAATTTCCCTGGGCGCCCAGCAGGCCAGCAATGCCGGTCCACAGGCGTTTGTCCAGACGCGCCCCTTGAGCCGCCGCAGCCAGCAGGCGACGCGAGCCTTCATTTGGCGGTTCGCGACGTACGAAACCATTGCTCTGAGCCAGGGCGGTGGCCTTCTCCAGAATGCTGTCGGCACGCGCCCAGGCTTTCTCTTCGGTCTCTGCCAGGATCGGACGCAATGACAGGCTGAAGCGAATGGTGCGGCCATGTTTGGCCGCTTCGGCGCGGACTTGTTTGACGACATCGCGCACCTGCTCGTAAGTCTCTCCCCACAGCGCATAGACATCGGCATGCTTGCCTGCCACGGCAATCGCTGCGGCGGATGAGCCACCGAAGTACAGAGGGATATGCGGCTGCTGTGGCGATTTGACCTGCGAATGAGCGCCTTCAAACTGGTAATAGGTGCCTTGATGGTCGAACGGCTTGTCGCTGGTCCATTCCTGGCGCACCACGCTCAGGTATTCATCGCTGCGGGCATAGCGCTCGTCCTTGCCGATATGGCTGCCATCGGCACGCAGTTCCTTGTCATCCCCGCCAGTGATGATATGCACGGCAGTGCGCCCGCCATTGAAGACATCCAGCGTCGCGAACTGGCGTGCAGCCACGGTTGGCGAAATGAAACCCGGGCGATGGGCAATCAGAAACTTGAGTCTGGTTGTGACGCTGGCGGCATGAGCGGCAACAAACGCGCTGTCAGGGCTATTGGAGTGATACGCCACCAGCGCCCGATCGAAGCCTGCGTCTTCATGAGCCTTGGCGACCTTTTCCACGTAGTCGGGCTGAATGGTCGGGCCGCTGCGGGGATGGATTTCAGAACCGGGTTGGGTGGCGATATAGCCGATGAATTCGATGCTCATGACAACTCCTGCCAATGGTAGAGGTCCGTTCGACCTTGTCCAGAGCACCTTAAAGTGATGCAGCACTGCCTGTGAAATTCGATTTTGGTCTAAGTTAATTATAAAAAATATGCATCACTTTTATTGATTATGATCAGTAAGTTTTTTGGCTTACTGTGAGATGCCCAGGCACAATCGAGCTTGCGATATGAAGGTTGGGCATGCGCAAGCTGTACGACTTGCTGCATGCCGTTGCCGAAGGGGGCGTGCTTGTCAGTCTGGGGGCGCACCGGTGATGCTGCGTGCATGTGCTGCGACTGCCTCGACGCGAAGCTCGGGAGGCAACTGTGCCTTGTCGGGAAACAGCGTCAGCCAGCGCTGATAGGGGCCGTCAGTCCGATCCATGAAGTCCAGGCCCCAGGTGTGGCAGACATCCGCCCACGCCACGAAGGCGTAATCACTTTCCAGCCCCCATGCCCGGCCTTTTTCCAGTACGTGTTCCATCCAGCGGCGGACCTGTTCGTCCGTCTGGTTGGCGAACGCCGATGAGTGGTTCTCGGTGAGCCATTCGTGAAGCTGCTCGATGAACAGCCAGCGATAAGACTGCTCGAATGCGGCCAGTTGCTGTTCGCCCTGTAGCGCAAAACGTGCATCCCAGGTTTGAGGCGGGCCATGGCGGGCAAAGTGTGTGAAAGGGGACTCGGGCTCAGGTTGCCAGCGATGAATCGGTGTCTTGATCCATAAGTCGGTGACAGGCCCCAGCAATGAGTCCAGATGTTCCTGGCGATAGCTCGATAACCAGAAATACATCACGACGGGGTCGGCAAAGCGCAGCAGGCTGTGATTGCCCAGATGGTCCGGCGGCTGGAGGAAATGGCGCAGGTGGCTGGAGACCGTGCGCAAGGGCGCCTGGCTGGTGAAGACACTGGCAGACAGGTGCTGGACTGCACTCTGTTGCCATTCGGCAATCAGCGAGGTGCCGACAGGCGCGTGTACCAGAATCGGTCCTTGTTCCTTGAGAGTGGCCAGGCCTGTGCCGAGGTAAAGCGGCTCGATTTCCAGTGGCTCGTTCCGTTGTTGCAGATGGCGAATGGCGTTCGGGTGCAGGGCACCGTCGATCAACATGTAATTGGCCTGATGAGCAGGTGTGAACATCCCTTGTTCCTTTGTCTTGCGGGCGATGCTGCCCGCTGAATGGCATTGCCTCTATCAAGAGTCGTGCCTGAATTTATTTCCATATTTAAATCAATTGCTTATGTTTTTAGCGAGCGATTTTTGATTGTTTTTTGAGCAAATACCTCCGATAAGCTGCGCAAAAAAATGCGCACATGCGCAATATCGTGCGCAGTTGGGTGACTGGCTTGATCCATAAGGGCTGTAGCGGTTTTTATGGCGTTTTTTCTAGAGATGGGTGCGCAAATAGATGCGCATCAAGGCTTGTGGCTACTATTGATAGGTGGGCAGTTAAAAAACGGAGTTCCACAAACGTCATGAAAACAAGGAATGTTTATCATGTGCTCTATTGTGGGTACCTCAATTGATTTGTCTTGAAGAGTCCGTTCATGTCAGTCGAAAAAGCTGAAGTCGTCATTACATATTGCACCCAATGCCAGTGGCTGTTGCGTGCGGCCTGGCTGGCCCAGGAGTTATTGAGCACGTTCTCGGACGATCTCGGTAAAGTTTCCCTGGAACCGGGTACGGGCGGGGTATTTCGCATCACCTGCGATGGTGTGCAGATCTGGGAGCGCAAGGCCGATGGCGGGTTTCCGGAAGCCAAGGTTCTCAAGCAGCGAGTGCGCGACCAGATCGATCCGCAGCGCGATCTGGGTCATAACGACAGGTCGGGCCAACCCGATACTCAGTGAGTCCTGGCGGTGGCCGAGGGCGTGGTGTCCGATCGATTCATCAGCCCTGAAACCATGATGGCGCTAATGATCAAGGCGCCTCCCAGCAGCATTCTCGGCGAGGGGCTCTCGGCAAATATCAGCCAGGCGAAAGCAATGCCATAGATCGGCTCCATGGCGAACACTATCGCTGCCATTCTTGCCTTTATCACTGCCAGACTGGCGACGAACAGGCTGTGTGCCACACCTGTGCAAAATACGCCAAGCAGCCCGATCCACAGCCAGTCCAGCCTTGAGACATCACCCAGTTCACCGGCCGCAGCAGGCAACAGGCAGACCGCTACGATCAGGTTCTGGCACAACGCAGCCTGCACCGGGGGGACATGTGCAGAGCTTGCGCGATTGACCAGTGACAGCAGCGAGAATGTCAGCCCCGAAAATATGGCCCAGAGCAGGCCCGTGGTCGCCTCGCTGGCAAGGTCGAAATCCGGTGTCACAAGTATCAGCCCGGCACTGACCAGCACCACGAGAAGAATTTCCGTGAGGCGAATCCGTTCGCGAAAGAACAGGCCTTCGAGAATGACCGTAAAGGCCGGAAAGCTGGCAAAGCCCAGAGTCGCAACCGCCACGCCCGATATTTTCACCGCCATGAAGAACGTGACCCAATGGGCACTCAGCAACACACCGCTGAGCAGCAGTTGTGCCCAATGCCTTATGCGCAGAGATGCCCAGGCGGTATTGCGGGCGAAATGGATGAAGAGCCACAAGGCAACCGCTGCAAAGGCTGCGCGTCCGAAAACGATGACCGAAGGCGAGGCGGCAGCCAGCTTGCCGAGTACACCGGCAAGGCCAAACATCAGGGCGCCGATATGCAAGGCGCCGAGGGCGGAGCGCTGATTCATTCTGATCCCTGAAAGCAGTGAAGTGTGTGAGTTCATGGCAGGGGCGGAGTATGTCATTACACGGTCATATCGGTGTCACATCCAGTTAACCCATATGCCGCACTCTCGTGGAAAACCTGCCGGAGGTCTTCCCATGAGCAGTGCTCAGCTTGCCAAACCCAGCTCCAAGCAACGTGTGCGGACCTTGTGGATTTCAGATGTGCATCTGGGCACTCGCGATTGTCAGGCTGAACATCTGTCGGCTTTCCTCAAGCGCTATCAGGCCGACAAGGTTTATCTGGTCGGCGACATCATAGACGGCTGGAAGCTGCGCAGCGGCATGTACTGGCCTCAGGCGCACACCAACGTGATTCGCCGCTTGCTGACCATGAGCAAGCGCGGCACCGAGGTGATTTACATCACCGGGAACCATGATGAGTTCCTGCGCCGTTACTCGAAGCTGATCCTGGGCAATATCCAGCTTGTGGATGAAGTCGAGCACGTGACGGCGGACGGCCGTCGATTGCTGGTGATTCATGGCGATCAGTTCGACGTCATCACGCGCTATCACCGCTGGCTGGCTTTTCTGGGGGATTCGGCCTACGAGTTCACGCTGACTCTCAATCGCTGGCTCAACCACTGGCGGGCAAAATATGGCTACGGTTACTGGTCGCTGTCGGCGTATCTGAAGCACAAGGTCAAGACGGCGGTGAATTTCATCAGCGACTTCGAGGAAGCCATCGCCCACGAATGTGTGAAGCGCGGGCTCGATGGCGTGGTGTGCGGGCATATCCACCACGCTGAAATTCGCATGGTTGGAGAAGTGGAATACCTCAATTGTGGCGATTGGGTAGAGTCCTGCACCGCCTTGATCGAGCATCTGGACGGTACCATCGAACTGTTTCGTCTGGCCGATGCGCATCTTCAGCAAAAGGCTGCTGCGCCGCAGGAGCCGGTCGCTGAGTCGGTCGTTTGATGCTGTCTAGAACGGCACCTTGCCCAGCAGCATGTCCCGGTACATGACGAAGTCGCCGAGCAGGCTGTAGAACGGGTGCTTGAAAGTGGCCGGCCGGTTTTTCTCGAAGAAGAAATGCCCCGCCCATGCAAAGCCGTAACCGGCAACGGGCAGTAGCCACAACAGCCACCATCTGCCGCTGCCGATTCCAAATGCCAACAGGAAGATCACCAAGCTGGTGCCGATGAAATGCAGGCGTCGGCTGGTGCTGCTGCGGTGTTCCTGCAGATAGAAAGGATAGAACTCAGCGAAGCTCGTGAACTGTTTGACGTGATCCATGATGCCCACCCTCATGTCGGTCTGACCTGAGTCTAGCCGAGTGAGGGCAAGCCTTGCATCAGTGCCGCCAGAATGCCGGTACGCAAAGCACCAGAACAGTGATGATCTCCAGACGGCCCAGCAGCATGCCTGCGGACAGAATCCATTTCGCAGCATCCGGCAGAGTGGAGAAGTTGCCCGCTGGCCCGATTATTTCTCCCAGCCCAGGGCCCACGCCTGAAACCGTGCTTGCAGCACCGGTCAGGGCAGTCATCCAGTCCAGGCCCAGCAGTGAAAGCAGCAGCGCGATCACGCAGATGGTGATGGTGAAGAAGAACGAAAAGGTCAGGATCGAACGTACGATTTCGTCGTCGAGCCTGTGCCCGTTGTACTTCTGCTTGATGACGGCGCGCGGGTGGATCAACTGATTGAGGTTGGCGCGCAGCAGGATATAGGCCACCTGGAAGCGAAATATCTTCACGCCCCCGGCGGTCGAACCGGAGCAGCCACCAATGAAGCCCAGATAGAAAAACAGCATCAGCGAGAAATTGCCCCACAGGCTGTAGTCGCCCAGTGCGAAGCCGGTGGTGGTGACGACCGAGGTCACGTTCAAGGCCACGTGACGCAGTGCGTCGCTCCAGGGCAGGTCGGTGGTCGCGCCGTACCACAGAGTCATCATGAGCCAGGTGACCAGTAGCAGGCCGAGCAACCCTTGAACCTGTTCATCCTTGATCAACGCCTTGCGATTGCCGCGTAGGGTGGCCACGTACAGCGTAAAGGGCAGGCTGCCGAGGATCATCACCACGATTGCGACCCAATGCACGGCAGGCTGTGGCCACTTGGCCAGGGAAAGATCGGAGGTGGAGAAACCGCCTGTGGAGATCGCAGACATCGCATGGTTGATTGCGTCGAACAGGCTCATGCCCGCCGCCCAGAAGGCAAGGCTGCCCAGAGCGGTAAAGCCGACGTAGGCCAGGACGATGAACTTGGCCACCATATGCGAGCGTGGCATGACCTTTTCCGAGCGGTCGGAGGACTCGGTCTGGAACAGGCGCATGCCGCCGATGCGCAGCAGGGGCAGGATCGCTACCGCCATGCCGATGAAGCCGATGCCGCCCAGCCAGTGCAGCATGGAGCGCCAGATGAGAATCCCCGGAGACGCGCTGTCCAGATTGCTGAGCACGGTCGAGCCGGTGGCGGTGATCCCCGACATGCTTTCAAAGAACGAATCGGTGTAGCTGATGTGCTGGGTCAGCAGGAAGGGCAGGGCGGCGAAGATGCAGACGATGATCCAGCTGGAAACCGTGAGCATGTACATGTCCCGCGGACGCAGATGGACATGCTCCGGCCGGCCCGGCACCACAAGCGCCAGGCCCGCGATGAAGGTAATGGCGCTGGCCCACAGAAAGGAGCGCAGGTCTTCGAAACGCTCGTATATGACGAGTGTTGCCATGGGCACGATCATGGCAACCGCCAGAGTGATCAGGAATATGCCGATGATGAAACCGATGATGCGGAGGGTCGGCAACGCCATGAACTGCTCTGACTGAAATAGGGAAAGGCGGCCATTTTACCTGTGCCTGAGTGCATGTAAACCGACAGGCAAAGGTCATCGGTGGTAAGTAATTGCTCGACGTGCTCGTTATTGACTCTGAACACACTCTAGAATGCCCGATCAATTCTCAAGGAGGTCGCCCATGGAGGCTCTCGACGTTTTGCTCAATCGTGTTTCGGTCCCGCGATTGGTCGATCCCGCCCCGGATGCTGCACAGCGGGAAATCCTGTTTGGTGCAGCCTTGCGCTCACCCGATCATGGCCAGTTGCGGCCTTATCGTTTCATTACTGTCGAAGGTTCGGCCCGTGAGCGCATGGGCGAACTGCTGGTCGAGGCGCTGCAGGAGGGCGGTGGCGAAATTACGCCTCAGGCACTGGACAAGGCGCGTCTCGGGCCGTTGCGTGCTCCGTTGGTCGTCGTGGTGGTTGCGCGCTTGCAGGATCATTTCAAGGTGCCGCGCAAGGAACAACTGATCACTGCCGGCTGTGCCGCGCATGCCGTGCTGCTGGCCGCTTATGCCCAGGGCGTCGGAGCGGTATGGCGTACCGGTGATCTGTCGTACTCACCCCATGTCGCCAAGGGCTTCGGGCTGGCCGATGACGAGGAAGTCATTGCCTTCCTGTATCTGGGCACGCCGCAGAACCCGCCCCGTGAAGCTGCGAAAGTGGACGTGGCGGGTTTTGTCAGCGAATGGCAGGGTTGATTGCAGGTCGCTCTGATGAGCGACCGGGATCGATCAGTTTGTCTGCGGGTTGACGGGCTCTAGCGGTATTTCCAGTGTGGCAATGAAGCCGCCCTCCGGATGATTGCCCAGCGTCAGGCTGCCACCATGACGCTCCGCCGCCCGCCTGGCAATGGCCAATCCCAGGCCATGGCCAGGAGCCGTCTGGCCGGGCGCGCGGTAGAACGGTTCACCCAGTTGTGACAGGTGCTCCTCTGCGGCGCCGGGGCCGTGATCGCGCACGCTCAGCTTTATATGGTTATCCGTGCGCACAGCCTGCACGTCGATGGGCTGGCCTGGCGGATTGAAGCGCAAGGCGTTACGCAGCAGGTTGTCCACGGCACGTTCGAGCATGTCCGGCCAGCCTTGCAGTTGCAGGTTGTCCTCGACCTGAACCTTGATGCTCTGTTGGGCGTTGTCCAGTTGCGTGTCGTTTTTCAGGCGTTGCAACATCGTGCTCAGATCCACGGGTTCCGGGCTGCCAAAGTCGGCATCCAGGCGAGCCAGAGCAAGAATTTCACTGATCAAGGCTTCCAGGCGATCGCATTCACGGCCCAGGCGTGGCCAGAGCTTTTCTCGTTCTGCCGGCTCTGCGCGCTCGGCCAGCGCCAGGGCAATACGAAGTCGTGCGAGGGGCGAGCGAAGTTCATGGGACACGTCACGGAGTAACTGGCGCTGGCTGCCGATCAGGCTTTGCAGGCGTGCGCCCATGCGGTTGAAGTCAGTCGCCAGTACACCGAACTCGTCGCGGCGGTTGGCCAGTTGCGCCAGGCTGTGTTGCTGATAGCTGGTTTGTCCCAGGTCATGCACGGCACCGCGCAGTCGACTCAGTGGCCGGGTGATGGAGAGTGTCACCAACAGGCTGAACAGGGTCAGCACCACCAGCGCGATACCCAAGGCACTCAGCGGCCACATCAGGCTTTGGCGATGCCATTCTTCGATTTCGGGATGCGGGATGCGGAAGATCAGCAGGTAGGTGATGCCGGTGCTGTCGCTGGTGTATTCGGTGGTCAGGCGTCGCCATGGCAATTGGCGCGCATCGTCCTGCTGACGGGCTTCAAAAGCCGCCGCTCGCGGGGGAAAGGTCCCGAGTACCACGGATTCGCCGTTGTCATTGAGCACCTGTACATCGATCCGGTAACGACGTTTTATGCTCTGCAGATAATCCTGGGCCGTGGCTGCACCTTGTTCTTCATAAACCTGCACCCATTTTTTCGGAAGATCGTTCAGGACCGGATGACGGCTGAGGATCCAGGCATCCTGATTGAGCATATGCCCAAGCAGAATCGACAGGCCTGCAACCAGGGCTATGGCTAACCAGAAGCTGGCCAGGATTCGCCAGAACAATGAACGCACAGGATGACCTCAATGGAGAAACCCGACATGCGTTGGCATGCCGGGTTTTAGCTAAGTGAGCAGGCTCACAATCAGGGCAATTATTGCGCCTTTTTTGCCTTTTCTGCTTTCCAGGCTTTGAATTCAGCCCATTCAGCGCGGCGTTCTTCCTGCTTTTTCCGAATCTCGTCGAATTGCTTCTGTTGATCAGGCTTGAGCAGGGCGCGGATATCGCTATCGGTCTTGGCCTTTTTCGCGTCCAGTTCTTCTTTCATGGCTTTCTGGTCTGCGGGGGACAGCTTGGCCAGATAGCGTTCAGTGACGTCACGGCGGCTGTGCATCTGCTCGCCCAGCAATTTTCCGATATCGCGGCGTTGTTCGCGAGTCAGGTCCAGGTCAGCGAAAGGGCCAGGGCCACGTTTCAGCTCTGGGCCAGGGCCGCGATGATCACGATCCTGATGCAGGCCTGGAGCATCAAGGTCCGGGCCGCCAGGTGGTGGAACGGCCATGGCGACGGTAGGCAGGGCTGCTGCGAACATCAAAGCGATCAGGGTCTTGCGCATGGTGTATCTCCTTGTCTCTGGTGCGGCTCGATGCCGTTGGAGCCCAGTTTAGGGAGATCAAGGTCAAGGGCGGTCAGCCCAGGGTAAAGCTTGTGTAAAGCGAACCGGCACCAGGATTTACCAAGCGCCGAGGCTTTGTTTACAGGCTGTAGAAATAACCGCGGCTGCGCAGTGCCACGATACGTGGCCGGCCATCGGGGTGTGGGCCGATCTTCTTGCGCAGGTTGCTGACGTGCATGTCCAGGCTGCGATCATAGAGTGTCAGTTTGCGCCCCAGTGCCAGTTGGGCCAGTTCCTGCTTGTCCAGAGGTTCGCCCGGCTGACGCAGCAGCGCTTCGAGCAGGCGGCTTTCGGAAATGGTCAGGGTCAGTTCTTTTTCATCGATGCTGACAACGCCACGTACCGGGCTGAAACACAGGTCGCCCAGTTCAAGCTGGCTGGGTGTGGCAACCGGGTGACTGCGGCGCAGTACTGCACGCAGCCTGGCCGTCAACTCCCGAGGGTCGCAGGGCTTGGCCAGATAATCGTCGGCGCCCAGCTCAAGGCCAAGGATACGGTCCAGAGGTTCGCCACGGGCCGAGAGCATCACAACCGGAAGGTCGGGGTGGTCAGTGCGCAGTTGCTTGAGCAATTCTAGGCCGCTGCCATCGGGCAGCATCACATCCAGCACAACGGCAGACGGAGCGGTTTCAGCCAGTGCCCGACGCGCGCTGTGGCCGTCGTGACAGGCGCGTACCTGAAAACCTTCCTGGTTCAGCCAACTGCTCAGAAGCTCACATAGCTCCTGATCATCATCAATTAGTAACAGCTCGCTCATGACTCACTCAATTTAGCCATTGCTGACGTTGCTTACGTCGGCCGCCGACAAATATACCGCACACAAGGGCAGTCACCGCAACGCCACCGCCTGCAACGAACCATTGTTGCTGTTCGGTCAGGACTCGTGAGGAGGCGACGGATTGTGCTTCTTTGAGTTGCAGCTTGAGCCTTTGGTTCTCTTGACGCAAACGTGCCAACTGCGCGCTTTCACGCTCTATATCGGCATTCTGCGCCTGCTTGAGCTGTTCCTCACGCAGACGCTCGCTTTCCTTGAGTCGTTGCTGAAGCTCGGCAATCTGGCTGGCAGGGCTGGGCAAATGCAATGCCTGCACTGTGCCGGAGGCACTGGTTTCTTCGGCCTGAACTTCAACGTTTACCGCCAACACCATCATCAACAGATACAACGCACCTGAACGCATCTGAACTCCCTTGATAGAGCCGTTTCTATTAGAAATATCGATGAGGTTGTCGGCAGGAAGGCGGGAATGATGAGCAAAGGGGAGGTATGCGTAGGAGCGAATTCATTCGCGAGACGGTGCTTTTCGCGAATGAATTCGCTCCTACTCGCAATAGCCGATTTAAGGCAGGACTTGCTTGAACGGCTTGACCACAACATTGCCATAGACGCCAGCTGCAACGAACGGATCAGCCTTGGCCCAGGTTTCGGCGGCGCTCAGGGACTCGAACTCGGCGACGATCAGGCTGCCGCTGAAACCGGCCGGACCCGGATCGTTGCTGTCTACCGCTGGATGTGGACCGGCCAGCACCAGACGGCCTGCGTCCTTGAGGGCGTTGAGGCGCTCAAGATGAGCAGGACGTACGCTCAGGCGTTTTTCCAGCGAGTCGGCAACATCTGTAGCAATGATGGCGTAGAGCATGTCAGTCCTCGGTTTTGGTGGTGGAAGAAGGTGCCGCGTCACTCAGGTGACGGCTCAGGTAAATGCCTTGAGCGACCAGGAAGATCAGGGTCATTGCCAGGCTGCCGAAGACTTTGAAGTCGACCCAGAAGTCCTGATAGGTAAAGGCCACATACAGGTTGGCCGCACCGCAGAAGACAAAGAACAGGATCCAGGCAACGTTGAGCTTGACCCAGACGGCAGCGGGCAGGTTCAGGGCATGGCCCATGACACGCTGGATCAGTGGACGATCACCGATGAAATGGCTGCCGGCGAATGCCAGGGCAAACAGCCAGTTGACCACCGGCGCTTTCCATTTGAGGAAGGTTTCGCTGTGAAAGGCCAGGGTCAGGCTACCGAAGACCAGGCAGGCGATCAGGGTCAGCCACTGGCTTTTTTCCAGTTTGCGCTGCTTGATGTAAAGGATTCCGTATACGACCACGGAGCTTACGATCAGCATCGCGGTTGCACTGAAAATCCCGCCTAGCATGTAACTGTTGCCCAGGATGTCGACGGCGCGAGGTTCGGTCTTGTAGACGATGAAAAACAGGAGCAGCGGGATGAAGTCTAGGAATTGTTTCACAATGGCAGCCAGAAGCAGGATGTGACGGCATAATAACAAACATCAAAGACAGCGAAAGCACCCCAATATGAATGTTGACCTGCACTGCCACAGCACCGCTTCGGATGGCTCTCTTGCGCCAGCGGCTGTGGTTGCCCGTGCCTATGAAAACGGCGTGCGCGTCCTTTCCCTGACCGACCATGACACGGTCGAAGGCCTTGAAGAAGCCCGTGCGGCTGCGCATTCGCTGGGGATGCAGCTGGTCAACGGGGTTGAATTGTCCTGCACCTGGGGCGGCGCGACCATTCATGTTCTGGGCTACGGATTCGATGTGAATGCCCAGGCGCTGGTCGATGCAATCAGCCGTTTGCACGAAGGCCGCTGGCTGCGGGCCGAAGAAATCAGTCGCAAATTGGCGATAAAAGGTATGCCTGGAGCGCTGGAAGGTGCCCGGGCGATCCAGCAGGAGCTGGGAGACAGCGGTAATGCACCGGCCCGTCCGCACTTTGCGGACTTTCTGGTACGTGCCGGCTTCGTCAAGGACCGCTCTGAAGCGTTTCGCAAGTGGCTGGGGGCGGGCAAGCTGGGTGATGTGAAGCAGCATTGGCCGACTCTGGAAGAAACAGTCGCCACTTTGCGGGCTTCAGGTGCCTGGGTCAGCCTTGCGCATCCATCGCATTATGACTTCACGCGCAGTAAACGGCGTAAACTGGTCGCCGATTTCATCCAGGCTGGTGGCCACGCCATTGAAGTGGTGAATGGCATGCAACCGGCCGATCAGGTCGGGACCCTGGCAATACTGGCCCGTGAGTTCGGCTTGCTGGTTACGGCCGGCAGCGACTTTCACGGCCCAGGTGCCTGGTCCGAGATCGGTATATACCGGCCATTGCCCGAGGATCTGCCGCCACTGTGGTGCAGATTCAAACATGAACAGCCTCCAGCCTCCGTCTGAACAGGAAGTTACCGTGAGTCAATTTTTCCAGGTCCACCCGGAGAACCCGCAACCGCGTCTGATCAAACAGGCCGCGGAAATCATCAAGGCCGGCGGGCTGGTGGTGTACCCGACCGATTCGTCCTATGCGCTGGGCTGCCAGATCGGCGACAAGAGCGCCATCGAGCGTATCCGCCGTCTGCGCCAACTGGACGACAAGCACAATTTCACCCTGATGTGCTGCGACCTGTCGCAACTGGGCCTGTTCGCCAAGGTCGATACCGGTGCCTTTCGGGCGCTCAAGGCTCATACGCCAGGGCCTTACACCTTTATTCTGAATGCAACCCGTGAAGTGCCACGCCTGATCCTGCACCCCAAGCGCCGTACCATTGGTCTGCGCGTGCCCAGCCATCCGATTGCTCAAGCGTTGCTGGAGCAACTGGGCGAGCCGTTGATGAGCGTCAGCCTGATCATGCCCGGTGACAGCGTGCCGCTGAGCGATCCTTATGAGATGCGCCAGATTCTGGAGCATCAGGTGGACCTGATCATCGATGGCGGCATGGGCGGCATTTCGGCTTCCACGGTCATCAGCCTGGCTGACGGCGAGCCACAGATCGTGCGTGTCGGTTGTGGTGATCCCACGCCGTTCGGTGAAGAAGCGTAATGACGAACCTGGAAACGGTAGACAGCCAGGCCGATGCCCAGCAGGAGCTGCCGTTCGCTCTGGTCTACGGGCAGGCGGTCACGCAAATGCCGCTGGACCTTTATATCCCGCCTGATGCTCTGGAAGTCTTTCTTGAGGCGTTTGAAGGCCCGCTCGACCTGCTGCTGTACCTGATTCGCAAACAGAACATCGATATCCTCGACATCCCGGTAGCGGAAATCACCCGTCAGTACATGGGGTATGTCGAGCTGATGAAAACCGTGCGCCTGGAACTGGCCGCGGAATATCTGGTGATGGCCGCGATGCTGGCCGAGATCAAATCTCGGATGCTGCTGCCGCGTTCGGCAGAAGTGGAAGAGGATGAAGAGGACCCGCGTGCCGAGCTTATCCGTCGCCTCCAGGAGTACGAGCGTTTCAAGGCTGCTGCTGAAGGGATCGATGGCTTGTTGCGGGTCGGGCGCGATGTGATAGTGCCCAAACTCGATGCGCCCGAAGCGAGGGCGCGCAAGCTGTTGCCGGACGTGAGTCTGGAAGAGGTCCTGATGTCCATGGCCGAGGTGCTGCATCGGGGCGACATGTTTGAAAGCCATCAGGTCAGCCGCGAGGCATTGTCGACCCGCGAGCGCATGAGTGATGTGCTGGAGAGGCTCAAGGGCGGCGGTTTTGTGCCTTTTGCCGAGTTGTTCACTGCAGAAGAAGGGCGCCTTGGCGTGGTCGTGACCTTCATGGCTGTGCTTGAACTGGTCAAGGAATCCTTGGTCGAGCTGGTCCAAAACGAGCCCTTTGCGGCGATCCATGTCCGGGCGCGAGCCGAGTAGAGCAAGAACTGAATCATGAACCTCAATGAACCCCGCGAACTGGCCCCGTTGCTTGAAGCATTTCTGCTGGCCTCTGGAAAGCCGCAGACGCTGGAGCGCTTGTACGAGCTGTTCGAGGAAGGCGAGCGCCCAGAGCCCTCGGTCTTCAAGAAGGCTTTGCAGGTGCTGAGCAAGTCCTGTGACGGGCGGGCTTTCGAGCTCAAGGAGGTTGCTTCAGGCTATCGCTTGCAGATTCGCGAGCGTTTTTCACCCTGGGTCGGGCGTTTGTGGGAAGAGCGCCCGCAGCGTTATTCCCGCGCCATGCTGGAAACCCTGGCGCTGATTGCCTATCGTCAGCCGATTACCCGTGGCGAGATCGAGGATGTGCGTGGCGTGGCGGTCAACAGCCATATCGTCAAGACGCTGCTGGAGCGCGAGTGGATCAGAATCGTGGGTTATCGCGACGTGCCCGGCAAACCCGCCATGTTTGCGACCACCAAGGGCTTTCTCGATCACTTCAACCTCAAGAGTCTTGAAGAGCTGCCACCGCTGGCCGATTTGCGCGAGATGGAGACCGAGCCTGTGCTTGAGTTCGACGATGCGCCGGTCCCGGCGCATTTGCAGGCCCTGGCCGATGCCAGCCTGGATGTCGATGAGGATGAGCCTGAAGCGCCACGGGATGAAACCAGCTTCCGCAGCCTGTTGCTTGAACTCGACTCCATGGAGCAGGGTCTGAAGACCGACTTCGATGATCTGTTGGTCGAACAACCCGATAAAGAGCCTGAAGACGACGTTTGACGGTTGAATTCATTCGCGAAAAGACCCTATGAGTAGTACCAAGAACCCCTGTATCAGCCTCTGCAAGTTTGACGACGACATCTGCCTGGGATGCGGTCGCAGCAAGCGGGAGATCAAGGCCTGGAAGAAACTCGACAAGGACGACAAGCGCACCGTGCTTGCCGAATCGGCCATGCGTCTGGCGAAGCTGAAGACCACCGGTCGTAAAAAGAAGAAGTGACCGGCAGATTTTCGACTAGCCTTGGATGCGCAACCGGCTGCATGAGCGTATGATTCGCGACCCTTTGGCGAATCCTCTTCGCCCAGGCTCAAAGTATTTCGCCTTGCGGCTATCCACAGCGCGCACGGCAGCAGGTCTTGCCGGTCCTCGGCAATCCCTGATTCGACACACCGGGAGGTGCCCAGATGAGTGAAAAAGACACGCAGGACAGCCAGGAAATCGGACCCGCAGGTGAAAAACTGCAGAAGGTTCTGGCACGTATTGGCGTCGGTTCGCGCCGTGACGTCGAGGCCTGGATCAGCCAGGGCCGCATCAAGGTCAATGGCCGTGACGCCACCCTTGGTCAGCGCGTAGACCTGCATGACGCCATTACCGTTGACGGCCGCGTCATCAAGCGCGAAGAGGCGGCCGAAACGGTACGCCGCGTCATCATGTACAACAAGCCGGACGGCGAGATCTGCACCCGTGACGACCCGGAAGGCCGTCCAACGGTGTTCGACCGCCTGCCGCGCCCGAAGGAAGGCCGCTGGATCAATATCGGTCGCCTGGACATCAACACCACCGGTCTGCTGATGTTCACCACCGACGGTGAGCTGGCCAACCGCCTGATGCACCCGTCTTTCGAGATGGACCGCGAATACGCCGTGCGTGTCCGTGGTGAAGTCGATGACGACATGCTGTTGCGCCTCAAGAACGGCGTGATCCTTGAAGACGGTCCTGCACGTTTCACTGACATTCAGCAGGCGCCGGGCGGTGAGGGCTTCAACCACTGGTATCACTGCGTGGTGATGGAAGGCCGTAACCGTGAAGTTCGTCGTCTCTGGGAATCCCAGGGGCTGGTGGTCAGCCGCCTCAAGCGCGTTCGTTACGGGCCGGTGTTCCTCAACTCCGACCTGCCTATGGGCCGCTGGCGTGAAATGAGTCAGCAGGAAGTCGATATCCTGGCTGCCGAAGTCGGCCTTACGCCTGTGGCCCAGCCGCAGATGAACGCCAAGACCAAAGACAAGCTGGAGCGTTTGCAGCGCCAGTCGTCCCGTCCATTGGGCAAGGGCGAGCGTGTGCGGACCCTGCGTCCGGCCAATGGCGCACCGGCTACCGGCGAGCGCGCACCGCGTCAGCCGCAGGTCACTGGCAGCGATCGTGATCGTCCTCGTGGCGATTCCACCCAGCGTCCGCCACGCAAGGACTCGGGCAAACCAGGTTCGCGTTCGCCGCGTCCTGCCGATAACAGCCGTGGTACGCCGGTTGCCGAGCGTCCAGGTGACGTTAGCAAGCGTCCAGCCAAGCCTTCGCCAAAGCGCGCAGGCATCAAGCTGGTCGACGATGATGCTCCATCGGGCAAGCGCCGTGGTCCACCGGCCGGTTCCGGTCAGCGTCCTGGTTTTGGGCGTCGCAAGCCGCAGTAAGTTGGCATGTAAATGAAAAAACGCCGGTTTCGACTGGCGTTTTTTTATGGCTTTCATTTAATGAGCGCTCATAAATGCGCCTTGTTTGAAGTTGTCTCGCCAAGTTGTCAGAGGCATATGAATTGATTTATTGATGTTAATGATTCTCGTTACTTGGAAGGTCAGCCAAACCAATGGGAAATCAGTCTCTTGCAGTCGGGCTCGATGTGCGTCTGGCTTGCGTTGCGTGTGCTTTACAGTCTTGAAGAGTGATACCTGAAAAGTTGGGCCACTCCTGAAAATCAGCTATTTCGGCTTTTTTCTTACCTGCCTTTCCAGTGTAAACTTGCCGCTCGCGCTCAAGTGCATTCAGGTCCAGCTAAAAATGACGCAGATTTCCGAACGCTTTCTGGTACAGGCTCACCTTGATGCCAAGCAGCCCAAAGCGTTGAGTATTGAAGAACAAGCCCATTACCGCGCCGAGATCGCTGCCGAACTCAAGGCTCGGGATGCGGTGCTGGTTGCCCATTATTACTGCGACCCGGTCATTCAGGCCCTGGCTGAAGAAACCGGTGGCTGTGTGGCCGACTCTCTGGAAATGGCCCGTTTCAGCAATAACCACTCAGCCAGTACCGTGCTGGTGGCTGGCGTTCGTTTCATGGGCGAAACCGCCAAGATCCTCAATCCGGAAAAACGGGTATTCATGCCGACGCTTGAAGCCACCTGTTCTCTGGATGTCGGCTGTCCTGTCGACGAGTTTTCCGCTTTCTGCGATCAGCATCCCGACCGCACCGTGGTGGTTTACGCCAATACTTCGGCGGCGGTCAAAGCCCGTGCCGACTGGGTGGTGACTTCCGGCTGTGCCCTGGAGATCGTTGAAAGCCTGATGGATAACGGCGAGAAAATCATCTGGGCGCCGGACAAGCATCTGGGGCGTTATATCCAGCGTGAAACCGGTGCCGACATGTTGCTGTGGGACGGTGCCTGCATCGTTCACGAAGAGTTCAAGTCCAAGCAGCTGCAAGACATGAAGGCGCTGTATCCGGAAGCCGCCGTGCTGGTCCATCCCGAGTCGCCTGAGGAAGTCATTGCCCTGGCCGATGCCGTGGGTTCCACCAGCCAGATGATTGCCGCCGCCCAGCGCATGCCCAACAAGACCTTTATCGTGGCCACCGACCGAGGCATCTTCTACAAGATGCAGCAGTTGTGCCCGTACAAGATCTTCATTGAAGCGCCAACTGCCGGTAATGGTGCCGCGTGCCGCAGTTGCGCTCATTGCCCGTGGATGGCGATGAACACCCTTGAGCGCACCTTGCAGTGCCTGCGAGAGGGCGGCAACGAGATTTTCGTCGATCCTGCACTGATCCCCCATGCTGTGCGTCCTTTGCAGCGCATGCTGGACTTCACCCAGGCGGCACGCATGAAACAGGCTGGCAATGCCTGACAGGTGTTTCTGAAATGAAAATCCCGGCCATCGAGCCGGGATTTTTCATGTTGCGGTGAACGATCAGTTCATCATGTCCTTGACCATTCGTTCCTGCTCGATCAGGTCCTTTTGCCGGGCATCGATGCGTGAGGCCAGCTGGAAGTTGTTGCTGGCGCGGCGTTTGGCGAACTCCAGTTGCTGAATCGCCTGTCGAAAGTCGCCGACCAGGGCGAAATATTCGGCACGGGCCTGATGCAGGCCAATGGTGTTGCCATTCAGGCCGCGGGTTTCTGCCACTACGTACCAGATGTCCGGATCGTCGGATCGGGTCTTGAGCAGTGACTCCAGTGCCTTTTCAGCTTCTGCGGTACGGTTCTGCTTGAGCAGTACGTCGATTCGCACATCGTTCAGGGGATAGTTGTTCGGATACAGCGTGAGCATCCGGTCAACCCGCTGCTGGGCATCTGCCAGGCGGTTATTGGTAATGTCCAGATCGATCTGCGTCAGGTTGTAAGTGATGTCGTTGGGGGCTTTGGCCAGTAGCGGCTTGAGCTCTTCACGGGCTTCATTGAGTTGTCCGGCCTTGATCTGCGCGATTGCCAGCCCGTAGCGTGCCGAGTCGGAGTTGGGGTTTTCAACCAGTTGGGCGCGGAAGCGCTTGGCGGATATGCCAGGGGTTTCTTCATAGATCAGCGCGACCCGTGCACGCATCAGTTGATAGAGAAGGCTGTCTTCCTTGCCGCCGGCCTTGGCCTGTTCGGCGCGGTTGCGGGTGTCGGCGATCCGCGATTCGCTGACCGGGTGAGTCAGCAGGAACTCCGGTGGCCTGGCATCGAACCGATACTGGCGCATGAGACGCTCGAACATGGTCGGCATGTTGCGAGGGTCATAACCGGCTTTTTCCAGGTTCAGGATGCCGATACGGTCTGCTTCCTGCTCGTTCTGGCGCGAGAAGCGGCGCTGCTCCTGGATTGCAGCGGCCTGGGAGCCGGCAATGGCTGCGATGCCCGCGTCACCGGCGCCTGCTGCGGCCATGACGATACCAGCCAGCATGGCCGCCATTACGGGGACCTGCATGCGCTGCTGGGCTTCGACGCCACGGGCGAAGTGGCGCTGTGACAGGTGAGCCAGTTCGTGGGCCATGACCGAGGCGTATTCGCCTTCGGTCTGGGCGTTGAGAAACAGCCCGCCGTTGACCCCGATGATCCCGCCGGGAGCGGCGAAGGCGTTCAGTTGTGGGCTGTTGATGAGGATGAACTCAAGGCGCCGGTCCTGGACCTGGCTGGTTTCTGCGAGACGATAGACCGAGGTTTCGACGAAATCCTTGAGCTGCGGGTCGGACAGTTGGCCCACCTGGGCGCGCAACATGCCCAGCCAGGCACGGCCCAACTGGTGTTCCTGTTCGGGCGAAACGATGGAAGAGCTGGCGTCGCCCAGGGACGGTAAGTCATCAGCCATGCTCGGTGTGGCGAGCAGGCAGGCAAGCGTGAGCAGTGTAGGACGCAAAAAATTCATGCACGAGGCTCTGAGCTGGAGAACCCTTACTGTAGCTGGCTCAATGGCGTGCTGACCAGAGTGAGGTATTCTTAGCGTCTTGTCTGAAATGTCCGCCTGTATTTTTCCGAATACTTTTTAACTCAATGTGTCCGCCTGGAGAGAAACGATGTCTGACGCTGTAACGCGGCCTGAGGTGTGTGATGCCGAACTCGATGCCTGTGGCCTCAATTGCCCGTTGCCGTTGCTCAAAGCCAAGATGGAACTCAATCGCCTGCCCAGTGGTGCGGTATTGAAAGTGACGGCGACCGATGCGGGATCGCAGCGTGACTTCAGAACCTTTGCCAAACTGGCAGGGCATGTGTTGCTGCATGAAGAGGCCAATGAAGGCATCTACAGCTATTGGTTGCGCAAGGCGTAAATCATTGCCCGTTTTTCTCCTAAAAAGGATGTTTGATGTTCAAGGTGCTTCGCAATTGGGTGCAGCTTTATTTCTCCGATGAGGAGGCGGTTGTACTGGCGGTCTTGTTGTTTCTGGCGTTCACCATCGTCCTGACTCTGGGAGGCATGCTGGCTCCTGTGCTTGCCGGGTTGGTTCTGGCCTTCCTGATGCAGGGCGTGGTCAACTTCCTGGAGCGCCTGCGCATGCCGGAAGTGGGGGCGGTCGGTCTGGTATTTACCCTGTTCATGGGGGTGTTGCTGGTTTTCCTGCTGGTGCTGGTCCCGCTGCTCTGGCATCAGTTGATCACCTTGTTCAACGAGCTGCCGGGCATGCTCGCCAAATGGCAGTCACTCCTGCTGTTGCTGCCGGAGCGTTACCCGCATCTGGTTTCGGACGTGCAAGTGCTGCAAGCCATCGAAGCGGCTCGTGGCGAAATCGGCAAGATCGGCCAACTGGCGCTGACGTTCTCCCTGTCCAGCCTGCCTTTGCTGGTCAATCTCATGATCTATCTGGTTCTGGTGCCTATCCTGGTGTTCTTTTTCCTCAAGGACCGACAGATGATCGGTCGTTGGGTGCGCGGCTACCTGCCTCGTGAGCGGGCATTGCTGACTCGGGTTGCCGAGGAAATGAACCGCCAGATCGCCAACTACATTCGCGGCAAGGTCATCGAGATATTTATCTGCGGCGGCGTGACCTACGTGGCGTTCGTGGCGCTGGGCCTCAATTACGCCGCGCTGCTGGCGATGCTGGTGGGCGTGTCGGTTGTAGTGCCTTATGTGGGGGCCGTCGTGGTGACGGTGCCGGTGGCACTGATTGGCCTGTTTCAGTGGGGTTGGGGCGATCAGTTCATCTATCTGATGATGGTACACGGCATCATTCAGGCGCTGGATGGCAACGTGCTGGTGCCGCTGTTGTTCTCGGAGGCCGTCAATCTGCATCCGGTGGCGATCATCTGCGCAGTGCTGCTGTTTGGCGGGCTGTGGGGGTTCTGGGGGATATTCTTCGCGATTCCGCTGGCGACCCTGTTCAAGGCCGTTCTCGACGCCTGGCCGCGCAATGAGCCGAGCGTAGCGCCGATGTTGTAGCGCTTGCTGTGGCGCATTGCGCGCCGCAGCAAGGTGGCCGGATGATCAGGCCTTGTTCAGGGCCTGAGCTTCTGCCAGTACTTCGTCCACGTGGCCCGGGACTTTCACGCCACGCCATTCCTTGCGCAGTACGCCGTTCTTGTCGATCAGGAAGGTGCTGCGATCAACGCCCAGATATTCCTTGCCATACAGCTTCTTGAGCTTGATGACGTCGAACAGCTGGCACAGGGCTTCGTCCTTGTCCGAGATCAGCTCGAACGGGAACTCCTGTTTGGCCTTGAAGTTCTCGTGGGCCTTGAGGCTGTCGCGCGATACGCCGAAGACCACGGTATTGGCCGCCTGGAACTGCGCAATGCTGTCACGGAAGTTCTGACCTTCGGTGGTGCAGCCCGGCGTATTGTCCTTGGGGTAGAAATAAATGACGACCTGCTGGCCCTTTAGCCCGGAAAGGCTGACAGCCTGCCCGCTGGTGGCGGGCGCCTGGAAATCGGGAACGGATTGATCTACTGCAACTGCCATGAGAACTCCTTACATGGGGGCTTGCGGGCGCCATGGTTCGATCAGCGCATCGAGGTTCAGTGCGTCGGCGAAGTCCAGGAACTGGTCGCGTAACCAGCTGATCTGCGTACCTGCCGGCAGCGTGACCGTGAAAGTGGCGTTGAGCATGGTGCCGCCGGTCTGCGGTGCCTGGTAGGTATCGCAGATCAGGTTTTCCAGCTCGACGTTGTGGTCGATGAAGAACTGGCACAGTTCATTGATGATGTCCGGGCGATAGGCCGAGCTTACGTAAGCCACGTACGGCAAGGCTTCCGGGCGGCTCTCAAGCGTGGCGCTGCGCACGACACTGATAGTGAAGGCGTGCTTTTTCGACAGCCCCGGCAGGCCTGTCTCAAGACGGGCCAGGGCATCCCAGCTACCAGAGACCTGAAGGATCAGCGCGCTGCATTCACCGTGGCGGGTCAGGCGTGAGCTGACGACCGAGCAGCGGTTTTCATGGCTGGCGCGGCACAGGACGTTGGTCAGCTCCATAGGGTTTGCGCCAAGGGCACTGATAACAAGGAATTGTTCGCGAACTGTGGGGGTGGACGACATGCAGCATTCCTAAACGATGAGCGGTCGATACTTTTTGGGCTCTGCCGGGCTGTTTCGACGATCGTGACTGCAAGACACCAACCCGGGCTGCGTCGTCGTACGCCTGCATGGCATGGCCATGGTAGGGCTGCAACGCGCTGGCGCAAGGGGGTTGGCGGCAAAAAACGATCGATTGAACGTGGTGCGCAGATGACCAGTACCGATCAAAGGACGAAGGGTAGCGAAAACCATCGCTCAGGGGAATGCTCACAGTGCGGTACTTCGCTTGTACAAGGCTGATGGCGCCAGTACCATTACGGCTCTCTTTTTCCGGCAGGAGCGGTTGCATGATTGCGGGCAGTATGGTGGCACTGGTCACACCTATGGATGCACAAGGTCGTCTGGACTGGGACAGCCTGAGCAAACTGGTGGACTTCCACTTGCAAGAGGGCACCAACGCCATTGTTGCCGTCGGCACTACAGGTGAGTCGGCGACACTCGATGTGAGCGAACACATCGAAGTCATTCGTCGTGTGGTTACCCAGGTTGCAGGGCGTATCCCTGTCATTGCAGGTACTGGTGCGAACTCCACGCGCGAAGCCGTCGAACTGACGACCAACGCCAAGACCGCAGGCGCCGATGCATGCCTGCTGGTAACGCCTTACTACAACAAGCCTACGCAAGAAGGCCTGTTCCAGCATTTCAGCCACATCGCCAAGGCAGTCGACATCCCGCAGATCCTCTACAACGTGCCTGGGCGTACAGCTTGTGACATGTTGCCCGAGACTGTCGTGCGCCTGTCGAAGGTCCAGAACATCATCGGCATCAAGGAAGCCACGGGTAACCTGCAACGCGCCAAGGACATCCTTGCAGGCGTCAGCAGTGATTTCCTGCTGTACTCCGGCGATGACGCCACGGCCGTTGAACTGATGCTGCTGGGCGGCAAGGGCAACATTTCCGTGACCGCCAACATCGCTCCGCGCGCCATGAGCGAACTGTGTGCTGCCGCGATGCGTGGCGATGCCGAAACGGCACGGGCCATCCATGAAAAGCTCATGCCGGTCAATAACACCCTGTTTATCGAATCCAACCCTATTCCCGTGAAATGGGCTCTGCATGAAATGGGTCTGATGCCGGACGGTATCCGTCTGCCACTCACCTGGCTCAGCGAAGCCTGTCACGAACCGCTGCGTCAGGCCATGCGCCAGTCCGGCGTATTGGTTTAATTGAGGAAGCATTACGCAATGAAGCGACTGGCCGGACTTTCCGCACTAGCCTTGATTATCTCCAGCACCAGTGGTTGCGGTTGGCTGTGGGGGCAAGATGGTTACTTCCGTGATCGCGGTAGCGATTATCTGGAAGCATCCCAGACAGCACCGATGCAGGTGCCTGCCGATATCTCCAGCGCCAAGCGTCTGGACCCTCTGCTGCCGATTCCTCGTAATGTGGCTGACAGCACCGTGAAGGGCGAATACAAGGTGCCTCGTCCGCTGCCTCTGTCGGTAGCTTCCGAATCAAGCGATTTCAGCTTGCAGAAGAGCGGCGATAACCACTGGGTTCTGGCTCAGCGTCCACCTGCCGAAGTCTGGCCGGTGGCGCATCAGTACTTTGAAGACAACGGTTTCCGTATCGCTGAAGAGCGTCCGCAGACCGGTGAATTCAGCACCACCTGGCAGCGTCTGGACGAGCTGTCCGCGTCGGTTGCCAAGCGCCTGACGGCCAGTGGTGTATCGGCCGGTTCCGAAACCCGCGTGCGGGTTCGTATCGAGCCGGGTGTGCAGCGCAATACCAGTGAAGTCTATGTGGTCAGCGTCGAGCGTCCGGCTGGCAGCACTGCCGATGTCGGTTTCCCGCCCCGCACCACCAATATCGGTCTCGATGCCGCACTGACCGACGATCTGCTGGCCAGCATGAGCCGTAACGCCGAGAAGGGTGGTTCCGTATCCCTCGTGGCCGCACGTGACTACGATACGCCGAGCCGTGTAGCGCTGAGTGAAGATGGCAGCGGTAACCCGGTCCTGAGCGTGGGTGCCGATCTGGATCGCGCATGGTCGAGTGTCGGTCGTGCTCTGGATCAGGGCGAATGGCGCGTTGAAGACATCAACCGCAGCCTCGGCCTGTACTACATCAACCTGGCAGAAAAGGCGAATACGCCTGCGAACGAGCCTGGTTTCTTCGGTCGCCTGTTTGGCAGCAAGTCCAGCAAGGAAGAAATCGAAGCCCGTGCCGAGCGCTATCAGGTCCGCCTGAGCAAGGTGGGTGACAGCGTGCAGGTTACTGTCGAGAAAAACATCAATACCGTTGCGCCGGCCGACGTCGCTCGCAGGGTCTTGAGTGTCATTCAAGACAACCTGGGTTAAGTGCGTTTCGCTGTACTGGGCAGCGGCAGCCGTGGCAACGGCACGCTGGTCGCAAGCAACGATACGTACGTGTTGGTCGATTGCGGTTTCTCCCTGCGGGAAACCGAACGGCGTCTGGCGCGACTGGGAGTCAGCGCCAGACAGTTGAGTGCCATTCTGGTGACCCACGAACATGCAGATCATGTGCATGGCGTGGGTTTGCTGTCTCGGCAGTACAATGTGCCGGTCTATCTCAGTCGCGGGACCTTGCGCGGGATGCGCAAGCCGGTCGAAGCCGCCGGGGTGGTGGAGGGTGGTCAAAAGCTGCAGGTGGGGTCGCTGGGCATCGATGTGGTGTCTGTCTCTCACGATGCGCTGGAGCCTACCCAGTTCGTCTTCAATGACGGGCGCCGACGCTTTGGCCTGCTGACCGACCTTGGGTCTTACTGCCCGAAAGTGCTGCAAAGCTATCATGGCCTGGATGCCTTGATGATTGAAGCCAACCACTGCCGCGACATGCTTGCCCGAGGCCGTTACCCGGTCTTTCTCAAGCAGCGGGTGGGAGGCGAAACGGGACATCTGAACAATCATCAGGCTGCAAACCTGGTGAGCGAACTGGGGTGGAGGGATTTGCAGCATCTGGTGCTGGCCCATCTCAGCAGCAAGAACAACCTGCCGTATCTGGCCCGGCAATGTTTTGCCGACACTCTGGGGTGTGACCCGGACTGGCTGGAGCTGGCCGATCAAGATTCAGGGCTCGACTGGCGACATATCGCCTAGCCCAACTACTTAGCAAGCGGAGCCCATCATGGAAAAACGTGAAGAACTCTACCGCGGCAAAGCCAAGTCGGTTTACAAGACCGACGACGCTGACCGCTTGATCCTGCTGTTCCGTAACGACACCTCGGCGTTCGACGGCAAGCGCATCGAACAACTTGACCGTAAGGGCATGGTGAACAACAAGTTCAACGCCTTCATCATGCAGAAGCTGGAAGAGGCGGGCGTTCCGACTCAATTCGACAAGCTGCTGGGCGACAACGAGTGCCTGGTCAAGAAGCTGGACATGATCCCGGTCGAATGCGTCGTGCGTAACTACGCCGCTGGCAGCCTGGTCAAGCGCCTGGGCATTGAAGAAGGCACCAAACTCGACCCGTACACTTTCGAGCTGTTCCTCAAGGACGACGCCAAGGGCGACCCGTTCATCAACGAATCCCACGTTGTGGCATTCGGCTGGGGTACTGCCGAGCAACTGGTCCGCATGAAAGAGCTGTCGCTCAAGGTCAACGAAGTCCTCAGCAAGCTGTTCGACGACGCAGGCCTGCTGCTGGTCGACTTCAAGCTCGAGTTCGGCGTATTCCACGGCGAGATCGTCCTGGGCGACGAATTCAGCCCTGACGGCTGCCGCCTGTGGGATAAAGACACTCGCAAGAAGATGGACAAGGACCGCTTCCGCCAGGGCCTGGGTGACGTCATCGAAGCCTACGAAGAAGTCGCAAACCGCCTGGGCGTCCCGCTTTAAGGCAAAAGTTACGCAAGCGCTTGATAGCACGAAAAAAATTAGCGTAAAGGGCTTCGCCTTACGCGCCGATGCTGTTATCATGCGCGCCGTTGGAGAGATGCCAGAGTGGCCGAATGGGACGGATTCGAAATCCGTTGTACCTTCACCGGTACCTAGGGTTCGAATCCCTATCTCTCCGCCATTACATTGAAAAGCCCCGTAGATTAACGTTTACGGGGCTTTTTTGTTTTTGGTGTTTTAGAAAAGCTCAAGGCAAGGCATATCATCTGCTGGTCGACTTTTGGCCAATCTGGTATATGGCTGGACCGGATCGGATACTGGGCTACTCAAATGATGAGCGCCCCCGTTCTGCGGTTGTTACAAGGTAGAATCTGAAGCGCCTGTGAGAGATTCACAGGTTGTATTGATTCGTAGTTGTCGAGCGGTGAACAAGAATTAAGGGTAGTGACAGATGGGGCGTATTGAACAGCTCGAAACCTCTCGAGAGCGATTAACGACGCAGCTAGGGCGGGGAGATGATTTCAGGCCCGATATTAACGGACTTAGAGCATGGGCCGTTATGTCTGTGGTTTTATACCACTTTGGTGTTTATGGGTTTTCTGGTGGTTTTGTTGGGGTAGATGTTTTTTTTGTTATCTCTGGCTTTCTCATGGTCGGAATAATTGTTAGAGGGTTGGATACGAAAGGTGAAGGGTGGTTCGGGACTGCGTTTACACTTTCTGATTTTTATTTGTCCAGGGCCAGGAGAATTGTACCAGCCCTGGCTGTTCTCTGTATTTTTCTGGCGCTGCTAGGGTGGGTATTATTGTTTCCTGCGGAATATGTCACCTTGGGGAAGGGGATGATCGCCGCAGTAGGTTTTTTTTCAAATTGGCAGTTTAATAAAGAGTTTAGTTATTTTGATGATGCGGCAAAAGAGAATTTTCTTTTGCACACGTGGTCGCTCTCTGTTGAGTGGCAGTTTTATATGTTGCTGCCTTTGGCGATATTGCTGTTGTGGCGTGTTTCGTCAAATAGAAATGTTCTGGCTGTGATTTTTTTAACAGCAGCAGTCGTCTCTTTTTCTATTTCTGTCGTGCTGTCAAATACAAAGCCGATGTATGCTTTTTATATGCTGCCATCACGAGCCTGGGAAATGCTTTTGGGGGGGACTTTATTTCTTGTTTCGCACAATTTAAATTGGGGGGCGAGGGTCAGGGGGTGGCTTGAGGTCCTGGGCTATGGGTTGATAGTCTTTTCCATTTTTATGCTCGATGAAAGCTCCCGATGGCCAGGCTTCAATGCATTGTTGCCAGTGTTCGGTACGCTGCTGGTATTGGCGTCTGCACAGAAAAAATCAATATGGAGTGGTAGTAGAGTTGCGCAGTGGCTGGGTAATAGTTCTTATTCTATTTATCTTTGGCATTGGCTGCTTGTCGTGGGGTTGTTGTATATCCAGGGCAAGGGGGAATTTTGGCTTGTCTCTTCTGGGATTGCTATCTCGATTGTTCTTGGATGGCTCTCGTTTAAATTTATCGAAGGGCCTGGTCGCAGGTTCTTGAGCGGACCATCCAGGGTTTTCTGTAGTGTCAAACTGCTGGCGGTATTCCTGGGTGTTTCTTTGATTGGTTTTTCTGTGACAAAAGTGGACTCGCTCTATGCTCATAGGTTGCCCGAAAAGGCGATCAATGACTATGCAGAAGCCAAGGATGTGAATCCTCGGCAGGTCGAGTGCCATATTTATGGTGCTGGCAAACACCCTGAATGCACTTATGGGGGGAGTAAATTGGGCGCCATAGTTATTGGTGATAGCCATGCGGGTGCGCTTATTCGAGCAGTGGAAAATTCCTTGCCTGATAGCGCTCTTCATGTTCTGGACTGGACTTATGCGGCATGCCCTACCATATTGGATATCAAACATGTCAGCGATAACACCTATCGGTGTGGTGAAAGCGTAAGAAGATTTCTTGAGAAAAGTCATACGCTGCCTTCATCGGTTCCACTTATTATTATTAATCGTTTATCGGTTTATACGATTGGATATAATGAGCCTGACTTGAAGGTCAAGTATCAGGCACCTTTGAACTATTTAACGAAAAAGTATGAAAATCGAAGTGAGGCGTTCTTGAATGAGATGCGCGAGGGAGCCGTCAGCACAGCATGTGAGTTTGCGAAGGATAGGCCTGTTTATATGGTTCGCCCTATTCCGGAGCTGGCGATAAATGTTCCTAAGTCCATGGCTAGAGGTGTATTACTCGGAATGGATGGGCGTGTGTCGATCTCGCTGGATGATTACAGGAGGCGCCAGGAATATATTTTTGAAACACAAGACCTGGCAGCGGCACGGTGCGGTGTGAAAATACTTGATCCGATTCCTTATCTTTGCCACTCAGGAAGGTGTCAAGGAGATCGTGACGGGTTACCTATCTATTTTGATGATGACCATCTTAGTCTTAGGGGCGCGAATTTGCTCATTCCGATGTTTAGAGAGGTTTTTGGAGTGAAGTAAGTAGTCTCTCGAGAACCCCTTGCTTATTGGAGGCAGAAAACCCCGTAGATTAGCATCTACAGGGTTTTCTGCTTCACTCCCTGGCTTTCTTGCACTACACAAGCATCCGTTCTCAATCCCCAGAAAAATCCTGACCGTCAACCCTTCGCCTGGTTTCGTTTTCAGCTAAGGTGTTATAGCTAAATCTCACGTTTTGTGGTGCAAGGAGCTATCAGATGTCGGACGTAAACCAGGCGCAATCGCAACCGTCTCCCAGCCAAAGTCATGATGATGTAATCGCCCAATTCAAGTGGCAGGGCAAGCAGATCGACTGGCTGCTTCAGTGGCTTGTCAAATTCGTTGCAAACACCAAGGTGGAGTTGGGGATTACCCTGTCGGTAGGCGGGAATCTCGTTTCCGGCCATCTGATTTCCCACGATGCCTACTTTGAGCAACTGGCCGCAGATATCTCTGCACCTTTCACCCAGTTCAATAATGGTACTGACGAGTCGATGAAGGAGATGATCCTGTCGTTCAAGCCGGGTGAGTCCAATGAAGATACTCCAGCGTTCCACTTCATCCATCTGAAGGACTGCAGAACGTACTCGACCGATGAAAGCCCTATCTGCGATGCGGGTGTGCTGTGGCGCGGCAGGATTGCCGCTGTCGATGGCTTCACCATCGGGCTCATTGCGCGAAAGTGACCCCCTGAAATGCAGAGTGGCCCCGGTATTTCCGGGGCTTTTTGTTTGGAACTGACTGAATCAGCATGGGGGCTATTTCTTCTTGTGCCTCTGTGAATCATGCCCTTTACAGGGCAGAAAGCGAGTTCTGTTTTTTACATTGAGACATCATTTGGCCATGTTTTGCGCGACAAAATGCCGCAACCGGCTCCATCGCAGGTAATATGGGCCATTCGATTTTTATGCCCGGAATGGCCTGATAGAAAACTGGCAACCAGAAGAAGAACAAGAAACAGAGAGCCAGGCTGCCCGCCCCGGTCGATACCCAGAATTAATGAGTAGACGAAAAAAGGCGATTAGAAAAAATGACCAACACTTCGCGACCTTTGTACATTTCCTATGCCGGCCCCTCGCTGCTGGAAATGCCCCTTCTGAACAAGGGGAGTGCTTTTACCCCGCAAGAGCGGGTCGAATTCAATTTGATCGGGCTGCTGCCGCAGAACGTAGAGACGATCGAAGAGCAAGTCACCAGGGTGTACAGCCAGTACAAGCAGTGCGCCAGCGACCTGGACAAGCATATTTATCTGCGTTCGATCCAGGACAACAACGAGACTCTGTTCTTCCGCCTGCTGGACTCGCATCTGGACGAGATGCTGCCGATCATCTACACCCCGACGGTCGGTCAGGCGTGTCAGGAATTCTCCAAGATCTACCGCACGCACCGCGGGCTGTTCATTTCCTACCCTGAACGCGACCGCATCGACGACATCCTGCGCAGCGCCACCAAAGACCGCATCAAAATCATCGTTGTCACCGATAGCGAGCGCATTCTGGGTCTGGGCGACCAGGGGATCGGCGGCATGGGCATTCCGATCGGCAAACTGTCGCTGTACACCGCTTGTGGTGGCATCAGCCCGGCCTATACGTTGCCGATCGTGCTGGATGTCGGTACCAATAACCGCGAATTGCTCGACGACCCGATGTATATGGGCTGGCGTCATGAGCGGGTGACCGGCAAGGAATATGACGATTTCATCGCAACGTTCATCGAGGCCGTGCAGCGTCGCTGGCCGGATGTGTTGTTGCAGTTCGAGGATTTCGCTCAGTCCAACGCGATGCCGCTGCTGGAGAAGTATCGCGACGAGCTGTGCTGCTTCAACGACGATATTCAGGGCACTGCATCGGTGGCCGTGGGCACCTTGCTGGCTGCCTGCAAGGCCAAGAACGAGACCCTTGGCCAGCAGAAGGTCGTGTTCCTGGGCGCGGGTTCTGCCGGTTGCGGGATTGCCGAGCACATCATTGCTGCGATGAAGATCGAAGGCCTGAGCGAAAGCGAAGCGCGTCAGCGTATTTTCATGGTCGACCGTTTCGGCCTGCTGACCGAGGGCATGGATAATCTGCTGGACTTCCAGCAGCGCCTGGCTCACAAGGCGGGTGATGTTGCGGGTTGGGCTACTGGCGGTGAAGCTT
Organism: Pseudomonas sp. FG43; assembly: GCF_057809175.1. Lineage (NCBI taxonomy): Bacteria > Pseudomonadati > Pseudomonadota > Gammaproteobacteria > Pseudomonadales > Pseudomonadaceae > Pseudomonas > Pseudomonas sp. FG43. The sequence continues at coordinate 60,692 of NZ_JBMDJL010000007.1, forward strand.
TCCCGCAGTTGCTTGATGTGGTGACGCACGCCGGTGCGACGGTTCTGATCGGTGTTTCGGGCCAGCGTGGTCTGTTCACTGAGCAAGTGATCCGTGAATTGCACAAGCATTGTTCCAAGCCGCTGGTCATGCCGCTGTCTAACCCGACTTCCAAAGTCGAAGCCACGCCAGAAGAGATCCTGCGCTGGACCGATGGCAATGCGCTGGTTGCCACCGGCAGCCCGTTCGCGCCTGTGGAGATCAATGCTCGTACCGTGCATATCGCGCAGTGCAACAACTCCTACATTTTCCCGGGCATCGGTCTGGGTGTGGTGGCTTGCAAGGCTTCGCGTATCACCGACCGGATGCTGATGGCCGCTTCCAATGCCTTGGCTGAGTGCTCGCCGATGGTGTCCGGGCTTGGTGATGCAGTTTTGCCGCCGCTCAAGGAAATCCAGCAGGTCAGCCGCAAGATCGCTCTGGCTGTGGCCAAGGAAGCTCAGGCTGAAGGTCTGGCCCTTGAGACGTCGGATGAAGTACTGCTGGAGGCCATCGAGCGTAATTTCTGGGTGCCTGAGTATCGCGGCTACCGTCGTCGCTCCGTCTGACAGTAAGCGTTACTACTGAATGGCCCTTCGCGAGCGTGCTCGTGAAGGGCCATTTTTTATGCCGGGATTATGGTGCGGGTTTCTTGAAGGTTTTTTCCTACAATGAAATAAGTTTAATTCGACCAGTTATTCGCGTTCTTTTCACAAAAAATTGATAGGATGCCGCCTAAAGTCTGCGCATGGATGGGCCGTCTGGTTCAATCTATACTCGATAAAAAATTATATAAGCAGACTGTCAATGCTGAAAATCAAGGCTGTACGTCCAGAAGTTGTTACGTTGATTGCCAGTGCCTTTTTGTTGTTCGGTTATAACGCCAATCTTTGGCAGCATCTTTTTGAAATCACGGGAGGGAGCAGTAAAGGTATTGCCATGCGCATTGCTTTTGGTGTGATGATCTTTTGCGTGTTCAATGTTTTTCTGACACTGTTTTCATTCAGACGTGTACTCAAACCGGTGTTGGTTTTTCTGTTTTTTGCCAGTGCTGCTGTTTCTTATTTCATGAGCGAATACGGCGTCATGATTGATGTCGGCATGTTTCGTAACTTTGCGGAAACCAACCCTACCGAAGTTCAAGGCCTGCTGTCCCTGAAACTGGTGATTTACATCGTTCTGCTGGGGCTTCTGCCGTCAGTATTGCTGTGGCAAACCCCGATCAACTACCGCCGCTGGCACCGTGAGCTGTTCAGCAAGGTGCTGGTCTGTTTTATCTGCTCGGTGTCGATTGGTGGGGTCGCGCTGGCGAATTATCAGGGGCTGTCGTCGCTGTTTCGCAATCACCATGAGTTGCGCCTGATGGTCGTGCCTAGCAACTACATTGGTGCCTCGGTTGGTTATCTGAGCGAGCAGATCATTTCGTCCCGGCGCCCGTTTCTGGCAATTGGCGAAGATGCCAGGCGTTCGCCGGACTGGTCGACGCATGCCCGTAAATCCCTGACGGTCCTGGTGGTGGGGGAAAGTGCCCGGGCGGAGAATTTCGGCATTCTGGGCTATGGCCGCAACACCACGCCAAAGCTCAATAAACAGAGCGGTCTGGTGGCATTTACCGATGTGTATTCGTGCGGCACCGAGACGGCAGTGTCGGTGCCTTGCATGTTTTCCAATATGGGACGCAAGGATTACAACGCGACCAGGGCGCGCAATCAGGAAGGGCTGCTGGATGTATTGAAACGTGCAGGTCTTGAAGTGATATGGCGCGATAACCAGTCTGGCTGTAAAGGCACGTGTGACCGCGTTGCTTTCCAGGATGTCAGCAACCTCAAGGACCCGTTACTGTGCGCCAACAATGAATGCCGGGACGAGATCCTGCTGCAAGGGCTCGACACGTTTATCGATAGTCTGGATAAAGACACCGTACTGGTACTGCACCAGATGGGCAGCCACGGGCCGGAGTATTTCAAGCGTTACCCAAAGGCGTTCGAGAAGTTTACGCCTGTCTGTGAAAGCAATGCGCTGAACAACTGCAGCCGTGAGAGTATTGTCAACGGTTATGATAATACCCTCTTATATACCGATCACGTGCTGTCCACATTGATCGATATGTTGCGCAGTCGTCAGGATAAAGTCGATACCGCCATGTTGTATCTCTCGGATCATGGTGAGTCGTTGGGCGAATATAATCTGTTCCTGCACGGCACTCCTTATATGTTGGCGCCGGATCAACAGAAGCATGTACCGATGATGGTGTGGCTGTCCGATAACTATCAGAAGTCTTTTGCCGTCAATCCGGAATGCCTGGCAAAAGAGCGGAATGCACCACTGAGCCAGGATAATCTCTTTCACTCCATGCTGGGTTTGTTGAAAGTCGACACCAAGGTCTATGACCCGAGCCTTGATATGTTTTCCGGTTGCAGAAGTTCGATCGGTAATGGTGTGGCCGATAACAGGTAATCAATATCCCTGATCGTGAGGCGCGGGTAGTCGCTGTGAAGAACATGGCGGTGCAGGGCGCGGCCCGAAGCGCATCGTCGGCCAGGATGGCCGACCTGCTGTTTGTCGGCGATCTGGGTGAAGATATCCAAGAGTTTCAGGGCAGATGCGCGATAAACCTCCTATGGCGATATATACTGCGCGCCATTGATCAAGGGAGAGCCGTGTGGCCATCGATATTCATTGGATTCGCGACGACGACAGCCTCGCCCGACAGTGCGCGCAGTGGCAGTCGCTGCCATTTGTCGCGCTCGACACCGAGTTCATGCGGGTCGACACCTTTTACCCTATTGCCGCGCTGCTACAGATCGGCGACGGTTCCAGCGCCTGGCTGATCGATCCGCTGCTCATCAGCGATTGGACGCCTCTGTCCGCATTGCTTGAAAACCCCGACGTCATCAAGGTGGTTCATGCTTGCAGCGAAGACCTGGAAGTCCTGTTGCGCCTGACGGGCAGCCTGCCGGTTCCGCTGTTCGACACCCAACTGGCGGCCGCTTACCTGAACATCGGGTTTTCCATGGGCTATTCGCGTCTGGTGCAGGAGGTGTTGAACATCGACTTGCCCAAGGGCGAAACCCGCTCCGATTGGCTGCAACGCCCATTGTCGGAAACCCAGATCAGCTATGCGGCAGAAGATGCCGTGCATCTGGCTGAGCTTTTCACTCTGCTGAGGCCACGTCTTTCGGACGACAAATACCTCTGGGTTCTTGAGGATGGTGCGGAGCTGGTCGCCAATCTGCGCCGTGAAGTCGATCCTTACGAGACTTACCGTGACGCCAAGCTGGCCTGGAAGTTGTCGCGTGCTCAACTGGCGGTATTGCGTGAGCTGTGTGCATGGCGCGAGATACAGGCGCGTTCGCGCAACCTGCCGCGCAATCGCATTGTGCGTGAGCACTCATTGTGGCCGCTGGCCAGGACTCAGCCAGACAACCTTGGAGCGCTGGCCAGAATCGAAGACATGCATCCGCGTACGGTGCGCCAGGATGGTGAGTTCCTGCTGGAACTGATCAGAAAGTCCGGCAGCCTGCCGCCGGATCAATGGCCTGCGGCGTTGCCCGAGCCGCTGCCGATCGAGGCTTCCGGCATTCTGAAAGGCTTGCGGGCCATCGGTCAGCAGTACGCCGAGCAACTGGATATTGCCCCCGAGGTCATGCTGCGCAAGAAGACTCTCGAAGTGCTGCTCAAGAGCGGCTACCCCGATGGTCCCTATACATTGCCAGACTCGCTGCGTGGCTGGCGCCGCGAGTTAATGGGACAGGCGCTGCTCGACAGCCTGGCCAATGCAGGAGAACAGCCTTGAAACGTATTTGCTCCATTTATCGCAGTCCGAAAAAGAACGAGATGTACCTGTATGTGCTCAAGAGCGATGTGCTCAAGCGTGTACCGGTAGAGTTACTGGCTGCGTTCGGCACGCCTCAGCATGCTTTCGACCTGGTGCTCAGCCCCGAGCGGGCGCTGGCTCGTGAAGATATCAACAAGGTGCTTGAGAACCTCGACAAGCAGGGCTATCACTTGCAGATGCCGCCTGCCGAAGAGGAATACATCCAGCATTTGCCCGAAGAGTTGTTGCGTCGCAACGATCCTGTCTGATCCGTTGTGCCGCACGGTGGCGCCGGCTTTGACCGGCCCATGACTGTTGCAGGTTGTTTGTCCCGTTTTTAAGGTTTTTGAAACATGCGCGTTCTGATTGCCGAACACGATTACCCTATCTACACCCAACTGTTGCGCAAGGTAGCGCCTGAAGTTGAAATCATGAGCAGCGGCGACTCGGCCGAGCTGTCTCGCATGGCCAGCGAATGCCCGGTCTGGCTGGGACAGCCTGATCTGCTCGCCAATCTGTTACGTCAGGGCCACAAGCCGCAATGGTTGCAATCGACCTGGGCGGGGATTACTCCGTTATTGGCTGAAGGCGTATCCAGGGATTATCGGTTGACGCGGGCGGTCGGTATTTTCGGTCAGGTCATGGCTGAGTTTCTGCTGACCTACATGCTCGGTCACGAACGTGAAGTGCTGGCTCGCCTGATGAGCCAGGTCGAGCGCAAATGGGACAACCGTCCGGGCCAGAGCCTGTTCGGTCGCAAGGCACTGATCGTTGGCGCGGGAGATATCGGCCAGCGTGTCGCGCAGTTCCTCGTGCCTTTTGGTGTACAGGTCTACGGCGTCGCCTCACAGGCGCGAACGCAGGAGCCGTTTATTGAAGTCGGTGCCCTGGCGGATCTGGAACAGATGGTTGGCGACATGGATTACGTGATCAATCTGCTGCCCAACACACCCGAAACCCACGATTTGTACGACGCGAAACTGTTCGCGGCATTCAAGCCCTCGGCGTTGTTCATCAACGTCGGGCGCGGTGTGGCGGTGGTCGATGCGGATCTGGTGGAGGCCTTGAAGGAAGGGCATCTGGCGGGTGCGGTGATTGACGTTTGTCGTCAGGAGCCGTTGCCGCAGCGTCATCCTTTCTGGACCGCCTATGGCCTGTTGCTTACCGGCCACAGCTCGGCACCGACATCGCCGGTGGCCATGACCGAATTGTTCGTCGATAACCTCAAGGCATTTCAGGCGGGTGAGCCGCTGCGCGGAGAAGTGGATTTTTCGCGGGGGTATTGAGCGGGGAGCTGCAAGTGGCAAGCTACAAGCTACAAGTCAAAAGCTTGAGGCTTGAGGCTTGAGGCTTGAGGCTTGAGGCTTGCAGCTTGCAGCTTGCAGCTTGCAGCTTGCAGCTTGATGCTTACAGCTTACAACTCTGAAACCTACAACGAAAAATCACCCTCGACCGCCAGTTCTTCTACCGGCTTACGTGGGCTTGGGACTTCGCGGCCTTGCAGGTATTCGGGCAGGATCGCCTTGTCGCCCAGCTTGCCGATGGCCACGGCTGCATGCAGGGCATAACCTTCCGGAATGTTCAGCTCCTTGCGGGTCAGTTCCTTGTCGAAGCCTGACATGCCGTGGGTGTACCAGCCGCTCAGGCTCGCTTGCAGGGCAAGGTATCCCCACGCGGAACCGGCATCGAATTCGTGTGTGGTTGCCGGGCTTTCTTCGGTTGCGCCCGGTGCGGCGAAGGTTGTCTTGGAGACGACGATCACCAGTGCCGAAGCGCTCTGTGCCCAACTGCGGTTGAACTCATTGAGCAGGCCCAGGTAACGCTCCCAGTTTGGCGTGTCGCGACGAGCGTACAGGAAGCGCCATGGCTGCGAGTTGTAAGCCGAAGGTGCCCAGCGTGCGGCTTCAAAGAAACTCAGCAGTGTTTCCTGTGAAATGCTTTCACCGGTGAAGGCGCGAGGCGACCAGCGATTGGTGAATTGTGGGGCGATGGTATGGTCTGCGATGCGTGGATTAATGCTCATGAACATCCTGTCATTACGAGGGTTTGAAGTGAGCCTGACGTATGGGCCGTGGTCGGCAGGCATCGTCTTGAGCCGTCAAAATCGTCCTAACGCTACTGTTTTGTTTTATGGCTGACAAGTGAAGTTGTTGGATACCGGCAGTCGCAATTGCTTGGCCCGCACCCAATGTGACACTAGACTGGCGGCCTTTTCATTGCTGATACCGTTGTCCGAACCATGGCCGCTAAAGTTGAACCCTTCTGGATACGCAAGACACTCGCACAACTGGACAAGGACGAGTGGGAGTCGTTGTGCGATGGCTGCGGCCTGTGCTGCCTGCAAAAGCTGGAAGATGAAGACGACAACAGCGTTTACTACACGCGAATCGCCTGCAAGTTGCTGGACCTGAAAACCTGCCAGTGCTCCGATTACAGCAATCGTCGGGCGTCTGTACCTGACTGCATCCAGCTCACCGCCGGGCAGGCCGATGAGTTCAAATGGCTGCCACCCACCTGCGGTTATCGTCTGGTCAGCGAAGGGAAGGATCTACCGCTCTGGCACCATCTGGTGTGCGGTGATCGCGAAGCTGTGCATCACGAGCGCATCTCCCAGTCGGGTCGCATGCTCAGTGAGAACAGCGTGCCCGAGGATGACTGGGAGGACTATCTGATTTTCCGCGCCGGCTAAGGGTTTCAGACGTCGGTTTTCGGATCTTTCAAGGCATCGATGCCGTTGATGACCGTGTTTCTGGCGGCCCGCTCTGCATTGTCCTTGAGCTGTCTCAACTCAGCACCCGCGCGTTCGATATCCGAGCGCGCACTGTGCAGGTTGCTGCGGCTTTTTTCGATCAGGCTTTTGGCCGAGCAGTGTCCGGTGATACCGCGTGCCAGCACGGCACCGCCGATGGCCAGTTGCACAAGGCCCAGGATGCCGCCACGGCGAAGTCCCTTGCCCATCAGTGTCACGCCGCCCGCCAGAGAGCCTACACGCTCCCAGCCCTGGACGTTCTGCTGCGGATGGTTGTGCAGCCGCGGGGTGTCGATTCTATCGATGATCGGGGTGTCGCTCATGATGCTTCTCCATGATGTGATAAGTCGGCTTCAACGAAACTGACTGCCCATCGGTGAAACTGTTCACTGCATTTTCATCAGCGGTCGAGCTTGTCCCGGCCGAATTGTGGACCGGAACGGGTATTCACGCCCTTGGCCATGCGGTCATAGAGCACGACGTTGACGGTCGCCGCCAGGTTCATGCAGCCCTCGGTCGGGATGTAGACCACGTCTTCGCACCAGTCGCGGATTTCCTGATCCAGCGAGCCGTCTTCCGGGCCGAAGATATACAGGGCACGATCCGGGTGAGTGTATTCGGGCAGGGCGCGCGCGCCGTCCACCAGTTCCACCGCTACCGGAATGCAGCCCAGAGGCAGAATGCTCTTGAGGTCTTCGATGCCGATCAGCGGGATATCCTGATGAATCTTCTTGGTGTCGGTGATGAAGTCCCGCGCGCGCTCATAGCGTTTGCCAGTGTAGAAGACCGAAGCCACGCCATAACAACCCGCCGCCCGCATCACCGAGCCGACGTTTTCCGGAGATTTCGGGTTGTAAAGACCGATGCAGGCGTACCGTTTATTTGCCACTTGGAGGATGCTCTGGGTAAAACGCGCAAGTATACGGCAGAACGTAAAAGCGCTAGAACCACATCCTGATACCCATCACCAACTTCGCTTCGCTACGGTCTTCGCCTTCCTCACGAGCATAATCAGCCGTCTTGCCGTAAGTCCGGTTCCAGCTCAGGCCAATATAAGGCGCGAATTCCCGGCGGATTTCGTAGCGCAGCCGCAGGCCGACTTCGGTGTTGGCCAGGCCAGAACCAATGCCTCTTTGTGGATCGTTCTTGCCGTAGATGTTGAGTTCGGCCGTGGGCTGCAGAATGAGCCGGTTGGTCAGCAGCAGGTCGTAATCGCCCTCAAGGCGTGCGGCGCTCTGGCCAGCTTCGCCGATGAAGGCTGTGGCTTGGGCCTCGAAGCTGGAAAGTGCCATGCCCTGAATGCCGAATGCGGCCCAGGTCTGTGGATCGCCGGGCTTGAAGTCCTGCCTGGCACCCGCGACCAGATCCCACCATGGGCTGATCGCATGACCCCACAACGCCTGGATTTCGGCATCTTCTGTCTTGCCATTGGTGCGCTCGCCTTCGGAGCGTATCCACAGACGATCGATATCACCGCCGACCCAGCCTTTGACATCCCAGGCCAGGGTGCTGCCTTTGTCTGCGTCCTGCCATTCCAGTTTGTCGGCCAGGACGAAGGTGTTGATGGCGGCATCGTGGACCATATGGCCCGTATGGCTGGTGTAAACGGCCGCTCTGTCTTCATCCGTCAGTTCGGGGATTGGCGTACGGCTCTGGTCTGAGGTGGATTGCACGGGCTGCGCGTGGTCATGGTGCATGGCGTGGCTGCCATGATCCATGCCGCTCATGTCGGAAGCCAGAGCAGGCGTTGCCATCAAGGGACCCAGCGCCACAAGCAGTCCGGACAGGCGCGAAGGGGGAAAGATTCTGTTCATCATGAGGTTCTCATTCTTCCACACGCACTTCACGGAACATGCCCATTTCCATGTGGTACAGCAGATGGCAGTGATAGGCCCAGCGCCCAAGGGCGTCGGCGGTGACGCGATAACTGCGTCTTGAGCCGGGCGGCATGTCGATGGTGTGTTTGCGGACCATGAACTGCCCGTTCTCGTCTTCGAGATCGCTCCACATGCCATGCAGGTGAATGGGGTGAGTCATCATGGTGTCGTTGACCAGCACGACCCTGATGCGCTCGCCATATTTGAGCTTCAGTGGCTCGGCATCCGAGAACTTCACGCCATTGAAAGACCAGGCGAACTTCTCCATGTGACCGGTGAGGTGCAGTTCGATGGTGCGTCCAGGCTCGCGCCCGTCCGGGTCCTCGAAGGTGCTGCGCAGATCCCCATAGGTCAGGACCCTGCGGCCGTTGTTTCTCAGGCCGATGCCTGGGTCGTCCAGCTTTGGAGTGGTTTTCATGGCCTGCATGTCCACCAGCGGATTGTTCTTCTCCGTTTCCGGGTGGGACTGCATGTTGCCCATGCCTGACATGTCATGGTGATTCATGCCTGCCATGTTGCTGTGATCCATCGCGGCCATCTTTGCGTGATCCATGCCGCCATGATCCATTCCCATATCGTCCATGCTCAGCAGCGGGCGCGGGTCGAGAGGCGGCACAGGTGCCGTTGCACCGGCTTTTCGAGTGAGCGTGCCTCGGGCAAAGCCGCTGCGGTCCATGGACTGGGCGAACAGGGTGTAAGCCTCTTCGGTCGGTTCGACGATGACATCGAAGGTCTCGGCAACGGCGATGCGCAACTCATCCACATTGACCGGCTTGACGTGCAGGCCATCGGCAGCGACCACGGTCATTTTCAGGCCGGGAATCCGCACGTCGAAGTAGGTCATGGACGAGCCGTTGATAAAGCGCAGCCGAATCCGTTCGCCCGCTTTGAATACGCCTGTCCAGTTCATGTCCGGTGCCTTGCCGTTCATGAGGTAGGTGTAGGTCGCAGCGCTGACGTCGGCCAGGTCGGTCGGGTTCATCTTCATCCCGGCCCACATCGTGCGATCGGCAACCGCCTCGCCCCAGCCTTTTTCGCTGACATCGTGGATGAAATCACCCACCGTGCGTTTGTTGTAGTTGTAGTAGTCCGACTGTTTCTTCAGGTTCTTCATCAGCTTGACCGGATCGTCATCCGTCCAGTCCGTGAGCATCACCACGTAGTCGCGTTCGTACTGAAAGGGCTCAGGCTCTCTGGCATCGATCACCAACGGGCCATACACCCCCGATTGCTCCTGAAAGCCCGAATGGCTGTGATACCAGTAAGTGCCGTTCTGCCGGACCTTGAAGCGATAGACATACATGCCATCAGGCTCGATGCCTTGAAAACTGAGGCCCGGAACGCCGTCCATGTTGGCGGGCAGCAGGATGCCGTGCCAGTGAATGGAAGTGTTTTCCTTGAGCCGGTTTTTCACCCGCAGCGTCACGGTGTCGCCTTCACGCCAGCGCAGCAGGGGGCCGGGGATGCCGCCGTTGATGGCCATGGCCGTTTTTGATGTGCCGGTGATATTGGTCTGGATTTCGCCGATGAAAAGATCGAACTCGGTACCCGCCAGCACCTTGGGTTCATCCGCGCCGCTGATGGCCCAGACAGGGCTTTGCCAAAGCCCCATACCGCCCAGCAGACTGCCGGCAGTCAGCCCCTTCACAAAGGTTCGTCTTGATGTCTTGGAGTGCATGCAGAGGTTGTATCCAGTCAGTTGCGTGCTTGTCTGACGGGACGATGCCATAACGGGGCAGGGCGGGTGATTACATTTCAGTCAGGTTGCAAACCCCGCCCCGCGAATCGGGCGTTATTCCTTTTTCATCAGCCCGGCCAGCGCCGCGAACGGGTTATGGGTCGCCTTGGCGGTTTTCGGGGTGCTGAGGGAACTGTCGGAGAAATACTGCTGGTCGGTGTAGCGCGAGTGCTCGTTGTCATGGCAGTACAGGCACAGCAATTCCCAGTTGGAGCCGTCCTGAGGATTGTTGTCGTGGTTGTGGTCGCGATGGTGAACGGTCAGTTCGCTCAGACGCTTGCCCGCGAATTCGCGTGCGCAACGGCCGCAGACATGAGGGTACATGCGCAAGGCCTTGTCGCGATAACCCATTTCACGGTCGCGCTGAGCGTCGGCCAGGATACGGTCCAGCTTGGACGTGTTGGAAGGAGGGTTGGCCGTGCTCATGGTGTCACCTGTGTCGTGTGCGCATTGATAGCGGGAATGCGCACAAGTTTAGCGCCAGATGACGAAACTCACACCTGTTGGGAAAGCAGTTGGCCGTCGACCATACGCAGGCGTTTGGACAGGGAAATGGCCAGGGCACGAATGATCTTCGCCGCGATTTTCGGCGCTTCGTCGAGCATCTTGTCCAGCGAGTCCCGGCCCAGGTTCAGCAACTGGCAATCCGATGCAGCGATGCAACTGGCCGAACGGCGTTCGCCATCGAGCACCGCCATCTCGCCAAATGCCCGACCCCGACGCAGCGTGGCGATTTCCACCTGTTGGCCTTCGGGGTTGAGTTTCTGTACCGAAACCGTGCCGCGGTCGATGATACACATGAAGGTTCCGGCATCGCCCTCGTTGAAAATGCTCTGGCCTTGCGGGATATCACTGATGCTGAAATAACCCGCTACGGTCAGGTAATCGGCGGGCAGCAGGGTGTCGAACAGGCCGCAGTCCAGCAGCATGTCGCGTATGGCATTGTTCAGGTGTGACAGTTGTTCTGACATGGTTCGATCTTGTGCAAGTAAGAGGGGAGCAGGTCCGTGCTCCCCGATGCTACTAAGACAGACTTTTACAGCCAAGTTCAGTCCAGCTGCAAAACCTTGAAGATAAAGCCATATTCCAGCGCTACATCGCGCAGCCCCTGATAACGACCGCTCATGCCGCCATGACCGGCACCCAGTTCGGTTTTGAGCAGAAGCAAGTTGTCGTCAGTCTTGGTATCACGCAGCTTTGCGACCCATTTGGCGGCTTCCCAATACTGCACGCGGCTGTCGTTGTAACCCGCAATTACCAGTGTGGCGGGGTAGGTTTGAGCCGTGACGTTCTCGTAAGGCGCATAAGCCTTGATGCGCGCATGAACATCTGGCTCCTGCGGGTTACCCCATTCGTCGTACTCGGTAACGGTCAGCGGCAGCTCAGGGTCGAGCATGGTGTTGAGCACGTCCACGAACGGCACTTCGGCAATAGCTGCCTTGAACAGCTCGGGGCGCTGGTTGAGCACGGCGCCTATCAGCAGGCCCCCGGCGCTGCCGCCACTGATGACCAATTGATCGGCACGGGTCAGGCCCTGATCGATCAGGTGTTCGGCGCAGGCAATGAAATCGCCGAAGGTGTTCTGCTTGTGCTCCTGTTTTCCATTGCGATACCAGGCTTCACCCAGTTCGCCGCCACCGCGGACATGGGCAATGGCAAACGCCACGCCACGGTCCAGCAGGCTCAGGCGAGCGTGGGAGAACCATGGGTCCAGGCTTTCGCCATAGGCGCCGTAGCCATACAGGTAAAGCGGCGTCGCCTGGCCCAGCAACTCGCGTTTGACCACCAGGCTGATGGGTACTTGCGTGCCATCGCTGGCGGTTGCCCAGAGACGCTGGCTGACGTAGGCATCGGCATCGAACTCACCGAGCACCGGCGTTTCCTTGAGCACCAGCTGTTCGCCGGTGGCCAGCGTCAATTGGCGAACCTGCGGGGGGCGATTGAGGGACTGGTAACGCAAGCGAATGCTGTTGCTGTCGAATTCCAGTGAGTCCTGCACATACAGGCTGTAGGCCGCATCAGGCAATTGCACGCGATAGACCGGCAGGCCCTGTGGGCGAACTTCAATGATCGGCAAACCACCTTCGCGCAGGCTCAACGTGAGGCTTTTGGCATTGAGGCTCACACCTTCAAGCATCACTGAATCGTTATGCGGGACCAGGGTTTGCCACTCATTGCGAGTAGGCACTCCCGTGGCTTTTTCTGCGGCTTGATACAGCGCGAAGTTGATACCGCTCTGGTTGCTGCGGATAAACCAGCTCCAGACGCCATCGAGCTGGCCATGATCCGGAAAGTATTCATGGCCTTCGACCCGCTCGGCCATGCACACAAAGGCCTGTTCGGGATGCTCGGCATCAAGCACCCAGGCTTCGCTGGTGGTCTTGCTGTTGAGCAGTAAAATCAGTTGGCGCTCGGAACTGCTGCGAAAACAGTGCAGGAAGAAGCGGCCGTCCGGTTCGTTGAACACCAGGTCGGCCGAGTCGTTGCCCAGGCGATGGCGATAGAGTTTGTGCGGACGATGGGTGTCGTCCAGTTCACCAAAGAACAGTGTCTGGCTGTCGTTGGCCCAGGTCATGCTGCCGTCGCAATCCTCGAACGGCAGGCTGCTGACTTCGCCTGTGCCCAGTTCCTTGACGTAAAGCTGATAAACCTCTTCGCCGGTGGTATCCAGGCTGTAGGCCAGACGCTGATGGTCAGGGCTGATGCTGAAAGCGCCCAGGGAGAAAAAGCCGCCATTGGCCAGCACGTTGGGGTCCAGCAACAGCTCTTCATGGCTTTCATCCACCGTGTTCGAGTCGTCTGCCGGGCGTGGGCAGCGATAGTGCCGGGCATATTCATCGCCCTCGGTGGTGCGGGTGTAATACAGGTAGGGGCCCCAAGGGGAGGGCAGCGACAGGTCGGTCTCAAGAATACGGGCCTTGATTTCCTGGAACAGGGTTTCTCGCAACTGTGCCTGATCGGCCAGTTGCTGTTCCTGATAGTCGTTTTCCGCCTTGAGGTAATCGAGCACCTCATCGCTGTCGCGATTCTGTAGCCATGCATAGGGATCGGAGCCGTCGGCCTTGCGAGCGATCGGGGCGCTGGAGGTGGCATTCGAGAAGGACATGCGGGGCTCTCTTTAAAGGCATCGGGTCATTGAAGTATCGGTGGCTGCAAGTATGGCGCACCTATTACTGAAGCCGGGCGAGCCGGGCCAGTGAAAAGTCGTTATCATAAGCGCCTATTTACTTGCCTTACCACGGACGTCATGACCGAGAACGACTATCTGATCGCCTGGGGCCTCTATGCATTCGCAGCATTGGGCTGCCTGCTGGTGTGGTTTCTGATGACCCGCTGGATGTGGCGCTACCTGAAAGAGCCGCTGCGGGTGATTGGCGCAGTGCTGCTGTTCACGCCGACCATCGTCGATCCTGCCAAGGAATTATTCGCGCCTGCCGTGGCCGTTACTGCGCTGGACCTGCTGTTCAAGGTCGGCAGCAACGTCTGGAGCGCGCTCATCGATCTGTCCACCTATGGCATGTTTGCCTTCGTTGCCTATCTGGTCTTCGTACTGGTGCGCTGGCCTGTCGAGAAAAACCGCAAGGCCCGTGAGTCAAGACAACCGGTGGCTGAGCCTGAAGAGGCCGATGACGAGCCCTTTGCCAGTGACGACCGCTACGGTCGTCGGCCAGCAGCGCCAGCCAGCACCGTGAGTCGTGGGCGAGTCGAACCTCGTTTGTAAGAACCCGCTTCGTTGGCAAGCGTGCAGCACGTATTGAAGCGAGAACCTGAGCATGTGTGAACTACTGGGCATGAGCGCCAATGTCCCGACCGATATCGTTTTCAGCTTTACCGGGCTGATGCAGAGGGGCGGGCGCACCGGTCCGCATCGCGATGGCTGGGGGATCGCTTTCTATGAAGGACGCGGCCTGCGCCTGTTTCAGGACCCGGCGGCCAGCAGCGAATCTGAAGTCGCCCAGTTGGTACAGCGTTACCCCATCAAGAGCGAAGTGGTCATTGGCCATATCCGTCAGGCCAATGTCGGCAAGGTCTGCCTCTCCAACACCCATCCCTTCGTGCGCGAGCTTTGGGGACGCAACTGGTGCTTTGCCCATAACGGCCAACTGGCCGATTTCAGCCCGCGTGCTACCTTTTATCGTCCTGTGGGCGATACCGACAGCGAGGCGGCGTTCTGCGATCTGCTCAACCGGGTTCGCGAAGCTTTCCCGGAGCCGGTGGAAATCGAACAGATACTGCCGTCCCTGATTCAGGCGTGTTCCGAATACCGTGGCAAAGGCGTTTTCAACTGCCTGCTCAGTGATGGCGACTGGTTGTTTTGTTTCTGCAGTACCAAACTGGTACAGATTACCCGTCGTGCGCCCTTTGGTCCGGCCCGCTTGAAGGATGTCGACATGATCGTCGACTTTCAGGCAGAAACCACGCCCCATGACGTGGTCACTGTAATTGCCACCGAGCCGTTGACCGAGAACGAAATCTGGAATCGCTATGAGCCGGGCCAGTGGAGCTTGTGGCGCAAAGGCGAATGCGTGACCCAGGGTTCAACCGATACTCCGGTATGAAGCTTGCCCAACCAACAAGAGGGATCTAAATGCTGCGAAGTTATCTGCGATTGGTCTTGTTCACGACTGGCCTGCTGGTAGGGGTTCAGGTTCCGGGTTTCATCAGTGACTACAGCAAGCGAGTCGAAGCGCATCTGATCGAGGCTCAACAAGCCATCAAGGGTTACAACGCGACCGCGCAGCAGTTCTTCAAGGGCGATATTCAGGCGTTGATCCAGCATTATCGCAACAGCGAAGACCCGGTGTTTCGCAGCGATGCCGACACTATCAGCACATTGTTGACCCGCACCCACGTGCTTGAGCGCCAATGGCTAGGCTTGCAGGGCGCGTGGTATTCCAGAGCCTTGTATGTAGCAACCTCCGCCGATGCCGATATCCGCCGCGAAACCTTCAATGGCTACACCTGGCAAGTGCTGCTGGCGCCTGAAGTCATTGCCTGGGGCATCATCTCGGCATTGTTACTGGCGCTGCTGATCGAAAGTTTCTTCCTGCTGTTGGGCTGGGTGGTGACGGGTGGTCGGCGCAAGCCAAAGTTGAACAGGGAGTGGCGTTGATCGGCATTACCCCGGTCGCTCCTACTGTGTAATGCCAGTCAGTTGAGTGTGTTCCCCAGGTTAAGCTGAACAGCCGGTTTTTTATGCGGGCTTGTAGTTAATTTCACTCAACGTGCTCAGACTTTTCATGCTTTGAAGTCAGGTCGGATTTTTCTGTTGTCAGCCGTCATAGACAGGGATGACAACAGCAAGAAGAGGCCATGCCCATGAATATTACTTTGACCGTCGAGCAGCACCTTAGCTACAGGGAAGCATTGAAAATTGCCTACGATAAAGCCAGGCAGGACGGCACGCTGGATGAAATAACAGAGGCGGCTTGCCAGGAGGAATTCAATAGTCCACCACCGGCTGCAATTTACCATGAGTCAAGTATGGTCAGCAGCAACAGGGTTTCTGATACGGGGGGTACTTATTTCAAGTGCTGGACCCTTAGAGATAGCTATGAGCAAGCAAAAATTAACGCCAGGGTCTATGCGGCTGAGTCGCTATCGAAGAACATCAATGATGCTGTTGAGGGAGTCAAGGAAAAGCTAAAAGCTTCGGGGGTAGCTTTTAACGAACAGGACTTGAACTTTTCGATAAATGAAAAGGGAGAATTCAAGCCGGCTTCTGTATCTGGAAAGCCCCATGAAGAAGTGGACAGTGTTTTTACAAAACTATTGAATGAAGACGAAGACTTTAGGGAAATGGCTCGCCAATATGTTCGGATGGTTTTCAGTCTGGTGGATTTTACGGTGGAGGGGTGGGATGCACCTTACGCGCGATATCTTGTGCCAGAGGAAATAGAGAGCTGATTTAAGGCTAACGGGCTACAGACCCGTTAGCGGTTAAGCCAATCACTCTCAGCGGATTATTTTTTGGGTGCAGATATGTACGAACGGAGTCTTGATCCCGGTTTTACTGCCTGCACCGCCATCTTCATGGCTGTCGGGGTAAGCGAACCAGTAGCCTGTGTTATAGGTCAACTGCCATTTTGTCCTGAAGCCGTATTGCCATAGCCAGAAAGGTTCGGTTCTATCTCTCCCCTGACATTCGGGTAGTGAGAGCGATGTTCTGAAAAAGCCGCTCTTGTTACTGATGCCTTGAGATAATTTATGTTTTGAATTTGGGTCTTGATTTATATTTAGCTCAAGCGTGAGCCGCACTCCCTCAAGTGGGTGCCCCTTATAATCGACAACCCGCGTTTGCCAGTTCAAGACTCGATAGGCCCTGTGTTTGCCAAATTGTGTATTGAAGTGCTCGACATCACCGGTCACCTCTGTGTCGGCAAGGCGAGGTGCCGAGCCGAACAGTATTTTGTAGCGCTCATCTTTTTTAATGTTACGGTGCGATTTTTTCGACACCCTTAGCTGGACTTGTTGCCCGGGATTCATATTTGGCGTTGCATAAGCGTCATCGCCATGTTTGGTTTTCCATGTGTCACTTTCTTTGTATTCGAGCAGCCAGGGCGAGTTTTCCGGGTCGATCTGGTTGATCAGTACCCTTTGTCCTCGAATTGCCGTGAATGAGTAATGCTTGACGTCAGCGTCATTGGCGAGGCTATCAATGATCGTATTGAGTTTGTCCGGTAACTCAATAACTTGCGCGGTTGCAGGCGTGCTTGAATCTGTCATGGCATTTGCCGGGTTCATATTAAACCCCGAAAAAACCAGTGCCATGATCAAGGCCTTTTTCTTGAAAATATCCATTTTACAAATTCCTTATATCGCACAGCCGCTATTGTCGAGGCGTTAAAGTCCCCAGCCTATAAGGCTGTAAATATCAAAAAAGAGTTAAGGCAGACGCACTGAGAGCGTCTGACAGACAGTTGTTTATCAACTGATCGTCAGGACGTAATCACTGGTAAGAATCGTTGTCAACACGGTGTTGATAAATAAACATGAGGCCTGCTCTTAAACCACACACTCCGTGTTGTACCTTATGTACTCCGTGATAGCCCCTGGCTCGTTCCACATCAGTACATCCAGGATGGAGAGATTCTCTACGAAGGTGTAGGGGCCGGTTGGGTATCTCAGTACCGAGGGCTGCAGGAATCGCAGTTCTATTTCCCGCTCGTGCCATTCACGGGGGATGAATATTTCGCGTCCGCCGGGAGCGTTGATGTAGCGTCGGGCGCCCAGCAGGCTGCTGATTTCCAGTGCCCATTGGCCGGGATGTTCAATGGCGGGCAATTCCAGTTGCATTTCTGAACAGGGTGTCCAGTTGAACTCCATGCCGAGGTAGTCGCATACGACTTTCATGGATAAGGCATTCAGGTCGCCAATGCTGTTTGAGCGGGCGGGGTTCAATGTCAGGTCGATCAGTTGCAAGGTCTGTTGAAAGAAGGGGGCCTTGCCATGGTAGTGCTCAAGCTGACCGCGGATGCGTTTCAATGTGCTGGCGTGATCGATGACCATTGTGTCCTTGATCAACATGCCGTCGCTGGTTTTCACGGGGACGGTTATGTATTGCCAGCCACCCTTGGCATCCAGCATTCGATTTCGATTCATCCAGCTCTTGCGTTTGTATTTGACGATATCGAAGAGGATTCCCTGTTCGACCGAGGCGATAAGTTGAAAGTAACCGAGGTAGGGAAAGAAATAGGGCTGCATGATGCCCAGTGTAGTGGTCATGGGGAACCCACGAAGTCTCGACGACGGCGTTTTAGCCGAAGGAGTAGTCAGGAATACAACTGAGTGGTTGTGATGACTGCTGGTGGGTGCCGCATTGACAAGGCTAGTCTGGCAGGCTGAAAGGGCGCTGTTATTGGTCGCCTTCGACAAGCCAGTCGATGACTGGCTTTGACGAAAGGCAAAGAGGGTTTATTTGGCCAGGTAGCGCATGCTTTCTTCCAGGCCGCGCAAGGTCAGGGGATACATCTGGTCTTCGATCAGATCACGGATGATGTGAGTGGAAGATGTGTAGTCCCAGGCATTTCTGGGATAGGGATTGATCCAGACGATCTTCTTGAATTTGGCCATGAAGCGCTGCATCCACACATAGCCTGCCTCTTCGTTCCAGTGTTCGACACTGCCACCCGGCTGGGTGATTTCATAGGGCGCCATGGCGGCATCGCCGATGAAGATCACTTTGTAGTCGGCGCCGTACTTGTGCAGCAGGTCCTGGGTTGAGGTGCGTTCCGAGCCACGGCGCAGGTTGTTCTTCCAGACCGATTCATAAATGAAATTATGAAAGTAGAAATATTCCATGTGCTTGAACTCGGTTTTACAGGCCGAGAACAGTTCTTCGCAGACTTTCACATGGGCATCCATCGAGCCGCCGATATCGAATAACAGCAGCAGCTTGATGGTATTGCGCCGTTCAGGGCGCATCTGGATATTCAAAAGTCCTGCATCGCGAGCGGTATGGTCGATGGTGCCGTCGATATCCAGCTCATCGGCAGCGCCCTGACGGGCGAACTTGCGCAGGCGGCGCAAGGCGACCTTGATGTTGCGTGTGCCCAGTTCCACCTGATCGTCGAGGTTCTTGTACTCGCGCTGATCCCAGACCTTGACCGCCTTGCCTCTGCGCTCACCGGCCTCACCGACGCGGATGCCTTCGGGGTTATAGCCTCCCGAGCCGAACGGGCTGGTTCCGCCGGTGCCGATCCATTTATTGCCCCCAGCGTGGCGTTCCTTTTGCTCTTCCAGGCGCTTCTTGAACTCTTCGATCAGCTTGTCCAGACCGCCCAGAGACTGGATCTGGGCGCGCTCTTCCTCAGTCAGTGAACGCTCGAATTCCTTGCGCAGCCAGTCCTCCGGGATCAGGGCCTGCAAGTGATCGTCGAGGTTTTCCAGGCCGTTGAAATAGGCGCCGAACGCCCGGTCGAACTTGTCGAAATGGCGTTCGTCCTTGACCAGGATGGTGCGCGCCAGAAAGTAGAACTCATCGATATCGGCGAAGACGACCCGTTGTTTCAGCGCGTTGATCAGGTCCAGCAATTCACGCAATGACACCGGCACTTTTGCCGCACGCATTTCGTTGAACAGGTTGAGCAGCATGGCTGTCGCCCTTTTTCGTGGCAGGGTGGATAAAGACGGTCAGCGATTACCGCGACGGCTCATGAATGCCAGGCGCTCCAGCAACTGCACGTCCTGCTCGTTCTTGACCAGTGCGCCAGCCAGCGGCGGGATTGCCTTGGTCGGGTCGCGTTCACGCAGCACTGCCTCGCCGATATTGTCGGCCATCAGCAGCTTCAGCCAGTCCACCAGCTCTGAGGTCGAAGGTTTTTTCTTCAGGCCCGGCACTTTGCGAACATCGAAAAATACATCCAGCGCTTCGCTGACCAGATCCTTCTTGATGTCGGGGTAATGCACATCGACGATCTTTTGCAGGGTGGCGCGATCCGGAAAGGCGATGTAGTGGAAGAAACAGCGGCGCAGGAACGCATCCGGCAGTTCTTTCTCGTTGTTGGAGGTAATGATGATGATCGGGCGTTTTCTGGCCTTGATGGTTTCGTCGATCTCGTAAACGTAGAACTCCATCTTGTCGAGTTCTTGCAGCAGGTCGTTGGGGAATTCGATATCGGCCTTGTCGATTTCGTCGATCAGCAGGATCACCCGCTCCTCGGACTCGAAGGCTTCCCAGAGCTTGCCCTTCTTCAGGTAATTGCGTACGTCGTGAACCTTGTCGACACCCAGTTGCGAGTCCCGCAGACGGCTGACCGCATCGTATTCGTACAGGCCCTGATGGGCTTTGGTGGTGGATTTGATGTGCCAGGTAATCAGCCGGGCACCGAAGGACTCGGCCAGTTGTTCGGCCAGCATGGTCTTGCCCGTACCGGGTTCACCCTTGACCAGCAGCGGTCGCTCCAGAGTGATGGCAGCGTTGACTGCAAGCTTGAGGTCGTCGGTGGCGACGTATGCGTGGGTACCTTCGAACTTCATCGGTGAATCCTCTAACGTGACGCGCAGCCTCTGGCTGGCGCGGCTCAATGGGTGCAAGGAATGTGACGACTATAGCGCGCAGGATCGCCGACTGTGAACGCAGATGCCTCATTCAGTCATTGAATGAAGGATTGTGCTCCCAGGGTCGGGGCGGGCTCAGGAGCCTTCATTGCTCTCGTAGCGTGTGTTGAAGGCCTGGACAAAGGCATTGCGCAGCACCTGTATAAAGGCCTGGAAGCCACTGATGTCCTGCTGGCGCACACTGCCACTGAGGTCGACCCGGGTGGCGAACTGATTCTGTCGCTGGTTTTTCAGAGCGGTTGTGCCGCCACCCACCAGCGCTTCCCAGATCGAACGAAAGAACCCCTTGTTCTGGTTCTCCACATCCTGTTGCCAGTTGAAGACATCGACATTGCGCAGCAGCGGCTTGATATAGCCACTGAGCTGGCCGTTGGTGGCCTGGGCCTCGATCACAAGGTCGCCATTGCCTGCGTTGAAGTCGAACTTGCCGTAGGCCGATGCAAAGTCATTGAGCCGCCGCAGATGGATGCCTGTAGCGCGCAGACGAAAATCGAAATCCTGAAAGTCGCTCAGCGGATCGAAGGTGGCGGTGGCTTCTACGGCGGCACTGCCCAGCAACCGGCCCTTGCCTTCAAAACGTGCGTCGCGCTTGCCCTCGACATCGACCACGTTGGTCAGGTTATAGAGGCTGGCATTGATCCTGTCGGCCTCGATTTTGACCTTGGGGCTGGAAGTGAAGTTGTTGAAGGTGATGCGGGCACTCTCGATGCGGACCTCATCGAGTGTGATGGGGAGCAGTTTATTCAGTTGCGTGCGCCAGTCCGTGCCCTGACCTGTCTGCGAAGCCTGCTTGTCATTGCCGCCGTCGACAAAGTTCAGCTCCGGTTCGATGAACACCATCCTGGCCACCACCGCATGGTTATACCAGAGGGCATGCCAGCTCACTGCGAGGTCGATGACCGGCACCTTGACGAACGGAACCGGGACTTTGCCATCCACCTTGACGATATTCAGCCCGTTGATCTTGTAGGCTCCGCGCCACAGGGCGATGTCTACATCGGCGATCTGGCCACGGTAATCGCCCATGTCCGCAAGTTTTTCATTGAGGTAGTTACGCACCATATAGGGCAGGGCGGCATTGATGACGACCAGCAATACGACAACAGTGGCCAGTATCCATAGCAGCCAGCGGTAGCGAGGTTTCATGGCCTGAGCCTCTGGATTTGTTGAATGGTTGACTCCCAAGGCTTGCATCCGTTCGGTGTAACTGGACGCGCACTGGCGGTAAGCATAGGCTTTGAGTTTTTAACGCATGCGTACAAGGACACGATCATGAGCCGTATTTATGCTGATAACGCCCATTCAATCGGTAATACGCCCCTGGTGCAGATCAACCGTATCGCGCCGCGGGGTGTAACGATTCTGGCCAAGATCGAAGGGCGCAATCCGGGCTATTCGGTGAAGTGTCGGATTGGCGCCAACATGATCTGGGACGCTGAAAGCAGCGGTAAGCTCAAGCCCGGCATGACCATCATTGAGCCCACATCGGGCAATACCGGGATCGGCCTGGCGTTCGTTGCCGCTGCCCGTGGCTACAAACTGACGCTGACCATGCCGGCATCCATGAGTATCGAGCGCCGCAAGGTGCTCAAGGCGCTGGGAGCAGAACTGGTGCTGACCGAGCCGGCCAAGGGCATGAAAGGGGCTATCGCCAAGGCCGAAGAGCTTCTGGCCAGCGATTCCGAGAAATACTTCATGCCGGCGCAGTTCGATAACCCGGCCAACCCGGCAATCCATGAAAAGACCACCGGTCCTGAAATCTGGGAAGACACCGAAGGCGCCATTGATGTGCTGGTGGCAGGCGTGGGGACGGGCGGTACGATCACCGGTATTTCCCGTTACATCAAGAACACTCAGGGCAAGCCTATCCAGTCTGTCGCGGTCGAGCCGGATGTATCGCCGATCATCACCCAGGCGCTGGCTGGCGAAGAGATCAAGCCCAGCCCGCACAAGATTCAGGGTATTGGCGCCGGTTTCATTCCCGGCAACCTGGACCTGTCGCTCATTGATCGGGTCGAGCGGGTCAGCGATGAGGAAGCCAAGGCCATGGCGCGGCGGCTGATGCAGGAAGAGGGCATTCTGTGCGGCATTTCCTGCGGTGCGGCCATGGCAGCTGCGGTGCGTCTGGCGGAAAAGCCCGAGATGCAGGGCAAGACGATCGTCGTGATTCTGCCAGACTCCGGCGAGCGTTATCTGTCGAGCATGCTGTTCAGTGATCTGTTCACCGAGCAGGAATTGCAACAGTAAACGTATCTTTGCCTTGTCGACTTTGTACTGAGTCGACAAGTGTTTATGATGCCCGGCTACTGAGCGCCCCCTGACATGACGGCAGTTCAGCTACCTGTCCGTTACTAGGAGAGTTTCATGACCCTTTCATTTGCTGCCAAGGCATCGATCCTGATGCTGTTTCTGTGCAGCACGCTGTATGTGCATTTACGTGGCAAGGCGCGATTGCCTCTGTTGCGTCAGTTCGTGAACCATTCGGCGCTTTTTGCTCCTTATAACACCTTGATGTACCTGTTTTCCCGCGTGCCGTCCAAGCCGTATCTGGACCGCAGCAAGTTTCCTGAGCTCGATATCCTCAAGGACAACTGGGAGACCATTCGCGATGAAGCCATGCATCTGTTCGATGAGGGCTATATCCGGGCGGCCGAGAAGAACAACGACGCCGGTTTCGGTTCGTTCTTCAAGAAAGGCTGGAAGCGTTTCTATTTGAAGTGGTACGACAAGGCGCTGCCGTCTGCCGAAACCCTTTGTCCGAAAACCGTGGCCCTGGTCAACAGCATTCCGAATGTCAAAGGCGCAATGTTTGCGCTGCTGCCGGGCGACAGTCATCTCAATCCGCACCGTGATCCGTTTGCCGGCTCATTGCGTTATCACCTGGGCCTGTCCACGCCCAACTCCGATGCCTGCCGGATTTTCGTCGATGGTCAGGAGTATTCCTGGCGTGACGGTGAAGACGTGATGTTCGATGAAACCTACGTACACTGGGTCAAGAACGAAACACAGACCACGCGCGTGATCCTGTTCTGTGACGTGGAACGCCCGCTGACCAATGGCTTCATGACCCGTATCAACCGCAGTGTCAGCGCCTTCCTTGGCCGCGCCACCGCGCCGCAGAATCTTGATGACGAGCGCGTAGGCGGCATCAACCGGGCTTATGCCTTCAGCAAGCGTTTCAGCGACAGCTTCAGCGGCAAGGTCAAACAGTTCAAACGCCAGAACCCCAAGGCCTACCGCGTCATGCGCCCGGTGCTGGCGGTGGTGGTGGCAGTCTTGCTATGGAAATGGCTGTTCGGATAAGCCGAATGCCTTATCGGTAGGAGAATTCATTCGCGAGACGGGTCGCGAATGAATTCGCTCCTACCGGGGTTGCTTGTTACAACGCGAAGCGCGCTACCAGTCCATTCAGGCCAATGGCCAGGCGTGACAGTTCATGGCTGGCTGCCGAGGTCTGGGTCGCTCCTGCGGCGGTTTGTGTAGACAGGTCACGAATGCTCACCAGGCTGCGATCCACTTCCCGCGCTACCAGCGACTGCTGTTCAGCCGCGCTGGCGATCACCAGATTGCGCTGGTTGATTTCAGAAATGGCCGCCGTGATCTTCTCAAGGGCCTGACCTGCGCTGCTGGCACGCTTGAGGGTTTGTCCGGCCTGTTGTGCGCTGTTCTGCATGGCTCCGACTGTCTGATGGGTGCCGTTCTGAATGCTGCTGATCATCTGCTCGATTTCCTGCGTCGAGTCCTGAGTGCGTTTGGCCAGCGAGCGCACCTCATCGGCGACTACTGCAAACCCCCGACCGGCTTCACCGGCTCGTGCGGCTTCGATGGCGGCGTTGAGTGCCAGCAGGTTGGTCTGGTCGGCGATGCCCCTGATGACTTCCAGTACCTTGGTGATGTCCTGCGCTTGTGTCGCCAGTTCCTGTGCCTGTTCCGATGCGCCCAGCACTTCGGTGACCAGCCCTTCGATGGACTCGATGGTTTCGGCAACCTGACGATGACCATGCTGGCTGTCGGCATCCGAGGCCTTGGACGCTTGTGAGGTCGATACGGCGTTGCTGGCCACTTCATCCACCGCAGCGCTCATCTGGTTGACCGCAGTGGCCGCCAGTTCGATCTCATCATTCTGTGCCTGCAGGCCGCGTGTGCTCTGCTCCATGACCGAACTCATCTCTTCGGCTGCCGAGGCCAGTTGTGATGATGACTCGCTGATGCTCTGGATGGTCGAGCGCAGGTTGGTCTGCATGGCCGACAATGCCTTCAGCAACTGTGCCGGCTCATCCGAGCCTTCAATCTGGATCGAGGCGCGCAGGTTGCCTTGGGCGATGGTCTGCGCAACAGCCAATGCTTCGCTGATCGGTTTGACGATGCTGCGGGTCAGCAGCCATGCCAGCAACACGGTCCCCAGCAAGGCGACGGAAATGATCAGGGACACGATGGTTTTCGTGGAGTCATACAGCTCGGCTGCCTCGTTGGCAGCATTGTCGGCGCCTTTTTGGCTGAAACCGATCATGGCTTCCAGGCTGGCATCGAGTAGGCGGCCCTGAGGTGTGAGTTCGTCGGTAAGGATCGCCCTGGCGTCATCGAAATGCTGACTGTCTATTTGCGCGATGATCTTGTCCACCAGTGTCAGGTAGCGTGTCGCGCTGCTTTCAAGGTCGCCCAGCAACGTGGTTTCCTGGCTGTTGGTGGTTTTGGCTTTTTGCCTTTGCAGGCGGGTGAACAGTTCGCCTCTGGCGTCGTTGATGACTTTCTTGCTGCGTAACTGGCTGTCAGGTGCCGGCATGGCGATCAGCCGAAGGGACTCCATACGAATGGACGCGATAGCAGCGCCCGCATCGTGCATGTTCTCGATATCCGGCATCCAGGACTGTTCTATGATTTCTGCACTTGAGCGCAGTTCTGCCATTTTGCCCAGGCAGAAGATTCCTACAAATGCGAGTAAGACAGCCACTAATCCAAAGCCGAGACAGGCTCTGATCCCAATACGCATGTTTCTGATAAACATTGACCGCTCCTTGTGTCGTAAAAACTCCCTGATTGTTTTTTTTGAGTGGGAGAAGGTATGAGTAATATCTTCGAGCCATCATGTTATCGGGATGCGAGGATCGCAGGTTTATAAATGATGGCGGATTTATGGCTATGTCCCCGTTAAGTGGTGCCAGAGCCTGTATGGGTTCCGGGCTGCACTCGACATGGTCTTGTGTAACACAGCCATGGTTTTTGCCATTGACGCAAGGCAGGGTCAGGCTTTTGAGTGACTGGGCTAGGCTTTGAGTGTCTCGACATGAGGCTCGTCCATGTCCGCTATCGCTATTGCCCGTCTGATCCTCGACGGCTTCGATGATTACCGTGAGCACTTCCGGCAGATAACCGCCGGTGCCCGGGAGCGTTTCGAGCGTGCGCAATGGCAGTTGATCCAGAGCGCTTCGGCAGGGCGGATCAATCTCTATGAGCAGAAAGTCAACGAAGTGATCGGGCACCTGGAGGCTGTCGCAATCGCCAGTGCCCAGCCTCTGGACGTCAGGGCATGGCCTGACGTCAAAAGCGTCTATATCGAGCTGATCGATTCGCGACTGGACGATGAGCTGTCTGAAACCTGGTTCAACTCGGTTTTCTTCGGCCTGTTCAGTCATGACCTGATCAGTGACGAGCGCATGTTCATCCATAGCACACGGCCTGCGGCACAGGCTCATGAGCATATGGCGCAGATTCGCAGCTACCGGCCGCTGGGTGATATCGCGGCCATGTTCGAGAGCATATTTGCCGATTACCGCTTTGAGGTGCCTTATGCGGATCTTGGCGCAGATCTACAGCGAATACAGGCCCGACTGCGGGAAAACCTGCCCGATTGGGTGTGCAAGGATCCAACGCTGTGTATCGAACTGTTTTCATCGGTCTTCTATCGCAACAAGGGTGCCTATCTGGTGGGGCGCGTCTACACCCGCGAGGAACAATGGCCGCTGGTCATTGCGTTGGTACACCGCGAAGGCCTCGGGGTCCTGATCGATACACTGATCACCGATGAGGCTGAGGTGTCGATCATCTTTTCCTTCACCCGTTCGTATTTCATGGTCGACGTACCGGTGCCGGCAGCGTTCGTAGGGTTTCTCAAAGGTATTCTGCCCGGCAAGCACATTGCCGAGCTGTACACCTCCATCGGTTTCTACAAGCAAGGCAAGTCCGAGTTCTATCGCGCACTGATTCATCATCTGGCCAGTAGCGACGACCGTTTCATCATGGCCCCCGGAGTACGGGGCATGGTCATGAGCGTGTTCACGCTGCCGGGTTTCAATACGGTGTTCAAGATCATCAAGGACCGGTTTTCGCCCTCCAAGAATGTTGATCGCATGACCGTAATCGACAAGTACCGATTGGTGAAAAGCGTCGACCGGGTAGGGCGCATGGCGGATACCCAGGAGTTTGCCGATTTTCGCTTTCCCTTGAGCAAGTTCGAGCCCGAGTGCCTGGCCGAGCTGTTGCAGGTGGCACCTTCCACCGTTGAGGTGGAGGATGGGGACAGAGTGTTGATTCGCCACTGCTGGACCGAGCGGCGCATGATTCCATTGAACCTCTATCTGGAAAAGGCCAGCCCCGAACAGATGCGCGAGGTGCTGGATGATTACGGGCTGGCGATCAAGCAACTGGCGGCAGCGAACATTTTTCCCGGCGATATGTTGCTCAAGAACTTTGGCGTAACCCGCCATGGCCGTGTGGTGTTCTATGACTACGACGAAATCTGCTTTCTCACAGAAGCCAACTTTCGCCGCATTCCGACGCCGCGTACGCCCGAGGATGAAATGGCCTGCGAGCCCTGGTATTCCATTGGCCCGATGGATGTATTCCCCGAGGAGTTTCCGCCTTTTCTGTTTGCCGACCTGCAACAGCGCCGCCTGTTCGACAGCCTGCATGGCGAGCTGTACGACGCCGAGTATTGGAAAGGGCTGCAAGCGGAGATTCGGGCCGGCAAGGTGATCGATGTGTTCCCGTATCGGCGGTGCAGGAGCCAATTCATTCGCGAATGAATTCGCTTACAGCCTAATGCCTATCAGTTAGGGCACAAGAGGCAGCCTTGCTGGCGAAGAGGCCTGGAAGCCGGCAGATATTCTGCGTCTGTACGCTCAAGTCGCCAGCAAGCTGCCTCCCACAAAGTTATTCATGACCTTGACTGATCGCATTACTCCCGAGTATTCAATTCAGTTGCACATGCCGACTCAACAAGGCCCGCAGCGCCGCAGGCTTGACCGGTTTGGGCAGGTAATCCAGCCCGGCCGCATGCACTTGGGCAATCAGCTCCGGGCGACCATCGGCGCTGATCAGCACTCCCGGCACGGGTTGTCCCAGTCGGGTACGCAGCCAGGCCATCAATTCCGTACCGATTTCACCTTCGTCCAGGTGATAGTCCACCAGCGCCAGTTCCGGGCGAATGCCGTCGTTGAGCAGGGTCTCACACTCCTGACGATTGCGGGCGGTCCACACCTGGCAGCCCCAGCGTGACAGCAGGCTGTTCATGCCGATCAGAATGCTGTCTTCATTGTCGACACACAGGACCTGAATGCCGTTCATCACCAAACGGTTGGGTTCGGTTGGTGTGTGGGGGGCCGACGCCAGTGGTTGAGCCAGAGGAACGGTGACACTGAACATGCTGCCTTTGCCCGGCCATGATTTGACCTGCAACGGGTGATCGAGCACTCGACACAGGCCGTCGGCAATCGCCAGACCAAGCCCCAGGCCTTTTGCAGCGTGGGTCTGATGGCTGTCCAGGCGTTTGAATTCCTCGAAAATCACTTTCTGCTTGTCTTCGGGAATGCCAGGGCCGCGGTCCCAGACTTCCAGGCTCAGGTTGCCGCCATGACGTCTGACACCCAGCAATATCGGGCCTTTGGCATAGCGGAAGGCATTGGTCAGGAAGTTCTGCAGGACGCGGCGCAGCAGTTTTATGTCGCTGTCGACCCGCAGTTTGCTGCCCTTGACCCGAAACTTCAGACCCTGCTCCTGAGCCAGCGCCTTGAACTCTGCGCCCAGTGTGTCGAACAGCGCATTCAGGGCGAAAGGTTGCCGATCAGGCGTGATCTTGCCGTTTTCCAGACGCGATATATCCAGCAAGTCGCTGATCAGGTCTTCGGCAGAGCGCAACGAACTGTCCAGGTGCTGGATCAATTGCTGCGCGTCACTGGAGATGCCTTCTTCCTGATGAGACAACGCAGCGGAAAACAGCCGGGCGGCATTCAGCGGTTGCATCAGGTCGTGGCTGACGGCGGCGAGAAAGCGAGTCTTGGATTCGTTGGCGGACTCGGCTATTCCTTTGGCTTCGGTCAGTGCCAGGTTCAGTTGCGACAGCTCGTGGGTTCGCTCTGCGACTCGTTGTTCAAGGCTTTCATTGGCGCCCTTGAGGGCATGCTCGGCGTCGCGGAATGCAGAAATATCGGTGAAGCTCATCACGAACCCGCCGCCGGGCATCGGGTTGCCGATCAGCTCGATAACCCGGCCATTGGGGAACAGCCGCTCTGATGTGTGTGCCCGGCCCTGACGCATCCAGTGCAGTCGACGTGCAACGTGGACCTCGGCTTCGCCCGGCCCGCACAGGCCACGTTCGGCGTTGTAGCGGATGATGTCGGCAATGGGGCGTCCGACGCTGATCAAACCGTCCGGATAATTGAACAGCTCCAGGTAGCGATGATTCCAGGCCACCAGCCTCAGGGACTGATCGACGACACTGATGCCCTGGGTGATGTTCTCGATGGCGCCTTGCAGCAGAGCGCGGTTGAATTGCAGCACTTCCGACGCTTCGTCGGCGATGCGCACCACGTCTTCAAGCTGCATGTCCCGGCCTTCGATGGCCGCCTTGACCACGGCTCTTGCCGATGAAGTGCCCAGCACCCCGGCCAGCAGCCGTTCGGTATGGGCGATCCATTCGCCGTTGGCGTTCTGGTTCGGGTTGAAGCTCTTGCCCTGACGATAGGAGAAACGGATGAAACTCTGCCGGGCTCGTTCTTCGCCGACAAAGCGTGATGACAGGCTCAGCAGGTCTTCGACCTGAACAGCCAGCAACGGGCGGCTGCCAGGGCGCACATGGGTTTCCTGACCGATGAAGCGACCGGCCTGCCAGTGCTCCGAAACACGGGTGCGCGACAGCATCGATACCCAGACGAACAACGTGCAGTTACCGAGCATTGACAGCACGACGCTCTGGGTCATGGGCGTGATTGGCAAATCCAGGGGGTTGCTGTGCAGCCAGCTCAGCAAGGGGAAGTTATCCAGCGACCAGTCCATGCCATGTGCCACCACCGGCAGCACCAGGGTGTAGAACCAGATAAAGATACCCGCCGCGAGACCGGCGAATACGCCTCGGCGGTTGGCCTGTTTCCAGTACAACGCACCAAACATGGCAGGAGCCAGTTGCGTGATGGCGGCAAAGGCAATCTGGCCGATGGTTGCCAGACTCGCCGTGGAGCCCAGCATGCGATAGCTGACATAGGCCAGCAGCAGGATCATCACAATGCTGATGCGGCGTACCGACAGCATCCAGTAGCGGAACGCCTCGAAAGGCCGCTCGGTATTCTTGCGCCGCAACAGCCAGGGCAGCAGCATGTCGTTGGAAATCATGGTCGACAGCGCGACACTGGCCACGATCACCATGCCCGTGGCCGCCGAAGCACCACCGATAAACGCCAGCAACGCCAGTGACGGATGCGCATGGGCCAGCGGCAGGCTGATGACGAACGAGTCGGGCAGCATGGAACCTGGCAACAGCATTTGCCCGGCCAGAGCGATGGGCACCACGAACAGAGCGGCCAGGGCCAGATAAGCGGGGAACACCCATTTGGCCAGGTGCAGGTCCTGGGGTTCGATGTTCTCGACCACCGTGACGTGGAACTGCCTGGGCAGACAGACAATCGCCATCATCGCCACGCCGGTCTGCACAATCATCGCTGGCCAGTTGATGGTTTCTTTCCAGTATTCCTCAAGGCGCGGGGCGAGCTTTGCCTGATTGAACAGGTCATCGAAGCCATCGTACAGGCCAAAGGTGACGAACACCCCGACCGCCATGAACGCCAGCAGCTTGACCAGCGCTTCAAAGGCAATCGCCAGCACCATGCCGCGATGGTGTTCGGTAACATCGAGATTGCGGGCACCGAACACGATGGTGAACAGCGCCAGAACCACCGATACCACCAGTGCGGTGTCCTGGGCACGAGTGCCGGTTGAGTCGGGGCCGGCTCCGATCAGGATATTGACCCCCAACACGATGCCTTTGAGCTGCAGGGCGATGTACGGCAGCATCCCGATCAGGCAGATCAGCGTCACCATGATCGCCAGCGGTTGCGACTTGCCGTAGCGCGCGGCAATGAAGTCGGCAATCGAAGTGATGTTTTCCTGCTTGCTGATCAGCACCATCTTCTGCAGCACCCAGGGTGCCAGCAGCATCAAGACGATAGGCCCCAGATAGATCGGCAAAAACGACCACAATTGCTCGGCCGCCTGGCCTACGGCCCCGAAGAAGGTCCAGCTTGTGCAATAAACAGCCAGCGAAAGGCTGTAGACCCAGGCGCGCATGGTCGGACGCAGCGAGGCGCTGTACCGGTCGCCGTAGAAGGCGATGGCAAACATAATGGCCATGTAGGTCAGGGCAACGGCAGCAATCAGCCCGCTGGACAGCGACATATGAATTTCCAGAGTGTATCGATCTCGAACCGGCAGTCTCGCACGATGCCTGGCATTCGTCTTTCTCGACCAAGGTCGAGCGTGGTGTTATGTCGCAGGAGACGTATTTCCAGGTTGCAGGAGCGGGCCTATCGACATCCGGCAACGTTACGTCTTCAATGTGCTCCGGATTGGATTCAGAACTTCCAATTAGCCAAGCCATTCAGGACCACGGACGATGAGCCAACAGTCACAATTCAGCCTGCTCGGAAAACGGCGCTTTCTGCCGTTTTTCATCACCCAGTCCCTTGGGGCGTTCAATGACAATATCTTCAAGCAGTCACTGATTCTCGCCATCCTTTACAAGCTGAGCATCGACGGCGACCGTTCGATCTACGTCAACTTGTGCGCCTTGTTGTTCATCCTGCCGTTCTTTCTGTTTTCGGCCTTGGCCGGGCAGTTTGGCGAGAAGTACCCCAAGGATGCGCTGATCCGGCTTATCAAGCTTGCGGAGATCGGCATCATGGTGGTCGGTGCTGCCGGGTTTCTGTTTGATCATCTGTGGATGATGTTGCTGGCGCTGTTTGCCATGGGCACTCATTCGGCACTGTTCGGGCCGGTCAAGTATTCGATCCTGCCGCAGCACCTGCGTGAGAACGAGTTGGTCGGCGGGAACGGGCTGGTGGAAATGGGCACCTTCCTGGCGATCCTTGCGGGCACCATCGGCGCCGGGATCATGATGTCCTCCAGTCATTACGCCTTCGTGGTATCTGCCGCCATTGTGCTGGTGGCATGCCTGGGTTTCGTGGCCAGTTACGGCATTCCGAAAGCGCCAGCGGCTTCCCCGGAAATGAAGCTGAACTGGAATATCTTCACCCAGTCCTGGGCTACCTTGCGCATGGGGCTTGGGCAAACACCTGCGGTGTCGCGCTCGATTGTCGGCAACTCCTGGTTCTGGTTCGTGGGGGCTATTTACCTGACACAGATCCCGGCCTACGCCAAGGAGTGGATGTACGGCGACGAAACCGTTGTCACACTGATCCTGACGGTGTTCTCCATCGGTATTGCTCTGGGCTCGTTGCTTTGTGAGCGGATGTCCGGCCACAAGGTCGAGATTGGTCTGGTGCCGTTCGGCTCCATGGGGCTGACGGTGTTTGGCCTGTTGCTGTGGTGGCATTCGGGCGGATTCCCGCAGAACGTGCAGGCCAACGACTGGCTGGCCGTGCTTTCCTATGGGCAGGCCTGGTGGGTATTGCTGGATATTCTCGGGATCGGGGTTTTCGGTGGCTTTTACATCGTGCCGCTGTACGCGCTGATCCAGTCCCGAACCCCGGAGAAGGAGCGCTCGCGGGTCATTGCTTCCAACAACATTCTCAATGCGCTGTTCATGGTGGTGTCGGCCATCGTTTCCATCCTGATGCTCAGCTTCGCCAAACTGTCGATCCCGCAGTTGTTCCTGGTGATCTCGCTGATGAACATCGCGGTCAACGCCTACATCTTCAAGATCGTCCCCGAGTTCACCATGCGTTTCATGATCTGGCTGCTCAGCCATTCCATGTACCGCGTCGAGCATCGCAACCTGGACCTGATCCCTGAAGAAGGCCCGGCCTTGCTGGTCTGCAACCATGTGTCCTTTGTTGATGCGTTGCTGATCGGTGGCGCCGTGCGGCGGCCGATCCGTTTTGTCATGTATTACAAGATCTATCGCCTGCCGGTGCTCAACTTCATTTTCCGCACGGCCGGTACCATCCCGATTGCGGGGCGCAACGAAGACCTGGAAATCTACGAGCAGGCGTTCAAACGGATTGCCCAATACCTTGCGGACGGTGAACTGGTCTGCATCTTCCCGGAAGGCAAACTGACCCGCGATGGCGAAATCAGTGGCTTCAAGGGCGGCATGACCCGTGTGATCGAGGAGACGCCGGTGCCGGTGATCCCGCTGGCGTTGCAAGGTTTGTGGGGCAGCTTCTTCAGCTATGCGCCGGACAAGAAGCTGTTTCGTCGCCTGTGGTCGAGAGTGGTGCTGGTTGCAGGCGCTGCGATTGCGGCCGATGCAGCTAAACCTGCCGATGTGCGAGAGCAGGTGAAAGCGTTGAGAGGGGCTGGGCGCTAGAGGATATGCAAGGGGCGGTCGATACGCCCCTTGCATGCGAGTGTCAGGCAACCTTGAAGCGGCTGACCAGACGCTGCTGGTGTTCGGCCAGTCGCGCCAGTTCCTGGCTGGTAATGGCTGTCTGTTCAGCACCGGCACTGACCTGAATGACCAGATCGTTGATCTCGTTGACGTTGCGGTTGATATCCTCGGACACCGCACTCTGTTCTTCCGCCGCCGAGGCGATCTGAATGTTGCGGTCGCTGATGCTGGTCACCCCTTCGGCGATTTCCGTCAGCAGTTCGCCAGCGCGCTCGACCTTGAGAGCTCCGGACTGCGCCTTGCCCAGGGTTTCCTGCATCGAGGTGGTCGCCCGGTCAGAACCTGTCTGCAGATTGGTAATCATCTGCTGAATGCTGCCGGTGGATTCCTGAGTCTTCTGCGCCAGGGTGCGCACCTCTGAGGCCACTACTGCAAAGCCACGGCCATGGTCGCCGGCGCGCGCGGCTTCGATGGCGGCGTTCAAGGCCAGCAGGTTGGTCTGCTCGGCAATCCCGCGAATGACATCAAGCACTGAAGAAATCGCGTCACTCTCGTGTTTCAGGTCGCCAATAATGGAAGCTGTCTGCTCGGCCTGCCCCGACAACTGGCGAATCAGTTCGATGGTGCTCTCGATTTCACCACGGCCTTGCGTTGTGCTGGTGTTGACCTGTTGGGACATTTGCGCTGCATCGCTGGTGCTGAGCGCCACTTCCCTGACGGTTGTGCTCATCTCGTTGATCGCCGTGGCTACCAGCTCAGTGCTCTGGCGTTGCTGCTCGATGCTGCGGCTGGTTTCTGAGGTGACGGTGGAGCACTCCTCGGCTGCGGTCGCTACCTGTGCGGTAGCATTGCCGATTTCCTGAACGATATCTCGGATCTCTTGCGCCATCCGGTTGAGGTTACGTGAGATCTGGCCGAACTCGTCCTTGCTCTCGTAGGTCGCTCTTGCAGTGAGATCACGCCCGGCAAGGTCGTCCAGCACCTTGTTCACATCACTGACCGCCAGGTTGATATTGCGAATGATCAGATACGACAGTGCCGATACCGCAAGCAGCGCGGCGATGGCAGCACCGATAGTCAGCCACAGGGCGCGGTTGGCGACATTGCGTTCATGCATGGCGAGCTTGCTGACACTCTGGCCCAGGTCCTCTTCAATATCGCTCATCATGTCGATACGGCGCGTAGAGGTTTCAAACCAGGCTTGCGGCTTGATGCCCAGTGCTTGCCCCATCGGCACATCAAATGCCAGACGCTGCAACTTGCCGACTTCCAATGCTGCGGGGGCCTGCATTTTCTCATTGAACTCCTTCAAGGAGTCTGTCGGCGCCTTGCGGCTGAATGACTCGGAATAAGCGATGAACTCTCCGAGATTACGGCTGAAGCTCGACAATAGTTTTTCGTCGAAACGATCCTGATTGAACACCAGGCCAAGTACGACACGTTCGCGGCCGGCTCGCTCTTTCATTTCGATGAATTGATTCAGCGCACTGAGGGCGTGAACAATAGTCGCATTATTGACGCTGGCCTCCAGAGAGTGGGTATAACCAATAAGTGTTTGAATGACCTGGGTATAACGTGCTCCCGACTCGGTGCTGTTGATCGCTTGCTTGTCGACGTTAGTGCGAGTTTGTATCACGCTGTCGAGTGCGCGAAGTACAGGGTCGAGTTCGGAGGCTCCGGATGTAGATAACTCGCGTACGGCCTCTATAGTGAGATTCGAATCCTTGCGCAATTCGATAAGCCGGTCGCCCATGGTCGTGCCGCGACTGCCCAGGAACACGCCGCTGGCGCCACGCTCGCGTTGCAGCGTCGTGATAAGACGGCTCAGTTTCTGGGCTGTAGCACTGGCCGTTACTGTCTTGTTCATGTCGTTCAATGTTTTGTAATTGTTTGAAACAAATACGCCGGCCAATATCAGGAAACCCAATAAGGGAAGCAACAAAATCAATAAGAGTTTTATCCTTAGCGGTGCATTTTTGAGCATTTTCGTGAAGCTCCCTTGATGTGTGAAATCTTGGCGCGCGACAGAGTGGGGTTGTTATAGTTCGCGTTACATGTGTCGGCGCATGTTACTGGGGATTTAGGCGGGAGGTCGTTTTTTATATTTTTATTTTGCGCTGGATAGTTTGTCCGACAAAAACTAACCAGGCTGCCTTGATCCGGGTCAAGGAAACGGTCTGTTTTATAAGGGGGTTAGACTTTGTACGAAATGTATCTGCGCTCGGTGATGCTGCGTTAAAAACAGGCTCGGAATGCTCATTTACACCAGTAAACTCCGCTTCCTCGCCTGTTTTTGCCTTGCCTCACCTTCGCTCGAAAACATTTCGTACAGAGCCTAGTTGCCCGGACGGTTATGGAAACAGTCCGGGCATTGATGAACGCCTGGCCTTAATGAGCGACAGGTTTGTCAGCGGGCTGTTGAGTGTTTTCTTCCGGCATCTTGCGGAAGTAAGTGGAGAGCAGGGCACCCGAAATATTGTGCCAGACGCTGAACAGCGCGCTGGGTACTGCCGCCAGTGGCGAGAAGTGTGCGCTGGCCAGCGCAGCACCCAGCCCGGAATTCTGCATGCCGACTTCCAGAGCCAGGGATTTACGCTGCGGCAGCGGCAGCTTGAATACCTTGCCTGTGAAGTAACCCAGCAGGAAACCGAAGGTGTTGTGCAGGATCACCACCGCCATGATCAGCAGGCCGGACTCGGCGATCTTCGCCTGGCTGGCGGCCACCACGGCACAGACGATCAGCACGATGCTGACCACCGAGACCAGCGGCAGTACGTCGACCGCATGGCTGACCCGGGCACCGAGCAGGCGCTGGGCGGCGACGCCGAGGCAGATCGGCAGCATCACCAGTTGCAGGATCGACCAGAACATATCGGTGAAGGATACCGGCAGCCAGGCCGAGGCCAGGAACCAGATCAGGGTGGGCGTCAGCAACGGAGCGAGCAGGGTGGTGACGGCTGCGATGGCCACTGCCAGCGCCAGATCACCCTTGGCCAGCCAGGCCATGACATTGGATGAGGTGCCGCTCGGGCAGCAACCCACCAGAATCACACCCACTGCGATTTCCGGTGGCAGATGAAAAATCTGGCACAACAGCCAGGCGACGCCGGGCATGATGACGAAGTGCGCGACCACACCCAGCGCCACGCGCCACGGGTTACGCACCACCTCAGAGAAGTCTTCAAGCTTGAGTGTCAGGCCCATGCCGAACATGACCAGCCCCAGCAACGGGACAATCCAGCCTTTAAGACCGATGAACACCTGAGGGAACAGGAACGCCAGAATAGCGAACAACAGCACCCAGTACGCAAACGTATTCCCTACAAAACGGCTCAAGGCTACCAATGCCCGCATGTCTTGTTCCTTTTTCCTGTATCCATGAAAAAGAGGCGCCGCCTATATAGGCGGCGTCATCCTGTTGCAGTCCAGCCGGAAGAATCAGATCCCTTGCGGGATTTCCTCTCCGCCCAGTGCCTCGAACAACTCAGGCAGGAACTCGCCGAAGGTCAGCATCATCAGAGTGAAGCTGGCGTCCAGCTGGCCCAGGGCTTCGTCGCCGCCGTCCTGTTCGGCCTGATCCTGCAGCAGATCCTCGAACTTCAGGCGCTTGACCACCAGCTTGTCGTCCAGAACGAACGACAGCTTGTCTTGCCAGGCCATCGAGAGCTGGGTGACGACCTTGCCGGTGTTCAGGTGCAACTGGATTTCATCGCTGGTCAGGTCCTGACGCTTGCAACGCACGATGCCACCATCTTCGTGGGTGTCGCGCAGTTCGCATTCGTCCAGTACAAAGAAGTTGTCGGCGGCTTTCTGGGTCTTGACCCAGTCGGTCATGATTGCGCTTGGCGCGGTCTTGACGGTCAGCGGACGCACCGGCAACGAGCCGATCACTTCACGCAGGGTCGACAGCAGGTCTTCGGCACGCTTCGGGCTGGAAGCGTTGACCAGAATCAGGCCCTGTTTCGGCGCAATGGCGGCGAAAGTGGCCGAGCGACGGATAAAGGCACGAGGCAGGAAGGCCTGGATGATTTCATCCTTTAGCTGGTCACGCTCTTTCTTGTAGACCTTGCGCATCTGTTCGGCTTCGATCTCGTCGACCTTTTCCTTCAATGCATCACGTACCACGCTGCCGGGCAGAATGCGTTCTTCCTTGCGCGCAGCAATCAGCAGGAAGTCCTGGCTGACGTGTACCAATGGCGCGTCCTCGCCCTTGCCGAATGGTGCGACGAAACCGTAAGTGGTCAACTCCTGGCTGGCACAGGCGCGGGCCGGCTTGGTCGCCAATGCAGTTTCCAGCGCCTCGGCGTCAAAAGGCACATCCTGGGTCAGGCGATAGATAAGCAGGTTTTTGAACCACATGAGGTGAATCTCTCCTTCCATACAAAGGAGGGCATTATTCGCTGCTCGGCCGTCCGGGCCAACCCTGCGCTAAGCCTTTGGAAGGATTATAAAAATTATTTAAAAAAGTGCTTGCCAGAGTATGGGGCGCTCCGTAGAATGCGCGCCACACCGAGAGTGAAGGGTGATTAGCTCAGCTGGGAGAGCATCTGCCTTACAAGCAGAGGGTCGGCGGTTCGATCCCGTCATCACCCACCAATCTCTCTCTTAGTGTTACGCGCAGCGGTAGTTCAGTCGGTTAGAATACCGGCCTGTCACGCCGGGGGTCGCGGGTTCGAGTCCCGTCCGCTGCGCCATATTAAGCTTCAAGGCCCTTGAACTCCTTGAAGCAACCAGAAAAGCGACCTTAGGGTCGCTTTTTTGCTTTCTGGTGTTCCTCCGGAATCTAGCAGCAGCCAAGTATTTTTACTGTGTTAGATTGTGATGCAGTTGTTGATGGTATTTTCAGCCCCAAGTCTCCTATTCAAGAAAATCAGGATTAGCAATTAGTCCGCCATTAAAGAGTTCCATCGTGCTGATGAAGTCATGAAAGGGGTCAAAAATATTTAAGCCATGGCCATTCTTTGTGAGTGTTTTTGAATGTGACAAAAGCAACTGCGCAAGGATATATCCCGAATGTAATGATAATAGATATTAACCATATGCCGGCTAGCGACTCAACCCCCAAAAAACCAATATGCCGTCGATCGAAGAAATACACCATAACCTCGAACAATGTTCTCAGAAAATACAAGTGCAGGATGTAAAGAAACAAGGAGGCTTGACCGTATGTGGTTAAAAAACCGATCCAAGCTGAATCCTTCTGTTTTTCCAGCCATGCCAGGCTTGTTAGTGCAAGGCCCAAAGTAAGTAAGGTATACATCAGCGAAGGAGGGTATTTAGTCAGGTTAATAAATCCCATAAAACTCTTGGCTAAAGTTTCTTCGTTTTTCCAGGGATGATCTCCATAACTATTGAGTAGACGAAGACCTATAAAGGCAAGCAGTGCCCCTCCACCAAAACTCAGCAAGATATGTACTCTCCTTTTTTTGTCATAGGAGAATTTGAAAAGTGGACCAACAGCATATCCTAGAATCATTATGCCAATCCAAGGTAAAAGAGGATAATAAATCTTGAGCTGAATGCCGGGTATCGGCGTCAGAGTTGCTCGCTCATGCAAAAACAACCACGCCACACGAAACCAGGATTCGGAAGAAAACTGGTAGGCGTCAAGTATATTATGTGTGCAGCAAATTGTAGCTGCAAAAAAAATTAGCAATATTCTTGGCAAAAAGATAAGGATGGATAATGATATCATGCTTGCGCCTATAGCCCAGATCACCTGTAAAGTTAAAAGATGAGATGAAAAATCAAATTTCCAGACAAAACTTAAAACTGTGAGCTCCAATGCTATCAGGAATATGCCTCTCTTCAGAAGAAATAGTGAGAGGGCTACGATGGAGTTTTGTTTTTCACCAAAAATATAAGCGGATAACCCAGCCAAAAAAACAAAGATAGGTGCGCACAGATGAGTAATGAGTCTTGTAAAAAATAA
The DNA here is from genome assembly GCF_057809175.1 of Pseudomonas sp. FG43. Classification (NCBI taxonomy): domain Bacteria; kingdom Pseudomonadati; phylum Pseudomonadota; class Gammaproteobacteria; order Pseudomonadales; family Pseudomonadaceae; genus Pseudomonas; species Pseudomonas sp. FG43. Next base: position 99,657 of record NZ_JBMDJL010000007.1, read on the forward strand.
TGAAGGGGGCGTTGTGTCCAGATTCATCGGATCTGAGATAGGCCAGTGATAAAAATTCATTCGTACGTGGTCTAGAAACATGAGGAGAATTGCAAGTCCACGTAGTGTGTCTATTGACTTTGATCTTGTTGACATGGGTGTCTAGCCTGATATTCATGGGGCTATTTCTAAGGGCGCAGTGTGGCTCATTTCAGTTCCGAAGGCATTGATAAGGCCAGGAAAACGTAAGCGCTCAGAAACTTAGCGTTGAAATAAAGTACGGTGCTTTGACGTAGGCTAAATATCAGTAATTTAGTCGTCTGGGTTAGGTGAGTTGTCAAGAAATTATTCTGATCAAAGGTGATGGTCAGATTTTAAATAGTCATTTCAGTCTTGGTCATGAGGCGCATATTCTTTCACGCTGCTGTTCGCTGCTGATACTTTGGGCAGCGCCTTTCTGAGTGTTCCGTGACTTGAACTGAAAATTTTCTGGGCGGTACTCACTTAGCCATATTATTTCCAAGATAATCAATGAAATGGACGCCTCCACGGCCCATGAACAAGAGTGCTTGTTCAATAAGACCTTGAGTGCTCGTTTGGATATCGATATATGCCAAGTCTCCCCCCATATCGGTTTTAACCCATCCTGGATAAAATCCTAAAATCGTAATTTTTGAGTCAGTAAGGTGTGCGGCAAAGTTCATGATCAGATAATTCAACGCTGCCTTGCTTGCTTTATAGGTTGCAGAGCGAGGTGAGTCAGGTTTCTCGATCGTTGCCAAGCGTGAGCTCATGAATGCAATTGTACCAGTGTCGTTGCGCAAGTTTTTAAAAAAGCGTTCGGCTATACGGATGGGCGCAATGGTGTTCGTCATGAATAACGTTCCCACTTCTTCGGTATTGAAGGCTCCAGGATGTTTTTGATTGGGGCCAAATATTCCGGCATTTATGAACAATAGATCCAGTGTAATGTTGTTGAGGTGTTGATATAAAGCCTCGAGTTGTTCGTCATTTTTAATATCAAAAATTTCTATTTTAACGCTTGCCAATGATGTCGGTAGATCGGCCGTCTGCCGGTCTCTTACAGTAGCAATAACCTCCCATTCTCTCTCTAGTAATCGCTGGACCAGTCCCAATCCTATTCCTCGGGAGGCACCTATAATCAATGCAGTTCTTTTCATGTTTATGACTCCTGTTATTTTTAACTGCCGGTGGATGTATATTTAGAAATACCCCGTTGCCAAATCAGGGATGCCAGTGCCAAGAATATAAAACCCGCCAGAGGTGTGAGTGGCAAGAGCCAGTCAGGCGCACCCATAGGGTCGGGTCGTCCGAGAATAGCCAGTACCGGATAGTAAGATATACAGGCTAGTGGTACGACAAAGGTTAAAAAGATACGCAGCCAATTTTCATAAAGACTGATAGGAAACTGGCCCGCATAGACTCCGCCATAAGTGAATGCATTTATTGCTTCAAGACCTTCGACAGTCCAGAATGCCAGTGCAGACTGGAATATAAATAGTGCGATAAAGAACGCTACACCTCCGGCTACAGTCCAAAATACCAAGCCGATGATATGAGGGGTCCAGATAAAGTGAAGCGAGTGGCTGGCCACTATCAAAATAATCGTAGCCTGAAGTAGCCGCCCAAATCGGCTGATACGAAACTCATGGCCGATCAGCTGTAGAATCGCTGAGCGAGGTCTTAACAATAAACGATCAAAATCACCTGTACGTACAAATTGCGTGCCGAAGACCTCAAAACCGCGGCTGATAAATTCGGCAATGGCGAAGCTAATCCCCAAGAGTGAATAAAAAAATGCTACTTCACCAAAGCTCCAGCCCTGTAATGTGCCAAAACGTTCAAATAGTGCCCAGATTGATATGATCTCTATCGAGGTGGAAATCAGTTGCCCAAACGTTAACATAAATGTCGAAGCTGGATATTGCAGTTGGCTGCGGACCGATGTGGTGAAGTATCGATTGAGGAGCCTGCACGTATTCATCGTTATCATCCTCCCTGAACTGCAAGACGTTGCATGCTATGGTTCAGCCACTTTTTGCCGATAACCACCAGTGTAAAAGTCCAGAACACCTGCAAGCTGATCCCGATCCAGGCCATGAGTCCTGTCAGGGCACCTGAGTAAATTCGGCTGGGTATGTCAAGCACCCCCGCCAAGGGTTGGATAAAGAGCGCAATCCGCGCCATGTCGGGGTATAAGGGCAGAGGGAGCAAGGCTCCGGAAAATATGAATACCAAGGGTACCGCCAGCGTATTGACGCCTCGCTCATTGAGCGTTGATACCACGGTAAGGTTGATCAGCATTACCACCGTGCAGGAGAGTGCTACCGCCACTGTTAGGGAAAGGACAAAGAGCATCGTAGCTGCTACATCAGAAGGCGCTTTCCACGCCCATTCTTCCTTGCCCATCAGTGGCAGTAAAATCCCGGCGGCTATAATCATGAGGAGCAATCTTGGAAGGATACGAGCAATCATTCTTCCGGCCGTACAGGCATACCACAGATTATAAGTATCCACCGGGCGCAGTCGATCATGACCGATGGCTCCTGTGCGCATCGCCGCAGCAATATCTGGGTCTGCCGCCCAAGGTAGAAGCGCCAAAAGACCTTGGGCGAGCCAGGTATAAGTGACTGCCTGAGAAAAGCTCAATGGCAGAGCGGAGCCACTTTCGGCGGCTCCTGCATAGAACGCAGCTAATACCATGACGCGCACTAGTCCAAACCAGCATTGCGTAAGGAAGCTTGCCAAGGCCGCAGACCTGTACTGCATCATGAGTAGAAAACGCGAAGTGAAGGCCGCAAGATAGGGAGTACAAGCGTTCACTTCCTATACCTCGCCAGCGTTATGCAAGTCGTAGAAGCGGGCAATGACTTCTTCAATGGCCGGTTGTTCCACATGAATGTCCTCGATGGCGTGATTGGCGGTAATCGTGGCAATCAGATCAGGGACTCCAATAATCCGCGGATCGAATACAAGCTCTATGGAGCGGCGGTTTTGCTCCCGAACGTGCACTCCTGGCAATATTAGTTCTGGCGCGTCCTCCGCGAACTCCACAAACAGCCGGCGTTCGGCAAGTACCGTGGCGCGTAGGGCGGCAAGCGATCCGTCTGCCAAGACCTGGCCATTACCAATGACTATGACGCGCTCTGCCATAGCTTCGATGTCATGCATATCGTGGGTGGTCAGCAGCACGGTAACGCCATGCTGTTGACTGAGTTTTTTTATAAACTCTCGAACCGCTAGTTTCGATGGCGCATCCAGGCCTATGGTTGGTTCATCGAGAAAAAGTATTGAAGGTTCATGTAACAGCGCCGCTGCAAGTTCCGCGCGCATGCGCTGACCGAGAGAAAGTTGCCGTACGGGTTGGTCAAGCAAACGTTCAAGCCGTAACATTGAAACCAACTGATCCCGCTTGTTCCGATACCGTTTCGGCTCCAAACGATAAATATCGCGTAATAAGTCAAATCCTTCGATGACCGGTAAATCCCACCATAGCTGGGTTCTTTGACCAAATACCACGCCTATTCGGCCAACGTGGCGGATACGATCGGCGTAAGGCGTCAAGCCCGCCACTTCAACTCGGCCGGAGTCGGGCCGAAGGATACCGGAAAGAATTTTTATAGTGGTTGATTTACCGGCGCCATTAGGGCCAATAAACCCCAGAATTTCTCCGCGTTCTAGGCTAAAACTTACGTTTTTCAATGCATGTACTATGCGCCAGCGTCGATGGGCCATGCCCCGTAGAGCGCCAAGAAAACCGGGCTCGCGTTCTGCGATGCGATAACTCTTACTTAGTCCTTCAACCAAAATTTGCACCATGATGAGCCTCGCAGATTTTAATATAAGCGTCTTTCAGTAAGTCCACTTGGTACCTTTATATTTGTGCGGCAACATATCGTTGAGGGCGAATAGTTTTATTTCGCCCGCAACTTCAATTGCCGTTTTAGCATGAATACCATAATCCAGTAGAAGCTCGCGACAGAGCCCACAAGGGGGAACCAGGGTCACGCGCTTATCGATTTCCGATGGCTTGGGGTGTCTTACGGCTAGGGCGAGTCTGATATCTGTTGCACCTGCTTCGCGTGCTTTACCTAAAGCGACTGCTTCGGCGCAAACAGAGGCACGACCGACCATTGCTTCAATATGAAGGCCAGTAAAAATTCGACCATCTGATGAAAGGACCGCTGCTGCAATTTGATGACGGTTCTCTGCATAGTGAGCGCTAATCAACGTTTGTGCCTTAGCCAACATTTCCTGAATGACGATGTTTTCATTTGAGGCTTTCTCATCGAGCAGAGTGGATGCCGTAGCGTTTTCCCAGGTATCCAGTATGCGAAGGATCTGCTGTTCAAATACATCTATACCGCCGTCATTATTGATGGTTATATCGGCGGTCCAATTCGCGCCTTCTGGAGAGCGCTCTGTGGGGTGATTATCGTCGCCACTGAATTTATCGCCGCGTGCGGTTTTACGTGCTTTGCGTAGATCATCAGGAGCAACGATCCTAATAATGGTGAAGCCTTGTTTGTGCAGCGTTTCCAGGTCAAGGGGGCGGGCATCATCGCAAATCAGTGCTCTGGCACCAGACAGGATTGCAGCCGAACAACGCCACGCCAGATCGCGTCCGAGGAATTCGGGATCTACTTTTCTGAAGTGTCCGCCCAGAAAGTTGAGTAGTTGTCCATCCTGTTGCTCCTCCAGAAGCGGTGTCTCGATACGTTTATAGAAAGCTGTTTGTATGTCATAGAGCGGCGCCGCGAGCTTGATGACTTCCGCGTTAATCTGCCGGTCCATCAGCGTTTGCAGTAGCAGTTTGCTGGCCGTTGATTTCCCGACGCCAGGCAAGCCGGTAAGTGCAATTTTAAGCATGTCAATCACCTCTACTTAGCGGCCTGTTTTGCGCCGCGACAGACAAATATGGAGTTTTGCTTACTTAGGTTAAATTTCCCATGCAGGGAAATGGTTTCCTTCACACGCCTTTCAACTTCAGCGTGCAAAGACTTCAATAAGGCATCAGAGACTGTTCCGGAGGCCATGGCTTGTGCGCCAAGATAGCGGTGACCGGCAGCATAGAAGTCAAGGAAGGGGGAGGCGCTCTCGAACACTAATGTGTCCACATAGGGATGTTCGGTCACCTCTTCAAAATGCTGCAGCAAAATTTCCAGAGCATTATCCTGAACCATTTTTCCACGGCGCCCCGTGGGTAAGCGATCAATGAAATCTTTTGGAAAACCGGTTGTATGCATGGCGTCGAAATGTAATTGATACATCTGGGCCATGGAGTGCCGAGCCTCGATGCTGACTGTTACGAATCCATGTGGCTGGACCACCCGGCCTAATTCGCGGCAAACGACATCAGGATTATCTACATAGTGAAAGATGAAATTGGCTAATACCCGATCAAAGCGAGCGTTTTCATACTGAGATAGATCTTCTGCCACCCCTTCTACGAACGTTAGTGGAATCAGAGCCTTGGCAGTGTTTTTTTTCGCCAGTGCTAGCATGTCTGGCGAAATATCTAGGCCGACGGCCCTTGCCCCGACACGCAGTCGATTGACGATTTCGCCCAATATAAAACCGTTACCGCAGCCAACATCAAGTAGGGATTCCTGGCCTGATAGCTCAAGGGTGCGAATCATAAAATCAATGAGACGCTCAGGGTTGCTTCGGTAGAGGTTATGGGTGATTTGCTGAGTGGCTAACGGGGTATTGGAGCCAAAGTGTTCCCGAATGTAGTCGATGCCAAAGTGAAATGGTGCAAACGGTGTTTCAGTGTGCATGTTAACTCCTTGGATTTAAAGTAAAGGTGCAATAAGGGGGGTTATTCAGCGTTTTTTTTGATGAGCTCAATAAGATGGCTCATGTGATGTAACAATGTGACGGGGCTGCCCCAGTTTTTCCATGTTTTCCAAGAACCAGGGTCTCGACTTGCATAAAAGGACATCACTCCTAAAGCTTGCCAAAGCTCCAGTTGTAGTGCTGCATGACATTCCGCTTCGCTAAATTCTCTTGTTGCAGCTTGCCAATAAGATTCCCCAATGTCGGAGTAACGCAAATGAAAGTGTGTGGCGCCTACGCCATGTGCTCTCGTTGAGTAACCCACAATCGGTACATTCAAAATGCAAATTGTGGCATCTTCAAGTCGCAGGAAATTTTTCAGGTTGACGTCTATGGCGACGGTTTGCCAAATCTCCCCTGCATCTACCCCGGGCAGTCCTGTGTGAAGCCACTGATCTACCCAGCTGACAAGTTGTTGTTCATCCTGTAGTACTGGCCTGATCCGGGACCAAAATTTGTGTGCGTACGCCGATATGAACTGATGGGGAGTTTCATATAAGGTCGCATTGTTTTTGAACAGTCCGAACCCTTTGCCCAGTCGGGGCAGATCAGAGCATCGGGAGGTGAATTCGAGTAAGAAATCACCAAAATCAATTAGGTTTCGTGTATTATTTTTTTTCTGGATAAGATCAAACAACGTTTCGCCTTCAAGAAATGGCGATATAATAAAGCTACTGCCTTCGGGTTGATAAACTGCTTCAACAATATCCTGCACGGGTAAGTATGTTGATAATTTTCTATTGACTTCGAGCATGTAGCACACCGGAATGTCGTTGTCGATAACCTTTTTTACAACCAGTGTTTGGCCCGTCCTGGTATAAAGTTTTATCAGATCATTATTGGTGTTGCTCAGTGGCGTTGCCTCTGCGCCCGGGAATCGATAGGCAACAAACTCTTCAAGGTCGCTAAAATTATGTCGGGGAGGAGGGGGCAATATTGTCAAGTTTGCTCCGAACATTATCTATAAAGCGGTTAATGATGGATTTCATTCGGTTTTCTGGGGTAGGTTGACACCTTGGCTCTATTCCTTTAGTCGGGAAATGATCGCGTCCGTGGTCAAGCGAACAGTGTTGACGCCAGAAATTATCGACCAACAGCGAATATCGCCCAGGCCTGAGAGTTGATGTAACTCAAACTTGGGAGAGCTCCAGAAGGGTTGGCTCGAATCGATGTCTTCGAGGCGGTTTTTCAGTAGCAGGCTCTGTATTTGCTCCGCATTTACCGAGGAAATCCTTACTCCCTCTGCTCGCTCGTCTCGATGAAGATGGAATACATCCGTCAATGCAAAGCCAGGACTGCAGGTAGCCCGAAAGCGTGCCACGAAATCGGCGGGTGACAAACTCACATCTTCGGCAGGTCTGTCTGAACTGATGTTGTGGGGGTTGGGGACGGGACCATTACCAAAGTTTATGGCTTGAAACTGACGCTGCGTGTCCTGGCGTAGATTGACTGACACTGGTAACCCTGCCAGGCTTCCATCGGGAAACAGGCAAACACGGTCATTAGAAACGAAGCTTGCGAGGCCTCGGTCAAGCATGTGGCAGACCTGTGTGGTCTTGCCTGCATGTCGATCACCAAGTAAAAGAACGCCACGGTTCTGAGTTTGCAAAGCGGCTGCGTGCAAATGCAGCGCACCGTCCCCCAACCATTGGGAAACAGTCAGATTTCTGATCGTTCTGACACTCGCCAGATAGGAGGGAGGCCCAGTCCGCCCAGTGACTACGATGATCTGATCTTTGCGGCCCATTATCAGGTCGTAGAGTTTGTTCCCATGAAACCGTGCCCATCCGTAATCCCATGAAGGGACGGTAATATGCGCCAGTGTCAGATGGGTTCGCGCAATGACCTTGTTTGGTTGTATGAACTCACTCAGTTGTAATTCAAGTTGTGCGTTACTCTCCACGACCCTAAGACGAATATCTCCGGTGCTGGTTTTTTTCCAGTAAGGCGTGAGATAGGCTAGTGTGGTCTCTAATACGTCGTTTTTGCCCTCAAGGGTAATCGAGTGGCTTGGGTAAGTGACGTTGACAAGAGATAGTTGATCTGCAGATTGATCAACAAGATCGGCAAGAATTGACATCAGAGTCATTTATCACTCCAGAAGGCATCCCGGAAGATCATCGACTTTCTCGGACCTGTTGAGTTCTGATATTTACCTCTATACAGTTCGATTTCACCCAGTGGACGCCAAAAAGTGACTTGGCCAATCAGCATACCCGGGAAAATCTTGAGGGGTAGCGTGGGATAGAGTTGAAACGTGACGGTGCCGATTGATCCAATGTCTATAAGGTCGGCTGTGACGTGCACGAAAAGCCCTGCTCTGGCGATACTCGATTTGGCGTGAATCAGCGGTACAAAATGATTGCTGCCGATTATTTCCTGTGAACTGCCTAATACAAAGTCGCCGCGATTGAGCGTGAGTCCTTCCAGAGGTATTTCGATCTCTTCAACCGTGGTCTCGACACGTGGGTCAATTGGTAAATGGGTATATCGAAGAAGTTTATTTCCTAAGGAAATATCGAAGCTGTTGGGGTTGAGTCGAGCAGGGTCGAATGGCTCAATAACTATGTTACGAGCCACGATTTGTTGGTGAATTTCAGGGCCGGTTAAAATCATTGACAGCTCCCCGGGTTGTAAAAGATGGATCATGCTGTTTGGACGGCATTGGAATATTATGTCTGCCGAACCAACCGTTGTATTTCAGTGGCTGACCATGTGTAGCCCAGAAAGAAACCTGGCCTATCGTTTGCCCAGGATAGACATAAATGTCTTGAGTGGGGAAAAGCTCTAGAGTCCAACGGTGTATGGCTCCCATTTGTCCAAGGTTTGCCGAGACTTGAACAAATAGACCCAAGCGGCCGATGGAGCTTCGGCCGATTAAAGAAGCAACATATTTCTTACTGCCAATGATTTCATGGGTATGGCCGAGGTAGAGATTATCTTTGAGCAATAGAAACCTTTCTCCATCAAAGGGAACAGGAACATAGTCGATCTTGTTTTCGGTGTCCGCTTGTACCCGATAAAGGCGGTCACCCAGCCTATAGTTGATGCTATTGGGATTGATCGCCCGAGGATCGAATGGCTCGAAGAAAATATCCTTGTTATGAATAGACTGTAGTATTGCGCTACCTGTCAGGATCATGGTTATCATCCATTTAAGTAATATCTCCATAAATAAAATGATTGGCGGTTTCGTCCATACCTGACAGGTAATGGCCACGTACTGTCTCGGGTTCCACGGCCTGAATTTCAGTTAGGTGTGGCAGGGGAAATACCTCCTCTCATGCCTTATTCCAAGCAGTGGGCTCATGAGCTCCGAGCACCAACATCGAGTCTCCATGAATACCGAATTTCATTCTTTTTTTAACAGCAACCTCACAGGCCTCAATCACTAGTTCACGGCCGCCATAGGCCGCTGCCATGATCACATGTGTGCCACTGGGGTTGTGCAGGTTGGTTAAAAGTGAGCGCGTGTATTTGAATTCAAAGCCGGGTGAAATGAACAGGTCAGTTCGTTCTGCGGTTGCTGGATAGGGGGATGTGAGGCTCTCAAGTACTCTTGAGCCACTGGTTCCAATAGAGACAATATTGCGTCTTTTTTGCATGGCGTCACGTAGGATTTCGGAACCTGCTTCCCTGATCGTATACTCTTCAAAGTTCATCTTGTATTCGTCCAGCCGTGTTTCAGCGGTTGCTTGTCGCCAGCTGAAACACATCCAAAGCGAAAATTGTAATTCGGTCATGCCGCGACCATAGAGTGATTTATACATGTCGCTGGTAATACGTCGTGCAGGCTCCGATACATGCACTGCATTGTTGATAGTCGTGGTATGAGGATTTAAGTTACGTTTAGGGAGTTTGTTCAAGTCTGAATACCAGGGGTGCATCAACAAACCATGGTTGTTCAACTGCTGAGCCAATTGATTTGGCTCCTGATCAATTTCGATCAGTCCCCGGTATCCAATGTATTTGTCCTTCTCGATCCAGTATGGTCCGTCAAAGTCCAAAGTCTTGCCGAGCAGACGACCAGTGATTACCCCGTTGCTCACAGCAAAGCGGCCCTGAGTAGGTGGTGGTGTTTGCGAAAGAATTACTACATCCCAAATCCTGTTTGAGCGGGACGGATCCTGTAGCATTAGAAAGCAGATATCAATTGGATGGGAAAGGCCGGCGACTCCGAGCAGACGCGAGGGACCCATGCCTACGTCATTGACAGCGAGCACATCGTTATCACCAAGATAATGACCCAAGTTGACGAAGCTATCTTCTTCGATTGTTCCATGGTTGGCGTCGACAATCAGCAAGCGGACATCTTCAGCCTCTCGATGTTCACCTCTGAAGTCATCGGGGGTCGCTGAAAAATTAAAGTCAGAAAAGCGTAGATCAGGCATATTTAGACCTCTTTTTTTCGGAGGATTAAGGGGGAGGTGCCGCCTTCGTGGATCCAGGAGCTAACTTCCAAGTCCAGTATGCTACCTTTTGATGGCAGGTTTGATAGGGCGAGATAGATGAACTCTTTAATAATCAATGGGTCTTTTCTGGCGAGGGTTGTTACATGGGCGTGGTAGTCGAGAATTTGATTGTAAATAGTGGTAGGTAGGCGGTGGCTGTTCTTTTCTAGAAGTCTGAAAAAAAACTTTTCTCCCACGTTGGTTTCACCGCATGCAGCTATTAGTACGCCAGTTAACGAGGTGAGTGTTTTAGTCAGCAAATGTTGTTTTGTGTGGTAATCCTCGGGAGTATTCTGGCAAATACCTTCCAGATCAGACAGGGTGCTTAATAGTAGTGAGGCGTGTGTAATACCCGCCAGATCTGCCAGATAATGAGAAGGGATATACGCCTTTATTTCGGTCAGTTGTTCGTGGCCATGCAGCGCAATGCCTGTGTATGTTCGGTGCAGTAGTTTCTGTTCGGAGTAGGGCAGCAAATATCGTGGCCTGATATGTGAGCCAGTTTTTTGTTCGATGCGTGATTTGGCATTTTCGATCCTTGCCGATAGATCCTCCTGCAAGGAGCTGATTACATCAGTTCGCGTCACATTGAGCTGAAGTTTGTGACCTGTTGAAAGCCGGTGGTTAATAATCATTGAACTGCGCATGGGAAAGATACTATGTCCTCCCTGTGCGTAGTCAAATATTTCACCGGTACCATCGTTACACCGCTCCCAATGTTTCAATCTGGCACTCGGTGGGTGCACGATCAAAAGATCTATATCGGAACTTGGTGTTGAGAAGCCCTCCGCAAAGGAACCCGCCAGGGCAACTGAGGCATTACTATCGATGGGTTTGGCGTGCAGCCAGAATTCGTCGAGGTTAATACCTCGGGCTTGCAAAGTGGTTAAAGCGCTTTCAATGGATACAGACACACGACCTCCATAATCAATGACTTTGTGAGTCTCTGAATCGAATATTTTTATGGGTAATATTTCAGCGCTCGCCGTGCGTCGGTATATCCGTTAACAGCGCTTAAGACTGATATTCAGCACCATCCCGATTTACAGTTGCCGGCCCATTGATTAACAAAAGGGTCTTGGCCTGTCAGTGCTATTCGGGATAGCTAAAGTTTTAATGGATTGTAGGGTAGTCGGTATGCCCGTCAGAGAGCGTAACCATGGATTGAGGGGCGCAAGCCGATGCAGGTGATGTCAACACGTTGTAGTGCGTTTCGCCAGTCTGGCGTGGGCACAGAAGTTGATAGGTGCTGCAATGCTGTGATTTGGTACGGGCGACTAATTCCACGTTCATGTCAAAAATCCCTGTATTCAAGACTCTTGCCCAACATGGCATGGCATGTTGATACAGACGCTTTTTTGCGAGGTCCGATAGGATCGCCAGAGCTCGAAGAAATACTATGAATAAGTCGATTAAATATGCAAATAACAAATTATAATAATTATATATTATTTTAATAGGTTATATTTCAGCCTGAAGCCGTACCCAGTTCGACCTGACGCTCTACAAAAGGGCAATCGATGCATTTGTGTTCACCTCAGAGGTAGAAGCTGGTTTTATGAAGGGAGATTGGAGGACTGGCTCAAGCGAAAGCGTCTGATCTGGCGATCAGCTCCGTACGCCCTGTGCCAATGCTTTTTTTTTCGCGATCAAATAGGCAGGTGAGGATCGGGCGGGCAGGTGGAGAGGGCGCCGGGATGGTTGTCTTCGATGCCTGATCTTCTTGTCTTAATCCAGGTCGCATCCGGAGTACCCAAATGCTGCTTTCTATAAAGTCGCCATCACGCTGGTTGCTGGCATCGCTCATGAGCTGATCTATCAAGGCTGTTATTCTCGATCTCCCGTCTCGCCCTTCGCATGCCATCAAGCCACTCTTTATCTACTTATATTCATTTTTTGGATTATGTATCAAATTAAAAATCAATATTTATCATATTAGCTTATAGCCAAATAGAAGTTTTTTTGAGCGATTGATTCCGTTATGTTTGGTTTCGACAGCCTACCCCTCACCTCGGATGGTACCAATCGTGATCAAGGTTCTGCGCGCATGCCATCGCGCAAACAGGCCAGGAGCCTGAGTTTGCAAGGCATGCCAGGGTGATCCACCACTGACCCCTGTTGCAGGATCGTTGGAAGGGAGTTCGATGTATGTTGCCACTTCAATCCCGTTATCCGGGTTCTTCTCGCCCTGTCGCTGACAGGCGTTCTGCAGTATTCCAGCCTCCTGCTCGTTCAACTGCGCACAGTTAGCTCGCGTTTCGTTTCGGGTGTTTTCAAGCACCGGGACTGAATGTCGGCATCAACGAATAAACGCATGGCTCGCTGTCTCGATGACGGCGTGAGTGCCCGACCGCGCAATCTGGATGAGCGGGCTGCAATGGCGGCCCTTTGGAGTGGATGTGCAGAGAGTCTTACAGGATGTTCATGTGTCCAGGCGCAGTCTGCGCTTGAACCCGTTGGCCTTGGCTATGGGGAGCGTGTTGCTGGCCGGGGCGGTTCAGGCACAGGAGGCTTCGTCCCAGAGTGGCGATACCCTGTCTACGGTGGTGGTGACCGGTAACCGTGGTGCCGAGCAGCGCACCGTCACCAGCAGCCCGGTGCCGATCGATGTGGTCAGCGCCAGGCAACTGCAAAGCACCGGCAAACCCGGCCTGATGGAGGCCTTGAGTGCCGTGATTCCATCCCTGACCCTGCCGGAAAAAACCGGCTGGGACGCCAGCGGCATGGCCCGTGCGCCGAACTTGCGTGGGCTGAGTGCCGCCGAAGTGTTGGTGCTGGTCAATGGCAAGCGCCGCCACACCAGTGCGACCTTGAATATCAACGGTATCAATACCGGCGCGGCACCTGCCGACCTGGATTTCATTCCCATCAGCGCCATCGACCACGTTGAAGTGCTGCGCGACGGGGCTGCCGCTCAATATGGCTCCGATGCCATCGCAGGTGTGATCAACGTCATTCTCAAGGCCGATAACAGCGGCACTGCCGTTACCAACGCGGGTATTGGTTATGACGGCAAGAAGCAGACGGTTCAGCAGAGTCTGAACAAGGGTTTCGAGATCGGCGATGGCGGCATCGTGCAGCTCGCGCTCGATGCCCGCAGCCAGAACGATGACAACAAGGCCAGTGCCAACGGCTACACCTATGATCAGGCGCTGGATCTGGCAGGCAAGTCCACGTATGGCGGCTACGGCACACCGAAGATCAACCTGCTGACCCTGGGCTATAACGCCGAATTGCCGGTCAGTGATGATCTCAGCCTTTATTCGTTCACCACCTATTCGCGTCGCAAGGCCGAGCAGGGTCAGAACTTTCGCCTGCCCACCATCACCAATACCATCACGACCGGCCCCAACGGATACCCCGGCGGGTATGTGCCAATCTGGTACATCGATGAAGAAGACTTCCAGGCGGCATTCGGTGCCAAGGGCCAGGTCGGCGAGTGGGACTGGGACTTGTCTTCGACTTATGGCCGCAACGAGGCCGAGCAGGGCACCGAGCGCAACCAGAACCCGTCCCTGGGCGAGGCAACGCCCAACAACTTTACTTCCGGCACCTGGATTGCCACCGAACTGACCACCAATCTGGATTTCAAACGCGGCTTCGATATCGGTCTGCAAAAACCTCTGGATCTGTCTTACGGCTTCGAGCATCGACGCGATGGATATGAAGTTCAGGAAGGTGACTGGGCTTCTTATGCCAACGGTGGATATTGCGTCTCGCCAGGCAATTGCGCTTCTTCCGGCGCGCAGGTCACCAACGGTATTTCTCCTGACGAAGCCAGCAGCGCCACGCGCAACAGCGTCGCCAGTTATGTCGACGTCGGTTTCAACCCGATACCACAGTGGTATCTGGGCACGGCGTTGCGTTATGAGCACTACAACCAAGGCGTGGGCGCGACCCGCAGTGGCAAGCTGACAACCCGTTATGACTTCACCCCCGAGTTCGCCGTGCGGGCGACGGTGAGCAACGGTTTCCGGGCACCTTCGCTGGCCAACAGCCTGTTCAGTGCCCGTTCGACCACTTATGGCGTGGTGAATGGCGTCTATCAGTCCATCAACTTCGGTGTGCTGCCGGTTGCCTCGGACGCGGCCAGAGCCTTGGGGGCCGAAGACCTCAAGCCTGAGCGCTCCACCAACTTCAGCCTGGGCTTCACCCTGACGCCGACCGAGCGCCTGAGCCTCACCGCCGATGCCTATGTGATCAACATTCGCGACCGCATCACCCTGACCGGCACGCTACTGGGCAGTGAAGTCACGCAAGTGCTGTTGGATAACGGCATCAATTCGACGTCGGGCGGCCAGTATTTCATCAACGGTGCCGACACCCGGACCAAGGGCGTGGATGTGGTCGGTAACTACCGCCAGGACCTGGGCGCGTTCGGTTCGGTGAAGTGGACCGCGGCGTTCAACTGGAACCAGACCGAAATCCTCAGCTACAAGGCTTCCACCACCATTCTGGGTACTTCCTATGACTTGATGGACCGTGAGGCCCGCAACGATGTGACCGGTATTCAGCCCAAGACCAAGCTGATCCTGGGCGGCGACTGGAGCATCGACAAGTTCAATATCAATCTGGCCCTGACCCGCTATGGCTCCTACAAGGAAGTCAACGATTCCACCGACCGATCCCTGGATCGTATCTACGCCGCCAAATGGATCACCGATCTGGACGTCGGCTACAACCTCACCAAAGACCTGAACATCGCCGTGGGCGCCAAGAACCTGTTTGACGTCTATCCCAAGAAGCAGGGCATCCCCAGCAACACCATGACCAGTAGCTACGGCACTTACTCGCCCTTCGGATTTACCGGTGGCTATTACTACACCCGCCTGACGTATGCCTTTTAAGTGAGCGCGCAGTCACTGCGCCCAGGCTGTTCGACATTAACAAGACGCGATCACGTGTCATTGCGTGCGAGGAACCCGAGATGCCCATTGTCGCCAAACCGTTCGACCTCCGAAGCGAGGAGACTCACTACAAGGTGCCCGAGGCTCAGGCAGCGGCTCCTGCCAGAACATTGCAGATTGTCCCGGCCCGTCATCCGTGGCGTTGGGTAGGCTCTGTCTTTGCCGCACTGGTGTTGTTTGGCATCGTCCATTCGCTGGCCACCAACCCGCGCTGGGAGTGGGATGTGTTTGCCAAGTGGTTCTTCTCGCCGTCGGTGTTGCGCGGGCTGGGGCAGACCTTGCTGCTCACGGTCCTGAGCACGGTGTTCAGTATCCTGCTCGGGACGGTGCTGGCACTGGCGCGCCTGTCGAAGTCGCCGCTGCTGGCGTCACTGGCCTGGGGCTACATCTGGTTTTTCCGTTCGATGCCAGCCTTGCTGGTACTGATCATCCTCTACAACTTTGCCTACCTCTACGATCACATCGTGCTGGGTGTGCCGTTCACCGAAATCGTGCTGGCCGAATGGTCCACAGTCGATGTGTTGAGCCAGTTCACCGTGGCGGTGCTGGGGCTGAGCCTGATGCAGGCGGCCTATACCGCGGAAATCATTCGTGGCGGCATCATCAGCGTCGACAACGGTCAGCATGAAGCGGCCGCAGCACTGGGCTTGCCGGCGCAGCGGCGGATTTTCCGCATCATCCTGCCCCAGGCCCTGCGTTCGATCCTGCCTTCGGGATTCAACGAAATCATTGGCCTGGTCAAGGGGACTTCCATCGTTTACGTGCTGGCCCTGCCGGACCTGTTCTACACCGTGCAGGTGATCTACAACCGCACCCAGGCCGTGATTCCGCTGCTGATCGTCGCCACGGTCTGGTACCTGATCATCACCACTTTACTGACCTGCGCCCAGTACTACATCGAGCGCCATTTTGCCCGGGGCACGGCGCGTGTCCTGCCGCCGACTCCCCTGCAACGCCTGCGTCACTGGTTCAAGGAGAAGACCCATGGCTGAGTCTGCAATGGCGGTACGCGCCGGTCGCATCCAGATACAGAACGTGGGCAAGCGTTTCGGCAATCAGGAAGTGCTCAAGAATATCGACCTGACCATCGAGCCGGGCAAGGTCACGGTGATCCTCGGGCCTTCCGGTTCCGGCAAGTCGACCTTGCTCAGGACCATCAATCATCTGGAGAAAATCGACAGCGGGCACATCACCATCGACGGTGAATATGTCGGCTACCGGCGCAAGGGCGATCTGCTCTATGAACTCAAGGAGAGCGAGATTCTCAAGCGTCGTATCGACGTGGGTTTCGTGTTCCAGAACTTCAATCTGTTCCCGCACCTCACGGCCTGGGAAAACATCGCCGAAGCCCCTCTGGCCCACAAGCGCTGGAGCAAATCCGAGGCCCGCGACCGGGCACTGGAACTGCTGGGCAAGGTAGGCCTGCAAGACAAGGCCGACGCTTATCCACGGCAGCTTTCCGGTGGTCAACAGCAGCGTGTAGCCATCGCCCGTGCCCTGGCGCTCGATCCCAAAGTGCTGCTGTTCGACGAGCCGACCTCCGCGCTGGACCCGGAGCTGGTCGGTGAGGTGCTGGACGTCATCAAGGGCCTGACCCGGCTTGGCGTGACGCTGGTGGTCGTGACCCATGAAATCGGGTTTGCCAGGGAAGTGGCCGACCATGTGGTGTTTCTCTGCGAAGGCCAGTTGATCGAAGAAGGGCCTCCCGAACAGATATTTCGCCAACCCCGCCATCCTCGCACCATCGCCTTCCTGGGCAAGGTGCTGTGAATTTTTCGAGTGTTAAAGGAGTGACTTCGCATGCTTGCAAATACCGCGCGCCTGGCGCTGCTGACGATAGCCATCGGCCTGGCTCAACCCGTGTTGGCCGCTGAGAGCGCTACGCCGCCGACCGTGCAAAAGATCAATCTGAGCCCTGACCAGCAGCGCATCCGTGCGCCGCGCAACGAGGAAGCCATTGCGCAGATTCCACAGGGCTTCAAGTTCGCCCAGCCGGGCAAATTCACGGTTGCCGTCTCTGGAACTGCCGGGCCGCCTCTGGCTCTGCTGGCCTCCGACGACAAGACCACCATCGGCAGCGAAGCCGACACCGCGCAACTGGTGGCTGACAGCCTTGGCCTGCAACTGAATGTGGTTCAGACCAGTTGGGAAGACTGGCCGCTGGGCGTCAGTTCGGGCAAATACGATGCGGTGATCAGCAACGTGACCGTTACCGAGGCGCGCAAGAAGCGTTTTGATTTCGCAACCTATCGGCAGGACGTGCTGGGCTTCTATGTGAAGGCCAACAGCAAGATTACCTCCATCAAACAGGCCAGCGATATTGCCGGGCTGAAGATCATCGTCGGCTCCGGCACCAATCAGGAGAAAGTCCTGCTGGCCTGGAACGAGGAAAACGAAAAGGCCGGTATCAAGCCCGCCTTGTTGCAGTACTACGACGACGTGGCGGCTGCGCAGTTGGCCGTTCAATCGGGTCGCGTCGATGCCACCTTTGGCCCCAATGCACTTTCGGCCTATTCGCAGGCGCTGACCAACGGCATCAAGCGGGTGGGCATCGTCAACGGTGGCTGGCCGCGTCGCGCCGATATCGCAGTGACCACGCGCAAGGACAACGGCCTGATCAAGCCGATCCACACTGCGCTCCAGGGCGTGATTGCCGGTGGGCAATATGACCAGGTGCTCAAGCGCTGGGGGCTGGATGTGGAGCGTATCGATCAATCGGAGATCAACCCGCCAGGCTTGCCGGATTGAGCCATTCAGGGAGGACATGAAATGGGACTGACACGACGTGAAGCGCTTTCCAGTATTGCGGCAGTAGGCGGCGAGCAAGCCGTCAAGGGGGCGCTGGCTGCGCTGGGGCTGGGGCCTTCGTCTCATCGGCGGCCACAACCCTTGAAGCTGAAAGCCGATACGGGGCAGGGCACCAGCGTGCTGGTACTCGGTGCCGGTATTGCCGGGCTGGTCACTGCACTGGAATTGAGCCGCGCCGGCTTCAAGGTACAAGTGCTGGAGGCTCGCAACCGCGTGGGCGGTCGCACCTGGACCCTGCGCAACGGCGATAAGGTCGATTACCTCGATGGCCGCACGCAAACCGCGCAGTTCGATCAGGGGGTGTATTTCAATGCCGGTCCTGCGCGGATTCCGAGTCAGCACCGGACCTTGCTCGACTATTGCAGCGAACTGGGTGTGCCTCTGGAAGTGCTGGTCAACACCAGCCATGGCGCGCAAGTGCGTCCAGACCTTGAGCAGCCTGCTTTTACGGTAGGCCAGGCGATCAACGATGCTCGCGGGCATCTTTCCGGGCTGTTGGCCACGGCGGTGCAACGTGATGCGCTGGACGATGTATTGAGCGCCGAAGAGCGCACTCGTCTGCTGGCGTTTTTGCAGGTCTATGGCGACCTGTCTCAGGAGCTGGCCTACGAAGGCAGCATTCGCTCCGGCCATCAGGATTCACCCAGCCATCCGGGTGCCCTGCCGGGGAGTCTGGCGCCAGTGGCGCTGGATCGGCTGCTACACCCCGAGTTGTGGGGCGCACTCCTGCATTCCGAGTTTCCCGAGTTCTCGGCCACGATGTTTCAGCCGGTGGGCGGGATGGACCGCATCACCGACGCCTTCTACAGCCGCCTGACCGATCAGGTGCAACTGGGCGCACAGGTGCGTCGCATCCGCCAGCTTGAGGACGGTGTGGCGGTCACTTATCACGATCAGCACAGCGGCCGCGAGCAAGTGGTACGTGCCGACTATCTGGTGTCCACCTTGCCGCTGCCACTGCTGGCCAGGCTCGACACGGATTTCAGCGATCCGGTCAAGGCCGCGCTGCTCAGCACCCATAACGGCCACGCAACCAAGGTGGCCTGGCAGTCGCCGCGATTCTGGGAAAGCGAGTACCGCACCTATGGCGGGATTTCCTGGATCGAGCATCCGGCGCGACTGCTCTGGTATCCGAGCAATGATCTCAATACCCGCGAAGGGCTGCTGGTGGCCGGGTATGTCACGGGCGAGGGCGCCGATACCTTCGGCACACAACCTTTCAATACCCAGTTTGCGACTTCCAGAGAGGCGGTTGAATTATTGCACCCCGGTTACTCGCAGCAGTTGCGCAATCCACTGGCAGTGTCCTGGGAGCAGATCCCCTACAGCGAAGGCCCGTGGCTGCAGCGCGAACTGTTTCCGGCACAGGCCAGCGCCTTGCTGGAAGAGGCCCATGGCCGGGTGTATTTCGCAGGCGACGGGCTTGTGCAAAGCGGAGTCGGCATCTGGCAGGAATCGGCAGCCAACTCTGCACGCCATGTCGTGGCGCAATTGGGCGAACGGGTTATCGAGCAGCGACACAAAGCCGCCATTGGCGCGCTATGACTATCCATTGAAGGAGTAACAACCATGAGCGACCAGATCAAACGCACCAGTGTCGGTGACTTTCCCATCTCGCAGACCGTGACCGTTCCGGCATCGGCCAGCCTGATATTCGTCAGCGGCACCTTGCCGGATGTCGCCGACCCGCAAGCCCCAAAGGGTACACCCGCGGCGTTCGGCAATACCGAAACCCAGACCGTTTCGGTGTTCAACAAGATACGCAATATCCTCAGGCAACAGGATCTGGATCTGGGCGATATCGTGCAATTGCGGGTGTTTCTGGTGGGAGCCGAGGAAACCGGTGGCAAGCTGGATTTCGCCGGTTTGCAGGCGGGCTACACGCAGTTCTTCGGCACGACTGAACAGCCCAACAAACCGGCGCGCACTGCGCTGCAAGTCGTAGCCCTGCCATTGCCGGGCGCACTGGTGGAAATCGAGGCCATCGCTGCCAGAACAGCGTAAGGCTTCAAGCTTTTTCCCAGACTTTTTCAAAACCAAGACATCGGATACCGGGGTTCGGGCGCGCAGCGCTCAAACCCTGGCGGGGCTTTGCGTGCCTGCGAAATGCCGACAAGGAAGAGCGATGACTCATCAGCGTGCAGCGTTACAGAGTGGCAGTGTGCAAAGGCAGTCATGGTTGAGTGGCTTGCTGATGATCGGGTTGGCGAGCGAATCGGCTCTGGCGCGGGAGGCCAGTACTCAGGTGTCACAGGATGCCCGTCTGGAAAAGGTCGAAGTGGTGGGGGCGCGAGTGACCCAGGCTGACGAGGCCATCGGCACCGATCAGATCAGCAATACCTTGTCCATTTCCCATCAGGCCTTGCTGTCGGCGCCAGCGGGAACTTCCGGTCTGAAAATGCTCGAAGCCTTGCCGGGCTTCAACGTGCAGGTCAACGATGCGCTGGGTTTATACGAGTTCGGCAACTCGGTGTTCGTAAGGGCCTTCAACTTTCAGCAGATCGGTTTTTCCATCGACGGCGTGCCGCTGGGGCGCAGCGACCAGTTTGGCGGCAGCCCGATCTATCGCTATGTCGATAACGAAAATACCCAGCGGGTGACCGCTTCCACCGGCGCGGGCGACGTCTCGCAGCCGGGCTATACCTCGCTTGGGCCTTACGTCGATTACGTCTCGTCCAACCCAGCTCGCGAAAGCGGGATCAGCACGTCCTACACGCTGGGCAGCGACAGCCTGCGACGCAGTTTCATCAAGCTGGAAACCGGCGAGTACCAAGGGCTTTCAGCTTATTTCAGCCGCTCGAAAATCGACGGTGATTTATGGCGTGGGCCTGGCACCATCGATCGTGAACACCTTGAAGGCAAGGTCCGGTACGAGTTTGGTGAAGGGCATGAACTGCTGTTTCGCGCCGTGCATAACGACTTTTTCGATTACGACTCGCCTTATGTGAATCTGGCGCAGTACAACGGCACCGCCAATGACGAGTTCGGTCGATCCGGCCGCGACTTCGCCTATCTGGGTGAGCTCCCTGATTTGCCGGAAACGGCCGCTGGCGTGCCTTACAGCAACGCCGGCTACAACCAGTATTACAAACAGGCGATCAACCAGCGCCGGGATACGCTCTACAGCCTGACCGGCAATTTCCAGCTCAACCCGGATCTGGAAAGCCGCACCAGCGTCTATTACGAAGCCAAGAAGGGCTATGGTGTTTCACCTGAAGCCTATGCGACATCATTGGCGCTGTATAACGCGCAGAGTGGCAGCGTCGCTGGACTGGTTGCGCCGCGTGGCGTGCAGTACGGGCTCTCCGCGCTCAGCGGTCATCGCTATGGCGCGCTCAGCAGCCTGACCTGGCATGTGGGCAACCATGCCATCGAGACGGGCGTCTGGGTTGAAAAGGATGTCTTCAACCGCTTGCAGGCGCGTTACAACCTGCTGGACGGAAGCCCGGCAGGTACGCCGCTGCGCAATGAGCCCGTGCATCTGCAAGGCGACTTCAGTTCGACCCGCGACTCTGTGCAGTTTCACCTCAAGGACACCTGGACCCTGCTCGATGACCGGCTGAGGCTGCAATACGGTTTCAAACGCCTGGACCTGGATTACCGCATCGAAGGCTATCGCAATGCAGGCGATTACATTGCCAACCGGCAACCGCGCCTGAGCACCTCATGGAACGATCATTTCCTGCCGCAGGTGGGGCTGGTCTATGACGTGACGGCCAACTCCCAGGTGTTCGCGTCCTACTCGGAAAACATGGCGCTGCCGCGTGGTGCCGATGACGTTTTCCGCTCCGCCAGCCCGAACGCTCCGGCACCGGAAGCGGAAACCTCGAAAAACTATGAGGTGGGTTATCGCCTCAACCGGCCGACGTTCAATGCGTCCTGGGCTTTCTATCGCACCGAGTTCGATAACCGCCTGCAGGCTTTCGCATCGCCGGTGGCGGGCAGCAGCACGGTGGAGACGTTCTTCCAGAATGTCGGCAAGGCAGAAGCGTATGGCACTGAACTCAGCGGGCAGTGGAAGCCACCCGTTCTGTCGAACAAGGTCGTGCTCAACGGCAACCTGACCTACAACATCGCCCGCTTCAAGGACGATGCCGCCGGTTTTGCCCTGCGTGACAACGACATTCCCGACAGTCCTCGCTGGCTGGCGCAAGCGGGCGTCACCTACGAGTTGCAGCCCTGGGCGGTGCTGAACTTTTCAGCCCGCCATATCGGCTCGCGCTACAGCAACTTCACCAATACCGAGTCGGTGCCGGGCTACACGCTCTACAACGCCTACCTGGATCTTGGCGGAGACAACCTGCGCTACGGGCCGCTCAAGAGCGTCAAGCTGCGTTTCAACATCGACAACCTGTTCGACAAGGATTACCTGGGCTACATCCTGACCAGCACCAGCGGGCCAGCCTTTTATCGACCCGGTTCGCCCCGCACCTTCCAGACCACCTTGAGTGCGGAGTTCTGAGCCATGACCTGCAAACGTCTTCTGCCTTGTCTGGCACCTCTGGCGCTGGTCATCGCTTCGCAAACCACACTGGCTGACAATGAAGTCCGCGACAGCACTCTGGCGCTGCACAATCGGCTGCTGGTGCTGGACAGCCACCTGGATACACCGATGCAGCTTTCGCGTCCCGGCTGGGACATTCTGGCCCGGCACACTTACCGTGAAGATGGCAGCCAGGTGGATCTGCCACGCATGATCGACGGTGGTCTGGATGGCGGCTTCTGGGTGATCTACACCGCTCCGGGCCCGAGAACCGAAGAGGGGCGGGCCTATGCCAGCAACTACGGCCTTGCCATGCTGGCGCGGATTCGCGACCTGGCCAATCGCTCCCCGGACAAGTTCGAGCTGGCCCTGACGGCCGCCGATGCCCGGCGCATTGCCGCGCAGGGTAAGCGCGTGGTGTTTATCAGCATGGAAAACGCCGACCCGCTAGGGTCGGATCCGCAACTGATCCATACCTATTACCGACAAGGTCTGCGCATGCTGGGCCTGGTGCATTTCAGCACCAATGAGATTGCCGATTCGGCCACGGCCTTGCCCGAGTGGAACGGCCTGAGCCCCAAGGGACGAGATCTGGTGGCGGCGGCCAATCGTCTGGGGATTCTGCTGGATGTTTCCCATGCGTCGGACGCGGTGTTCGATCAGGTATTGGCCACCTCGAAGGCGCCGGTCATCGCTTCCCACACCAGCAGCAAGGCGGTCAACGCGCATCCGCGCAACCTCGACGATGAGAGGCTGCGACAGCTTGCGGCCAAGGGCGGTGTGGTGCAGGTCAACAGTTACGGCGATTATCTGATACCCCAGAAGGTCGACCCCGAACGGCAGAAGGCACTGGCACCGCTCTATGCCCGTTATCGGAACCTGGCAGCCTTGTCGCCCGACCAGGTCAAGGAATTGCACAGCGAGGTCGCCGCGATCAAAAAGCGTTACGGGCCGGCCAAGCCCGATTTTGAAGTGTTCATGAAACACCTGCTGCATATCCTCGAAGTGGTGGGGCCTGAGCATGTGGGCATTGGCGCTGACTGGGATGGCGGCGGCGGTGTGGTGGGGCTGGAAGATGTCAGCCTGTTGCCGAAAATCAGTGAGCGCCTGTTGCGCGCGGGTTACACAGAAAAGGACCTGGCCAATATCTGGGGCGAGAACCTGTTGCGGGTCCTTCAGGCGGCGCAGGATGCGGCTCAGCCACAACAGGCCGGGCTGTGACGCCTGGGTGAGATGACAGGCGCGGATGTCATATCCGCATATGTCATGTTTCCCCTGAGAGCTCCTTACGCTTTGGACTCATTCAGTCCAATGCTATCAAGGAGCTTTCATATGCAACCCAGACTACGGCGTGCCAGGCGTTCTGTTGCTTCTCATCCGCGCATGCCCGCGCTCAGCGGTCCCTTCGATCATCCCGATGATGTGGCGCGTTATGTCCATGAAGTCATCGGCAACAGGCGTGATCGGGAATACGGCGGTTTCATCCTTGTGCGTAACGATGGCAAGTACGTCGCCACCGAACCCATGGCCGGCAATACCTTTGATTTCAATCCCAATGAGGTCTTTCCGAGTTACGGGCAGGATGGGTATGTCCTTTATCCGGCGGGGCATTCCGATTATGCGATCTATCACTCCCATCCTTCGCTGTTTGCCGGCCTCGATGAGTGGCCTGAAAGTGAAAAGGCCACCTACCCGAACAGCCTTTCCGTGGCCGATATCCATGCGGTGATCGACGATCATGAGTTTTGTTCGGTGACTTACCTGTCCGGGCCGGACGGCTCATTGATCAAGTACACCCTGTCGCATTCCGATGCTGAACAAGCCCTGTTCAGGCGAGTGTCCGGCCCTGCGGACAGGCCTCATCAGTACGTGCTCGGCGAAATACACAGGGCCTTGCAGGCGCGAACGCTCATGCCTAGCGATCTGGTCCGGTTGCTGGCCCAGGCCGGGGATTTGCAGGTCGTCGTCACCAGCCGGTTGTGGGGTAAACCCGGCAAGGTGGCGAATGACTGGCAGCCTTGTCCCAGGATACCGGCTCCCGCTACCTGCGAGACGGTCTGGCCGCCGAAGCCGTTGCGCCTGAGCCCGGAATTCTCCAGTGCCGATGACGCCGTACGCTATGTGCATGGTCGTATCGGCGCCCGGGATCATTTCCAGGCCATCGGTTTTCTTCTGGTCGATCCTCAGCGGGGCGTGTACCGGGCGGCGGAGCCGCGTCTGGAGGACGGGAACATGGTCTACGCGCCCTGTTCGGCATTTCATCCCGATGCCTATTACCGGCCACCGTTGCCTGAGGGATATCGCATCGACGGCATGTACTTTTCGCCCGATACCCTGATTGCCGAGGGCGAGCGGCTGGACGGGCGCAACTTCTTTCAGCCGGACGATCTGCATCTCATGTTCGAGTATCGCTACATTCCGGCCCGTCGCTCGAAATGGGTGCCTGTGCGCTATGGCTTCGCGATGTCCGAGGTTTACTTCTCGTCTCCCGATGGAGCGTTGCTGGGCTATACCCCCAGTCATTCGGCCGAGGAATATCAGTTGCTCAGGCGGGTTTCGCGGATTTATTCGGGAAGTGAGTCGGTACAGGCGCAACTGGCCGCAGGCACGCTCAGGTCGGCCGATTTCATACGCATGGTGGCGCAGGCGGGGCGGCTGCGAGTGATAAGCCGCAGTCGGAACTGGCCGCAAGCGGGTGTGATTGTCCCGTCTGCCACCGGACCTGAAAACTGAACTGCGACTGAACGGTGCCACGTAAACCAGAGAAAACCTTTATTTACCTGAACTTATCGAGCATTGGCGCCTCTCATGCCGGTAGCCATTGATCGCGGCGGCCTGATAAGCTCGCGGCTTTACTCGTTTGCCCTATTGGCGCATGGACAAGGAATTAGCATGAAACAGCATCGGTTGGCAGCGGCGATTGCCCTGGTCGGTCTGGTACTCGCAGGTTGTGACAAGCAAGCCAGCACTGTAGAGCTGAAAACCCCGGCACAAAAAGCGTCGTATGGTATTGGTCTGAACATGGGCAAAAGCCTGGCTCAGGAAGGTATGGACGATCTGGATTCCAAGGCCGTGGCCCTGGGTATCGAAGATGCCGTCGGCAAGAAAGATCAGAAACTGAAAGACGAAGAGCTGGTTGAAGCCTTTGCTGCGCTGCAAAAGCGTGCCGAAGAGCGTATGGCCAAGCTGAGCGAAGAGTCGGCGGCAGCCGGCAAGAAATTCCTCGAAGAAAACGGCAAGAAACCAGGTGTGGTCACCACCGCTTCCGGCCTGCAGTATGAAATCGTCAAGAAAGCCGATGGCCCTCAGCCAAAGCCGACTGATGTTGTAACCGTTCATTACGAAGGCAAGCTGACCGACGGCAAGGTGTTCGACAGCTCCGTCGAGCGCGGCAGCCCGATCGATCTGCCTGTTGGCGGCGTGATTCCTGGCTGGGTCGAAGGCCTGCAACTGATGCACGTTGGCGAGAAGGTCAAACTCTTCATCCCTAGCGATCTGGCCTACGGCGCACAGAGCCCGAGCCCTATGATCCCTGCCAACTCGGTACTGGTCTTCGACCTGGAACTGATCGGCATCAAGGACCCGGCTGCGGCACCTGAAGCTGAAGAAGAACCGGCTCCGGCCAAGGCCAAGAAGTAATACTTCGCCCGGTTGTCTGAAAACGCCCTGTCTCGACAGGGCGTTTTTGTATCTGCCGTATTTCCCGAACGCTTTGTTGTCCGTACAGTCCCACTATCAGGGGGCGGTGAGGATTGTCTGACAGTCCTGTGACGGCATTGCGGTAGCCGCGCTAAACATGTAAGTCAACGATTTCATGGGCTTTTTTTATGTGAGTAAAAAATGCCCGATTTAACCTGGACCCCCGTAGAACGGGGCGCACAGGCATGAAAACAGACGCTGTTCACAAGGTTATCCACAGCTTATGTGGATAACCTTTGAACGGAGCAGCAGGCTGGTACTTGTTTACTGACACCACCTTTTTAAACGGGAGTGAACATGAAAGCACCTTGGAACTTCATTCGTTACCTGCCCGGAGCCCGGCGCCTGCTCGCTGCGGGCCGGCTGCCGGGCCTTCTGTTTGCCGTGGCGCGCAAAGGGGCTACCGAAGGCAGCCGGCTGGGGCGTATCAAGGAAGACCTGCGCCTGCTGCAGTCCTTGTGCCTGGCCTACTGGCGCGGTGAGTACCGGGACATCAATCCCAAGGCCATATTGTCCATCGTGGCGGGTCTGATGTACTTCCTCAGCCCTCTGGATGCGATTCCCGACTGGATTCCTGGTCTGGGAATGTTCGATGACATTGCCGTCCTGGCCTGGATCATGAAGAACCTGACCGATGAGCTTGACGCCTTTCGCGCATGGCGCGAGCGTCAGTCGCCGGAGAAGCTCATCGTCGTCGAACGATTGCCTGAAACCCAGGCACTGCTGGAACGTGAAGGCGGTAAACGTTGAACGTTTCAGCGCTGTTACACAAGCTGGGTTAATCCGCTGTTAATATGGCCGCGTATGGAGCAAGCCTATACAAAATGTGTTTTTGTCCTACAGGAGGAAGCGTATGGATCTTCAAGTGATTTCTCGTGATGGAGAGCCGGAATATGCAGTCCTGCCGTGGGCTCAATATCAGGCACTCCTGAATGCAGCGGGCCTTGCGGGCAAGACACGTCCTGAGCCTGTCCAGGCATCTGGCCAAGCCTCAAGCGCCGACTACCCGGGTTTTGATCAGTTGGGTTCCCTGCGCGAGGCCAAGGGGCTTGAAGTCGCAAGCCTGGCGCGCTCCGTAGGCATCAGCCCGTCTTATCTGGAACTGATCGAGAATGGAACCCGTGAACCCGATGCTGCCATCAAGCGCAGCCTGGCATGGGAACTGGGGCTTCCAGGCTGGAGAAGCCAGCCATGAGTGTGCGCATCAGTCGTCAGCATTGGGATGGGCTGTTGAATGAACTGGAACATGCGCGCCGCCAGCGTCATCTGGTGACCTATCGGGCCTTGCTGGAGCGCCTGCAATTGCCCAGCCCGGCCATGCAGACCCTCACCGCAGCCCTTGAGCATCTGGCTGCTCTGGACGTACGTGCCGAACAGCCACTGCGCAGCTCGCTGGTCATCAGTCAGGGCGCGAGTCGTTTGCCGCGTCCCGGCTTCTTCGAGTGTGTAGAACGGCTGGGCAGGTTCTCCGGACCCTCCGATGGCGTCGCCGCTGCCGCCTGGCATGCCTCGGAAGTGGTGCGAGTGTTCGAGTTTTCCTACCCTGAACCGCTTTAGGAGCCAATTCATTCGCGAATCGATTCAGGCGTTGGACAACAAGTCCAGACGCAACGAATCGATCACATGCACGCTGGCACCCGCGACATCCTTGGCGAAGTGCTTGGCCTGCGAGGCCAGGTCGGCCAACTGACTGGCGTTCACTTGCGAGCAGCTTTCTTCGCGCAGATGCACTACACCGATCGATAGCGACAGCAGTGGAAACTCCTGACGCTGACCTTGGCGGTTCAAGGCAATGAAGCAACCCGATTGCAGGTGTTCCGCTCTGTAAAAGCGTCGGCACTGGTTCTGGAAATCATCGAGCAGAGCCTGCAGGCGCCTTTCCCAGTCCTCGAAACCCAGCACCATCAGGAAATCATCACCGCCAATATGGCCGACAAAGTCCCGGCTCGGGTCGATGCGGTCATTCAGGCATTGCGCCAGGCAAAGCAAGACTTCGTCGCCACGGGCGTAGCCGTAGATATCGTTGAAGGGCTTGAAACTGTCGATATCGACATAGCAGATCATCGATGCGCGCCCTTGCTGCAACAGGCGCGTCAGGCATTGCTGGATTGGCACATTGCCCGGCAGCAGGGTCAACGGGTTCGCGTAGCGTGCTTGCTGGATCTTCAGCTCGGTAATCAGCTTCAGGACATCAATCACCCGGCCCAACCCGATGTAGGTGCCGTTGCTGGTGATGATGAAGTCTTCTTCAATACGCTGGCGTGCCCGGCTGGTCAGCAGACGGCTGACCTGTTGGAGGGATTGATTCACTTCCACGGCCAGAAAGTCATCGCTCATCAAGCGGCTGATGGGCTTGCGGGCAAACAGCTCGGTCCCGAATGGCTTGAGCAACACTTCGGACAATGAGTGGCGATGCACGATGCCGCAGGGCCGGAAGTTTTCGTCCAGAACGGCCAGTGAGTTGAGGTTGGCCTGTTTGCGGAAGGCCTCCAGCACGTCGGCGGTCGGGGTTTCCTGGTTTACCGAGGGTTGCGGGTTGAGCAGGGCGCTCAGGTCCGAGGCTTCTTCGTTCAGGGACGTAGTCGCCACCTCGGTCTTGGGCAGCATGACGCGAATGTCGCGTGGCGGGCGTTCTTGCGGGCGGGCCAGGAGATAGCCTTGTACCAGGTCCACGCCCATATCGGTCAGCGCGGCGAGCTCTTCCGGCAATTCAATGCCTTCGGCGATTACGGTGGCCCGTGATGCCTTGGCCATTTGCAGCATGGAGCCGACGAACTCACGCTTGACCGCATCCTGATGAATGCCGTCGATGAAATGCCGGTCGATTTTCACGTAGTCGGGGCGTAGTTCCGACCAAAGCCGCAGGCTGGAGTAACCGGCACCCAGGTCATCCAGTGCGATGGAAAAACCCATATCGCGATAATGGTGCAGCGCGTTGTACAGCAGCTCGAAATCATCCGTGGGCATCTGCTCGGTCAGTTCTATCACCACATCTTTCGGGGCGATGCCGTAGCGTTGCAGCATTTCAAGGGTGCGGCCCGGTGGGTGGGAAATTTCCAGCAGGGATTCGGGGGAGACATTGAGAAACAGCTTGCCCGGCAGTTTTTGCTGGCTGAACCGACGGCAGGCTCCGTCGCGGCACATCAGTTCCAGTTCGCTGAGTCGACCGGCCTGGCGCGCTACGGAAAACAGGTTGATGGGGGAGTGCAACTTGCTGTTTGACGGGCCGCGGCTCAGGGCTTCATACCCCAGAATACTGCGCCCCGAGAGTGAGACGATGGGCTGGAACAGGCTGTGCAAATCACTACGAGCCAGAATAGAACTCAGTGCACTCAACTGCTCATTCATCGTCATGGCGGTCTCTGGATATAAAAAAGGGGCTGAACGCGCTTACGCTCAGCCCCTTATTACACTACAGATCAATGACTGTTTAATGACATATGCCATTAATTTGCCATTAATGAGTAACCGTCACTTCTTTGCTACCGAAGCGCTCAGCCCCAGATAGTCGATCAGAATGCGCCCGGTTTCTGCCAGGTAGGCATCATCCTCGGGTTTAGTCTTCTCGTTCTCTACTGGCAGGGCATCCTCGTCCTCTTTTTTCAGTTCCTTGAGCGGCTCTTCGCCCTTGGCTTTGCGGCGAGTGTTTTCAAGGGCCAGTTGCTTGCTTTCGATCGCGCTGTGTTCGGCACGACGATCCACTTCATTGAGGCTGACGGTTTTTTCGCTCATCAGCTTCTTGGCCAGTGCAAGGCGGTCTTCGATGAAGACAAACTCGGCGTTCTTGGCCGTGCGGGCTTCATGTCGCGACTGCAACTGCGCCAGGAATGGCTTGAACGGATCGATTGCAGGCTTGATCGCCGGTTTGATGCTGTCCCATGGCATGGCCTCGGGCAGGGCACTCTCACCGATTTCCTTGGTGTCGATCAGCGACGGGTAAGTGATGTCCGGTACTACACCCTGATGCTGGGTGCTCTGGCCGGATACCCGGTAGAACTTGGCCAGTGTCAGTTTCAGCTCGCCGTGGTTGAGCGGCTGAATGGTTTGTACGGTGCCTTTACCGAAGGTCTGGCCGCCAATCACCAGCGCGCGGTGATAGTCCTGCATGGCGCCTGCGAAAATCTCCGAGGCCGACGCTGACAGACGGTTCACCAGCAGTGCCATCGGGCCTTTGTAGAAGGCGCCTTTGGCTTCGTCTTCGAGTACATCGACCTTGCCGTCGGCATTGCGCACCAGAACCGTCGGGCCCTGTTCGATGAACAGGCTGGTCAGTTCGGTGGCTTCCTGCAGGGAGCCGCCGCCGTTGTTACGCAAGTCCAGCACGACGCCATCGACATTCTCTGCCTTGAGTTCGGTCAGCAGCTTCTTGACGTCGCGGGTGGTGCTCTTGTACTGCGGGTCGCCGGCACGATAGGCCTTGAAGTCCAGATAGAAGGCTGGGATCTCGATGACGCCGAGCTTGTAATCCTTGCCATCCTGATTCAGGTGCAGGATCGACTTTTTCGCCGCCTGTTCTTCGAGCTTGACCGCTTCACGAGTGATGGACACGATTTTGCTGGTCTGGTCGTTCGGCGCGTTGCTGGCAGGAATGACTTCCAGGCGTACGACCGAGCCTTTAGGCCCGCGAATCAGTTTGACCACTTCGTCCAGGCGCCAGCCGATGACATCGACCATTTCCTTGTCGCCCTGGGCAACACCGACGATCTTGTCGGCCGGAGCGACCTGCTTGGTCTTGGCTGCCGGGCCTGCCGGCACCAGACGCACGATCTTCACGTTGTCGTTGTCGCTCTGCAACACCGCGCCGATGCCTTCCAGCGACAGGCTCATGTTGATGTCGAAGTTTTCCGCGCTGTCAGGAGACAGGTAGTTGGTGTGCGGATCGTAGGACATGGCGAAGGTGTTGATGTACGCCTGGAAGATGTCCTCGGCGCGGGTCTGGCCCAGGCGCGCAAGTTGATTCTTGTAACGCTTGGTCAGGGTTTCCTGGATCTTCGAAGGATCCTTGCCGGCGATCTTCAGACGCAGGACTTCATCCTTGACGCGCTTGCGCCACAGTTCGTCCAGTTCGGCTTCATTCTTGGGCCATGCGGCGTCCTTGCGGTCGACCAGCAGGGTTTCCTTGGCATTGAAGTCGAGCTTGTCGACGCCTTTGTTCAACTCTGCCAGAACGAAATCCATACGCGCCTTGACGCGATCCAGATAACGTTTGTAGATGATGAAGCCAGGGTTCAGGTCGCCGCTCTTGAGGAAGTCGTCGAACTGGGTCTGCCACTTGTCGAACTCAGTGATATCGCTGGCTGTGAAATAGCTGCGAGACGGGTCCAGAAGCTTCAGGTAGCTCTGATAGATGATGACCGAGCGTTTGTCGTCCAGCGGTGGTTTGCTGTAGTGATGTCGCTTGAGCAGCTCAACCAC
Source organism: Pseudomonas sp. FG43 (assembly GCF_057809175.1). Taxonomy (NCBI): domain Bacteria; kingdom Pseudomonadati; phylum Pseudomonadota; class Gammaproteobacteria; order Pseudomonadales; family Pseudomonadaceae; genus Pseudomonas; species Pseudomonas sp. FG43. The sequence goes on from NZ_JBMDJL010000007.1 coordinate 131,258, forward strand.
GTTGAGACTGGCAACCACTTCGTCGCGGTCCGGCTGAAGATTGTCCCAGCTGTTGGCGGCAAAAGTGCTGGCTGACATCGGCAACAGGCTAAGACCGATAGACAGTGCAAGGGCGGTGCTTGGGAGTAAGTGCTTCATGCTGATTCGACGTGGTGACAATTGATAACGCATATTAGGCCGTCTTTGAGGTCGCCGGTTCCTTCGGACCCGGCCGCACAATGCAAAAGCCCGGCTAAACAGCTTCGGGCTCAGTCTTGACTCACTATGGCGGCACTGTGAAGGCATTGCAAGGCGTTGAAGCATATGTAGCGGGGCTGAAGCCATCAGGTTCGGTGATGAATGCAGAGTGCGTTCGTATCCGGATGGCTGCCCGTCACGGCACACGATGCAATATATGAGCCTCCGAGGGCTTGACGGGCATTGGAGCCAAGTAGAGTTGATTCAGCCAGCATTCAGCTTTTGCTCAACCCGTGCGCTTTGAAAGCAGGGGCAGGCGGGTCAGGTATATGCCATCAAAGTCCCGCCTGACTCTGGCCGCAGTCCGCCCCGGAATTCATCTGCAATTGCAATGCTGCGTCATAGACTCAGGGGCGGGTGCAGGCTCAAGGGACCCATTCCGTCCAGCGCAGGTTATCCAGGAGTACGGTGTTTTGTTGCTGACCTAGGTATACCTTGCAAGAAAAACACGCCTGGCCCAGGTGAATTTCCTGAGAAACGATCCCGGTGCCAGATTGTAGTGGTGCATCAACGATAAGTTTTTCACCAGTGTCGTAAAAGGCGATGTGATCCCGGGTGGGATCCGCACCAACATGAGACAGCTTCAGGGTCTTGATTAAACCGGAAAAGCGGAGCGTGAACTGGTTTTCTCCTATGGCCTCCAGTGTACGGTTACCGAGGGTTGGATGAACTGTGCTGACGTTTACAATCGAAAGTGGCCTTATATAGATGAAAAGAGTCATGTCATCCGAGCAGTGCACGGTTTTATTGATCGCTAACTGCTGGGTGGGGAAACTTTCCCAGTTCTCGGAACCGCTTACCGGGTAGTAATGGGTAATGCTCAGGTTGTCGACTGGAAACGGCGTCCGGGTCAGCCCTCCATCGAACGATACTTCCATGATCAATCGCATGTAGGTGTGGTGCTTGAGTTTTTGCAGTTCATTCAAGGCTACTTGGGTGCTTTGGGGCGTATCGCTGGTGATCGCGAAGTCCTGCCAGACCGGGTGATCCCACTTATAGGCCGAGCCATCGCGGGCGGTGCCTTCAAAACGCAGCCAGACACGCTGACCTGTTGCGATGAGAGGCCAGGCCTCGACGGTCAGGTCGGCATCACTGTTTAATGGGTTGATGTACAGCAACTTGCTGGGGTACGTGGCTTGTGTGATTTTCGGTGTAGGCAGAGACGAGCCGGGTAATGCCTGTACCTCCAGAGACAGCGCATCTGATTCCTGCTCGTTCGTGCCACGGGCCACGACATAGGTGACCTCCAGTGTTTTCCCTAGCGCGGAGGCAATGGTGGCGGGGGGCACGGTAAATTCGACACTCCCCGCAGGGTTACCGGGCTGGGAAACAGGGGCGGTGGCATCCTCGTTGCCGTCCCAGCGTACGCGGATACTATCGGTTTCAAGCATGCCAAGGTATGCGACCACCACGGTTGCACCTGCCACGGCCTGGAGTGGGTCCAGTACGCCTTCAGGTGCTTCGCTCACCGTCGGAGCGGGTGTGACGAAAATATCGACGGCGGTGAAGGCGGCGAGCGAATAGCCCGACCAGTTGCTTACCTGGTCGCGGATCTCGTAATAGACCGTCAGATTTTCACAGTTGCCAGCCGCTTTCTGCAGCGCGGCGCTCACGATGATGGTTTGCGGTTTGCCCGCCTGCTCTGCTGGCAGCGGCGGGTTCTCGACGAAGAATTCGTTGCTCGCCCAGAATAGGCGGAGGACGTCGCCTTCCTGCATGTTGTCCCAGGCGGGGATGGTCAGCGGCAGGTCTGTTGGCACCTCGATATTCGAGGGCAGATTTTCTACAGGTGCCAGAGTGTCATTGATGTAGGGCGTGTGGTTATCCGTATCAAGGCCACCAGGTACGCTGCGTTTGACCCGTACCTGGCGCACGGGAGAATCCTCGGGTGTACCGCCTGCAGCAGGTGTGATCCGGTAGAACACCTCGCAAACTTCCGGCTCATCGGGAATGTCCTGAGGCAGCGCCGAAAAGTCGATGGAGGCCCGATCAGGGTTTGCGAGCAGGCTCTGGATGACCTTGCCGTTCCACCACAATTCGATGAGGTCGCCTTTGGCCGTACCGACTGGCGTGAACGCAAACAGCGCTACGCCTTTTTGCGGATCCTTGAGTTGGACCCAGCCCAACCCATCGTTTCCGCCGAGGTCGATTGACGGGATCTGCAGAGCGGGCAATTGCCCGGGTTGTTGGCTGAGTGAGGTAAAGGATGTATTCATGAATGGCTCCTGCTATGTCATGACTTCCTTGAAGGTGGGTACACCGCAGCGATACCCGCCGATTGAGTAGCGGGCTGGAGATGGGAGCAGGCCGTGGCGATGCAATCGAACGCCGTGTGTTTCAGATGAGTGCTGGCCATGGCTTGAATCCTCCAAAATCCTTTCCGGAGTCCTGCGATGCGACAGTGTCGGGGGAGTATTTAACCGATGAATCTGCATGTCACTGTCAGAAATGACAGTGCCGGACAGTCGGGCAGATTAAAGGTCGCCCGTTCGTGGACACGGTCGCATAATGCAAAAGCCCGGGGTGGCTGCCTTGGGCTCAGTTCTGACTCACGACGGAGGCACTGTGAAGGTATTACAAGGCGTTGAAGGACGTGTGGAATGGGTCGAAGAGCCAAGTCCGGCTCTTGATGTGGGGCAGGTTCGTATCAAAGTGGCCGCTGCGGGCCTGAATCGGGCCGATTTGTTGCAGCGTGCCGGGCTGTATCCGCCACCCCCAGGCGTTAGCTCGGTTCTGGGGCTTGAGTGCTCGGGTGTGATCGACGAAGTCGGGCCGGGCACTTCCTGGCAGGTCGGAGACCGCGTCTGCGCGTTGTTGGCGGGCGGTGCCATGGCTGAAGAGGTGGTGGTCGACGCGCGTCATGTGCTGCCCGTGCCCGAGGGGCTGTCGCTGCATGAAGCCGCCGCGATCCCGGAAGTCTATGCCACGGCATGGCTGAATCTGTTTCAACTGGCAGGCCTGAAGCCTGGTGAAAAAGTCTTGCTGCACGCCGGAGCAAGTGGCGTCGGTTCTGCTGGCATTCAGCTCTGCAAGGCGTTTGGCAGCCCGGTATGGGTCAGCGTCGGCTCCACCGAGCGTCTGGCGTATTGTGTCGAACTGGGTGCCCAGGGTGGTGTCGTGCGCAGCGACAGTCTGGAAAGCCTGAATGACTTCGCCCCCTTCGATGTAATCCTCGACCCGGTCGGCGCCAATTACGCGGCCCTGAACGTCAAGCTGCTGGGGCTCGATGGCCGCTGGGTGCTGATCGGCTTGATGGGTGGGCGCGAGGCTCAACTGGACCTGGCTCAAGTATTGGGCAAGCGTATCCAGTTGCTCGGTTCGACCTTGCGCAGCCGTGACGAGCAGTTCAAGGCGGACCTGCTCAGTGACCTGGGCCAGCACGTCTGGCCGCTATTCACTGAAGGACGCCTCAAGCCGCAACTGGCCAGGGCCTTCCCGATCAAGGACGCCGAAGCCGCATTTGCTGAGCTGGCGACCAACCAGGTGTCGGGCAAGATTGTGCTGGTGATCGACGAGAGCCTCGTTTAGCGCCATTTCCGTAGGAGCGAATTCATTCGCGAAGGCCCTTCGCGAATGAGCGGAGCGCCGCCCGATTCGCTCCTACGGAAATGCGTTTTAATTCATGATGTTGAATTACTTCCAGGCATGCACCGGCCAGCCAGCCTTTTCGGCATGCTCGCGTAACACGGCATCCGGGTTGACCACATGGGGATAGTCAACCTTGAGCAGCAGCGGCAGGTCATTGCGGGAGTCGGAGTAGAAGCTGGCACCTTCGAGGTTTTCACCTTCGGCGTCCAGCCAGTCCATCAGGCGGGTGATCTTGCCTTCGCGGTAGGTCAGCACGCCGACTGTTGCACCGCTGTAGACACCGTTCTGCACATCCAGATCGATCCCTAGCACTTCATCGATGCCCAGACGCTCGGCAATGGGTTTGACCAGGTGTACGCCAGACGCAGAGATCACCAGAATGCGGTCGCCTTTGGCCCGATGCTGCGCGATGCATTTGCAGGCGTCGCTGTAGATGATGGGTTCAATGATGTCTTCCACCCAGGGGCCGACCAGATGATCGACTTCTTCTGGTGTACGGCCAGCCATGGGTTCCAGGCTGAACGCCATGTAATCTTCCATGGCCAGTTTGCCCGCGCTATAGGCGGCCATCAGTTCATTGTTGCGTTGCATGAACGACTCGGGATCGACCCAGCCCAGGCGGCCCATCTGCTCGCTCCACAAGCTGGCGCAGTCGCCACCGATCAGGGTTTCGTCCAGATCGAAAATTGCTAAAGGCATGCGTGCCTCCTTGGATTGTTGTTCGGTAGTGGGTAGGGCGTGGGCGCGGCAGCTTCAAGTTACAAGCTTCAAGCTGCAAGTGAAGAGCACGCAAAACTGCTTGAGCTTGCCGCTTGCGGCTTACAACTTGCCGCTGCCCCTAACCCACCTCACACAACGCCGAAAGTTCTATCTTGAGGCTCACTCGTCGCCCATCGGGGTGTAGATCTTCTGCGCTGCGGTTGAGTACGTCGACCACCAGTTCCACGTCTCGTGCCTGGACACGATAGCGGATCACGTTACCCAGCAGGCTGTGACTGAGAACTTCGCCTTCCAGTGCGCCGGTCACGCTGAGCTGGATGGCTTCGGGGCGGATCGCGACGCGGCTGTTGATCGGGCGTTGCATCAGGCGGGAGGCGTCATCGGGTTCCAGCAGGTTGTAGTTGCCGATGAAGCCCGCTGCAAAGACGTCTGCCGGCGCGGTGTAGAGGGTTTCGGCATCGCCGCTCTGGACGATTCGACCCTGGTTCATCAGGAAAATGCGGTCTGACATGGTCAGCGCTTCTTCCTGGTCGTGGGTGACGAAGATCGTGGTCAGGCCCAGTTCGCGCTGGATGGCGCGGATCTGTTCGCGCAGGTGTTTGCGAATCCGTGCATCCAGCGCCGACAGCGGCTCGTCGAGCAGCAGCAGGCGAGGGCGAGTGACCAGCGAGCGGGCCAGAGCAACGCGCTGGCACTGGCCGCCGGACATCTGGTGCGGGTAACGGCTGGCCAGGTCGGTCAGCTCGACCAGCTTCAGCACTTCGGCGACCCGCTTGTGAGTGTCGTCGGCGTTGACCTTCTGGATGCGCAGGCCGAACGCTACGTTCTGTTCCACAGTCATGTTGGGGAACAGCGCATAGCTCTGGAACACCATGCCGATGTTGCGCTTTTGCGGAGTAAGCGGCACCAGGTCCTGACCATCGAGCAGGATGCTACCGCTGTTCACTGACGTCAGCCCGGCGATGCAGCGCAGCAATGTTGACTTGCCGCAGCCCGACGGGCCGAGCAGGGTCACGAATTCACCGCGTTCGATCGTGCAGTTGATGTCGCTGAACACCGCTGTGCTTGCGTAGCTTTTCTGCAGGTTTTCGATACTGACAAAACTCATATCAGTCTTTGTCCTTGTTCAGTCGGTTGGCGGCCCAGGTCAGCACCAGCACGAAGAGGAAATAAGAGATCACCAGCGCACTGTTGAAGTGCCCGCTGCTGTTGCGCATGTTGTTGAGGTACACCTGCAGGGTTTCATAGCGGGTCCCGACCAGCAGGTTGGCGAACACGAACTCGCCGAACAGGAAGGAGAACGACAGCAGCAACGCGACCAGCAAGCCTTTGCGCAGGTTGGGCAGCACCACCATGAAAGCCGCCTGCCAGGTATTGGCGCCCAGCAGTTGGGCGGCGTCCATCAGGTCGGTGAGGTTGATCGCCTGCAAGTTGTTGCTGATGGCCCGATACATGAACGGCAGTGCGACGGTGAAGTAGCAGCCAATCAGAATCCAGGGCGTGCCGACCATGGCAAACGGCCCGGAGCCATAGAGTTGCAACAAGCCCACGGACGAGGCCACGGGCGGTACTGCGAAAGGCAGCAGGATCAGGATGTTCATCAGCGCATCCAGGCGTGGGAAGTGGTAATGCACCACGAACAGCAGTGGCAGGATCAACACCACGGACAGAATCAGGGCGCCCACACAGACCAGCAGCGACTGACCGAACGCAGTGAGAAAGCGCGGGTCGCTCCACAGTGCGATGTACCACTTGAAGGTCAGGCCGCTGGGCAGAATGCTCGCCGACCAACTGGTGGACAGTGAATACAGCAGCGTGCCAGCCAGTGGCAGCAGCAGGATCAGGAACAGGACATACACCACGAAGCGGTGGTAGATCCCGGCGGGACCTCTTTCAGCGCGAGACATGGTAGCTCCTCTTCAGCAACCATTGATGAACGACAGTGACCAGCGTCATCAGGCCGACCAGAATCATTGCCAGGGCACTGGCCATGTTCGGATCAAGGCTGATATCCCCGGAAACCATGGCTGCGATGCGGATGGGCAGCACGTTGAAGTTGCCGGTGGTCAAGGCGTAAACGGTGGCATAAGCCCCCAAGGCATTGGCCAGCAGAATCACGAAGGTCCCCAGCAGCGCAGGTGCCAGGACCGGCAGGCCGATATGGCGCCAGTACTGGAAGCTGCTGGCACCGAGCAAGGCCGAGGACTCGCGCCAGTCTTCGCGCAAGGCATCGAAGGCCGGGTAGAGCAGCAATACGCCCAGCGGGATCTGGAAATAGGTGTAGAGAATGATCAGGCCGGTCTTGGAATACAGGTTGAAGTCTTCAATGATCCCGGCCTTCTTGAGCATCAACGTCACGGCCCCGTTGAAGCCCAGCAGGATGATGAATGCAAAGGCCAGCGGCACGCCAGAGAAGTTGCTGGTCATGTTGGCGAAGGAATTGACGAAATCCCGTAGCCGCGAATCCACGTTGCGCAGCGAGTGGCTGCCCAGTACCGCGATCACGATGCCGAACAGGCTGGACCAGAAACTGATTTCCAGGCTGAACTGAATGGCCTGGCGATAGAAGCGGGAATTGAATGCCTTGGCGAAGTTGTCAAACCCCCAGCCTGTTTCGGAGTGCAGGCTGTTGATCGCAACCCAGGCCAGCGGCGCAATTTGAAACACGATGAAGAACAGGGCAAACGGCAGCAGGCATAGCAGCCCGAGCCATTTACCACGATTGTTGGTAGTCAATTGAGGATCTCCCGGCATACCGGTTTGTCGTGGGGCACGCCGAGCAGTTCGCAGACAGTGCCGCATAGCTCGGTTTGTCTGGGGGCTGCCTGGGCATCGAGGCTGAATGCATCGCCCAGCACGAACAGCGGTACTTCACGTTCTTCGGGGAGTAGCCCGTTATGTGATCGATCGTTGTTCATGCCGTGATCGGCGGTGACCAGTACCTGATAACCGGCATCGAGCCAGCGTTGCAGGTAATCGGCAATCAGGATGTCGGCGCTGCGTGCGCTGTTACGGTATTGGGGGCTGTCGAGGCCGTGCTTGTGCCCGGCGTCGTCGATATTCATGGGGTGGATCAACAGCAGATTCGGTGCGTGCCTGACTCGCAGGCTTTCGGCGTCGGCAAACAGGTGCGAATCGGGGTAATGGTCGGCGTAGTAAAAGTGCCCGTGCTGGATCGGCAGCGCCGGATCGTCGGTGTGACGGTCGCGGGCGGCGTCGAAGGGCGTGCGATTATACAGTTCGCTGACCCAGTGATAGGCCGCCGCTGCCGTGGTGAGCCCGGCATCGGTGGCGTAGTGGAACATGCTGCGCTGGTTGGACAGGCGTGAAACCTGGTTGTGCACAATGCCGCTTTCCAGGGGCGTGACCCCGGTCAGAATGCATTCGTACAAAGGGCGCGACAGCGCCGGCAACTCGGATTCAAGCTTGTACAGCACGGCCCGTCCTGCACTGCTGTAAGCCTGGAGATGACCCATCGCATGCCTTGCCACTTCGTAGTTGAGGCCATCGAGCACGATGAGGATGACATTGTGTTTCATGAGCGGGTCGCTCCAACTGCAATCGATACACAGGTAAGGGCGAGCAGGCATGCTGGCTCGCCCTTGGCCTTGATCAGTTCATTTCGACGATGACCTGCTCGTTCCACATCTGAGGCAGCTTCTTGGACGTCGCTTCCCACGCCGCCGCGCTCTTGATCGGGGTGACGCCTTTGTATTGCTCGTTTGGCAGCAGCTTGGCCTGGACCTCGGCGGGCAGGGTAAGGTGCTCGGCACGAATCGGACGTGCGTTGCCTTTTGCCAGGTTGATCTGGCCTGCGTCGCTGAAGATGTACTCACGCGCCAGTTTGGCCGCGTTCGGGTGTTTGGCGTATTTGTTGATGATGGTGGTGTAGCCGGAAATCACCGAACCATCGGACGGGATCAGCACCACGTAATCGTCCGGGTTGGTCATCTTGGCCTTGTAGCTCAGGCCGTTGAAGTCCCAGACGATGCCGACTTCGACTTCACCTTTCTCCATGCTCTGGATATTCGGGTTGTTGAGTGCCAGGCGTTTCTGCTTGGCCAGATCGGTGAACAGTTGCAGGCCTGGAGCAACGTTGCTCTCGTCGCCTTTCATGGCGATGGAGGCCGCCAGCACGCCGTTGGCCGCCTGGGCTGCGGTGCTCACGTCACCGATAGTGACCTTGTATTTGCCGCTCTTGAGGTCAGACCATTTGGTCGGGACTTCAGAACCATGCAACAGCTTCTTGTTGACGATGAAGGCGATGGTGCCGGTATAGGCCAGTGCCCAGTGACCTTCCTTGTCCTTGGCCCAGTCTGGGACTTGTTCCCAGGTGCTTGGCTTGTAAGGCTGGGTAACGCCCTTGGCGACAGCGATCGGGCCGAAGGCTGCACCCACGTCACCGATATCGGCGCTGGCGTTGTCTTTTTCCGCATCGAACTTGGCCACTTCCTGAGCCGAACTCATGTCGGTGTCCATGTGCTTGAGGCCGTATTTGCTTTCGAGGTCGGCCCAGGTGGCTTTCCAGTTAGCCCAGTCATCCGGCATGCCGACGCTATTGATCGCGCCTTCGGTCCTGGCTGCGGCTTCCAGCGTCTTGAGGTCTGTGTCCGCTGCCATGGCCGAGGTGCTCAAGGCAATGGCGGAACCGAGGAGTGATGCCAACAATAGGTGTTTCATTCAAATCTCCTTTTGCACTTCCTTTCGGAAGCGTTCTTTGCGGATAGTTTGGTCTAGATCAGCAATACCTGAGCCAAGTTAGGCTTCTTGCATGACATTTTTGTGTCGAGAGTTGTTTTCTGTTCTATGGTCAGAGCATGTGTGCTGCGTTGCGAGCTAAGCGTAGACCATCTTGAATAGCTTGCTTCCCAAGGGATTTCAGGGTGTTCAAGCGACCATTGGCATGGATCGTGATGCGATTTGTCACATGATGGTCATATAGGCGACCTAGGCTTGAAAACACTTTCAATGGGGGGCTCAAGTCTTGAATCGTGCCCTTTAATGGAGCTGGTCTAGTCCAGGCAGGTATCTCAATGCGCGAAGATGTACCACGAGCGGTAACAACTATTTGCAACGCCTTGCAGGAGCAGATCGAGCACGGTTTGTTACCGTCCGGTAGCAAGCTGCCTGCCGAGCGCAAGCTCAGTGAGGTATTTGATACGACTCGTATCACCCTGCGTGAAGCCCTGGTGCAACTGGAGGCTCAGGGGCTGATCTATCGCGAGGAGCGACGCGGCTGGTTTGTCTCGCCTCCGCGTCTGGCCTATGACCTGATCCGTCGCAGCCACTTTCATGCGATGGTCCAGGCACAAGGGCGCGTGGCTGAAACCCAGATCATTTCAGCGCGATTGCAACCGGCTTCAGCGAAAATCTGTGAAAAACTCCAGTTGCCAGCGCTTTCCAGCGTGATCCAGATCTGCCGGGCGCGGCGCATCGACCAGCGTCTGGTGCTGTATGTCGAGCATTACCTGAACCCTGAGTATTTCCCCGGCATCCTTGATTGCGATCTCAGCCAGTCGCTTACCGAGTTGTACGCCAGCCGTTATGACCTGTGCTATGGCCAGGTGCATTTCGAGATTGTGCCTACGGCGCTGCATGCCGATGCCTGCGCGGCGCTCAAGGTTTCAGTGGGCAGCCCGGGTTTGTGCATTGCGCGGGTCAACTACGATCAGCGCGGTCGCCTGATCGATTGCGACCTGGAATATTGGCGGCACGACGCTATTCATGTCAGTGCGGTGGCGGGGGATTTTCTGTCAAGCCTGCCCACTCTCGGCGAGGCTCAAGTGAGTGCCTAGCCTCATGATCAGGTCAGCTTTTCGAGAATCTTGAAGCCGACCGTGCCGATCACGAAGACCATGCCGATCCAGATCATGAACACACCAGCACCCCGATCCCGGTAACTGAAGCCGACGCTGAGCAACAGCATCCCGATCACGGTAATCATCAGCATTGAATGGAACGGATCCATGGCCCTGTACCTCACTGACTCGGCACCTATGAGTCTAGATGGGTTTGGGGCTGGCGTTTTGATGTAGCGCAATGCGCGAGTGAACGGACCGGGCGGCGAACCGCTCACTCGCGAAGACGGGGAGTTACGGCAACTCGTGGCTGGCGTAAAACGCACTGAGCACTTTCACCAGATGCGACAGGTCATGACTGCCGGCCAGTTCGCGGATCGAATGCATGGCAAAGGTCGGCAAACCGATATCCACGGTGCGAATGCCCAGATGGCTGGCTGTGATCGGGCCGATGGTCGAGCCGCAGGCCATGTCGCTGCGCACCACAAAGCTTTGCACCGGTACTTCTTCGGCCATGCACAGGTGGCGGAAGAACCCTGCGGTTTCGCTGTTGGTGGCGTAGCGCTGGTTGCTGTTGACCTTGATGACCGGCCCGGCATTGAGTTTCGGGCCATGGTTGGCGTCGTGCTTTTCGGCGTAGTTGGGGTGAACGCCATGGGCGTTGTCCGCCGAGATCAGCAGCGACTTCTGGATGGTGCGCACATAGTCTTCGCCGTTGGGCAGCAGGCGCTGGATGATCTGCTCCAGCATCGGGCCGTCTGCGCCGCAGGTCGATGAAGAACCGACTTCTTCGTGATCGGTACACACCAGCAGAGCGGTTTCATCGGTGTCGCTGTTGAGCAGCGCTTGCAAGCCTGCGAAGCAGGACAGCAGATTGTCCAGACGGGCACCGGCAATGAAGTCGCCATTGAGGCCGACCACGGCTGCGCTCTGGGTGTCGTAGAAACTCAACTCGTAATCGAGCACCACATCGGCGTTCAGGTCGTGCTCGCGGGCCAGTTGCTCGGTAAGCAGGGCGCGGAAGTCGGCGCGTTCGTCACCGGCTACTTGGGCCAGGATCGGCGGCAGTTCGTTCTGGGCATTGATCGCCCAGCCTTCATTGGCCGTACGATTGAGGTGGATGGCCAGGTTGGGAATGATCGCGATGGGCAACTTGAAATCGATCAACTGGCTTTCGACCTTGCCATCACGACGGAAGGTGACACGCCCGGCCAGCGACAGGTCACGGTCGAACCAGGGCGCCAGCAGCGCGCCGCCGTAGACTTCCACGCCCAGTTGCCAGAAACCCTGACGCTGTAGTTCCGGCTGCGGTTTGACCCGCAGGCACGGGCTGTCGGTATGGGCGCCGACCATGCGAATCCCGCCGGTCAGTGGCGATTGGCGGCCCATTCTGAAGGCGACGATAGAGGAGTCGTTGCGGGTGACGTAATAACGCCCGCCGGTTTCGACAGCCCAGGTTTCACGCTCGTCCAGACGCTGGAAACCGGCCGCTTCGAGGTGATTTACAAGGGTTGCAGTGGCGTGGAACGGGGTGGGGGAGGCCTTGAGAAAGTCGATCAGGCCTTTGTTCAGCTCTTCGCGCATAAGTAGCTCCAGACAGCAGTGGCGCGAGTTTACCGTATTGGCCTCAGTCGTGCTTTTTCGCGAATGAATTCGCTACGCGGGCGTAGCAGCGAATTCATTCGCGAACACATCAAAACGGTGCCGCACACTCGAACTTCAACCGCTCACCACTGACCGGATGAGTGAAGCTCAGCATGCTGGCGTGCAGGCACAGGCGTGGATAGGCCGCCAATGCCTCGGGATGGGCATACAAGCCATCACCCAGCAGTGGATGCCCGATGGACAGCATATGCACCCGCAATTGATGCGAGCGTCCGGTGATCGGGGTGAGTTCCACGCGGCAGTGAGTGTCGTAGCGCTCCACGATCTTCCAGAAGGTCAGCGCATGTTTCCCGGACTCATGATCCACCACATGCCGGGGTTTGGTCGGCGGGTCGTAGCGCAGAGGCAGGTCAATGCTGCCGCTGTCCAGCGTCGGCTGACCCCAGCACAGGGCGGTGTAGGCCTTTTCTGTTTCGCGGTCATGGAACTGGCGAGACAGTTCGCGATGGGTATCGGCGTCGCGGGCAAGCAGGATGATGCCGGAGGTTTCCCAGTCCAGTCGGTGAACGATACGGGCTTCGGGATAGCCGTTTTCCTGCAGGCGGGTAATCAGGCAGTCCTTGTTGTCGTCGGCGCGACCTGGGACTGAAAGCAGCAATGTGGGTTTATCGATGACCAGAACGGCGGCGTCCTGATGGATGATGCGGATGTTCGACAACGGCATGCAACGGCCTCGAAACGCTGTAAACGCCAACGGCGGCATGGACGGCACTCCGAGGGAAGTGTCGCTCATGCCGCCGTGGGCAACCGCCGGATCAGCGATCTGGCAGGGTGATGTTGAGTTCCAGAATCGAACAGCTGCCCTGGTTTTCCAGAGCGACCTGTACCTGATCGGACTCGATGTTGACGTATTTGCGGATCACTTCCACCAGCTCTTTCTGCAGGGCAGGAAGATAGTCAGGCGTAGGAGTGCTTCGCTGGCCGCGTTCGTGCGCCACGATGATCTGTAGACGCTCTTTCGCTACCGAGGCCGTGCTTTCTTTTTTGCGGTCACGAAAGAAGTCAAAAATATTCATTTAGCGGCCTCCAAAAAGACGCTCAAACCATCCTTTCTTCTGCACATCGACGAAACGATGAGCAACGTCCTTGCCCAGCAAACGATCGACCGCATCGCTGTACGCCTGACCGGCGTCGCTCTGGTCGTCGAGAATGACCGGGATACCCTGGTTGGAAGCCTTCAGGACTGCCTGAGACTCTGGAATCACGCCCAGCAGGCGGATCGAGAGGATTTCCTCGACGTCTTCGACGCCCAGCATTTCACCCTTGGTGACGCGCTCCGGATTGTAGCGGGTCAGCAGCAGGTGTTCCTTGATCGGATCTTCGTTGCGCTCTGCGCGGCGGGACTTGCTGGCCAGCAGGCCCAGCATGCGGTCCGAGTCACGTACCGAAGAGACTTCCGGGTTGGTCACGACAATCGCTTCATCAGCGAAGTACATGGCCAGGTGAGCACCTTTTTCGATACCGGCCGGGGAGTCGCAGATCACGAACTCGAAGTTTTCCTTGAGTTCGTCGAGGATCTTCTCGACGCCTTCGACGGTCAGCGCATCCTTGTCGCGGGTCTGGCTTGCCGCAAGCACGTAGAGGTTTTCCAGGCGCTTGTCTTTGATCAGGGCCTGAGTGAGTGTCGCTTCGTTGTTGACGACGTTGACGAAGTCGTACACCACGCGGCGCTCGCAACCCATGATCAGGTCCAGGTTACGCAAGCCGACGTCAAAGTCGACAATCACTGTTTTATGGCCACGCAGAGCGAGGCCTGTGCCGATGGCGGCGCTGGTGGTGGTCTTGCCCACACCACCCTTGCCGGATGTAACCACGAGAATCTTGGCCAAGGTGTATCACCCCTAGAGGAAAAGGACAGTTAGTCCCTGAAGAGCATCCCTTGAAGCGACGTTAATCGAAGAATGATGGAAATCACGGAAGCTCGGCCATGAAAGATAGCTCTACGCTACTGCTTTCGGTTGATGCAACAGTCGAGAAACAGGTGTTTCTCAGGATTTCCTACAACCTTTACTACGTTTTCGCGACGAGTCAGAGATGCTTTGAAAATTGCGGCAGTATCCGTTAAAGACGAATGATGTTCAACACGTCGCCGGACAGGCTGACTTGTACCGGAGCCCCCCAGAGAGGATCCCTGCGCAAGTCTTCGGAAACCTTGTATTGCCCGGCGATTGAAATCAGTTCGGCGCCCAGTTGCTGGCAAAAGATCCGTGCCTTGGTGTCGCCCTTGATGCCTGCCAGTGCCCTGCCGCGCATTGGGCCGTAAACATGGATGTTGCCATCGGCCAGAAGTTCCGCACCGGGGCTGACTGGAGCCACGACAACCAGATCGCCACCCTGGGCATAAATCTGCTGTCCGCCGCGCACTGGAGCGGTTATCACGCGCGTTGGCTTGACGGTTGGCTCGGGCGGCTTCTCGGGAATCTTTTTCGGCGCCTCTGCTTCGACAGGCTCCAGCACACGTTCCCGGGCGCCGGATGGCGGCAGCACGGGAAGATCGACGGCGATGGCGGCGGCAATGTCTTCAATGCGGTTGGCCCGTATCGCCAGGGTGCGCAGGCCATGCTGACGGCAGACGCGCATCAGACCGGGCAGATCCACGGTTCCTTCATTGGGCGAGAGTTTGTCCAGTGCCAGGATCAGCGGTGTATTGCTGAAAAAATTGGGGGCCTGGGCAACCTTGGCCGCCAATTGACGGTCCAGGGCGTCGAGGTTGTTCCGGGCCAGCTCCATGACGGTGATGGCAAGCATGCTGCCTTTGAGCTGAAACACTGGGTCCGGGTTTTGCGATTCGATCTGGCTCATGGTCGGGATACACAACAGCTTGTCGCTAAAAGTGCCGAGACTTATAACGAGAACGCCCTCGGGCCGCAAGCCGGGTCGAACCGATGTAGAATGCGCAGCCTTTGTCCTGACGGAAGCTTAAATGGATCGCCCGCGTTTTAAAGCCAGTTTTCTTCACCCCCGTTTCTGGCCGTTATGGCTGGGGTTGGGGCTCTTGTGGCTGATTGTCCAGTTACCGTTTCGAGTACTGCTGGTGATCGGTCGGCTGCTGGGCGCGGCGATGTATTGCGTGGCCACTGATCGAAAATATATCGCCTCGCGTAATCTGGAGCTGTGTTTCCCGCATTTGTCTGCTGCCCAGCGCAAGCAGTTGCTCAAGGAAAACTTCGCTTCGACCGGCATTGCCTTCTTCGAGATGGCCATGAGCTGGTGGTGGTCCAGGCGTCGCCTGGCCGGGCTTGCCCGCATCGAAGGGCTTGAGCATTTGCAGCGTGCGCAACAGCAGGGGGAAGGGGTGATTCTCATGGCCCTGCACTTCACCACCCTGGAGGTCGGTGCAGCATTATTGGGCCAGCAGCACACCATCGATGGCATGTACCGCGAGCACAAGAACCCGTTGTTCGATTTCGTCCAGCGTCGCGGTCGTGAGCGGCATAACCTCGACTCCCTGGCCGTCGAGCGCGAAGACGTGCGTGGCATGCTCAAGCTGCTGCGTGCCGGCCGTGCGATCTGGTATGCACCGGATCAGGATTATGGCGCCAAGCAGAGCGTATTCGTGCCGCTGTTCGGCATTCAGGCTGCGACAGTGACGGCGACCAGCAAGTTTGCCAAGCTGGGCCGCGCTCAGGTCGTGCCCTTCACCCAGCAGCGGCTGGCGGACGGTAGCGGTTACAGGCTGGTGATTCATCCGCCGCTGCAGGATTTCCCCGGTCAGAGCGATGAAGAGGATTGCCTGCGAATAAATCAGTGGATTGAAATTGCCATCACTGAATGTCCGGAGCAATATCTCTGGGCGCACCGACGTTTTAAAAGTCGACCGGAGGGCGAACCGAAGCTATACAAAAAAACATAAATAAAAAGAATGGTTGTTCACTGAGGTTCGTTGTAGATGCCAGAACGTGCAGTAGTGACAAATGCAGTGAACGAGAAAGAGTCGGTTACCGGTTTGATTCTGTCTGGAGGTGGCGCCCGTGCCGCCTATCAGGTCGGTGTACTGGCGGGGATTGCCGACCTCCTGCCCGCAGGGGCGGCCAACCCGTTTCCCGTGATTGTCGGCACCTCGGCCGGCGCTATCAATGCGGTGAAACTGGCCAGTGGCGCGCTGCACTTTCGCATCGCCATCCGCCAGTTGACCGAGTTCTGGCAGGCGTTTCGCAGCCATCAGGTACTGCGCAGCGACTGGCCCGGCGTCATTCGTCAGGCGGGGCGTTTTTTCGGACGCAGCCTGACCGGGCTGGGCCGCGACATTCCTGTCGCGCTGCTCAACAGTTCTCCCTTGCGTGACCTGCTCAGTGACCGGCTGGACCTGTCAGGTATCGATGCGGCCATCGACAGCAATCATCTGCGGGCCGTGGCGGTCACGGCCTTTGGCTACGAGTCCGGGCAAGCGGTGACCTTCTATCAGGGCGGAGGCACCATCGAGCCCTGGTTGCGCCATCGGCGCATTGGCCTGCCGACTCAATTGACCGTGGATCATTTGCTGGCAAGCTCGGCGATTCCGCTGCTGTTCGAGCCCGTAAAGATCGATCATGAATATTTCGGCGATGGCGCGGTGCGGCAGTCGGCACCCATCAGCCCGGCATTGCATCTGGGGGCCAACCGGGTGCTGGTGGTGGGCGTCAGTGGCAATCCTCGCGGTGTACAGCCCAATAAACAGATCCATCGGGCTACCAGTGGTATTCAGCCGAGTCTGGCGCAAATCAGTGGCCATATGCTCAACAGCACCTTCATCGACAATCTGGAAAGCGATATTGAATTGCTTGAACGTTTGAACCTGATGAGTTCGTTGCTGGCCGATGAACAGGCCAGACGGCAACCTGGCATGGCTCCCGTGGAGGTGCTGGTGATTTCCCCGAGCCAGCCACTGGATGAAATCGCTGCCCGCCACCGCCACGAACTGCCACCGGCCCTGCGCACTTTCCTGCGCGGCCCTGGTGCGACCAAGACCAGCGGTGCCAGCGTATTGAGCTATCTGCTGTTCGAGGCGGGGTATTGCAGCGAACTGATCGACCTCGGTCGTCGCGATGCCATGGCCCAGCGGGACGAGTTGAAACGGTTCTTGCGGTTGGAGTAATCGTTTTTAAGGCATACCAGTCACTTGTGGGAGGGGCCTTGGCCGCGACGACTTGCTTACCAGCGCCTGAATGAAGTCGCGGCCAAGGCCCCTCCCACGGAGCATGACCTGACTGATCGGAATTACCATCTAAGCGAATTCATTCGCGATGCTTCTTGCTGTCAGGCCGTCAAGCGGTCATCCCTGAAATCCCGTAAGGCCTGTTCGATCTCTTCGCGGGTATTCATCACGAATGGCCCGTATTGCACCACAGGCTCACGCAACGGCTTGCCGGCAATCAACAGCACTCGCGCACCGCTTGAGCTGTTGATCTGCAACTCACCTTCATCGGCCAGCCGCACCAGACGGCTTGCACCAACGGCCTGCGGGCAACCTTCAACTTCGATACTGCCTTCATACACATAGAGCAACGCCCGATGTCCTTCGGGAATGCGCGGGCTGATGCTGCGGCCTGCGGGCAGGTGAAAGTCGAAATACTGCGGCTCGGTATCCGGCCGTTGTACGGCACCGTCCTGTTGAACCTGCCCATCGTCAAACCGGCCTGCAATGACCACCACCTCAACACCGGCTTCGGTGGTCAGGCGGGGAATGTCTTGCGGCTGGATGTCCTGATAACTGGCGTCCATCAACTTGTTCTTGCCCGGCAGATTCAGCCACAACTGGAAGCCGCGCATCACGCCTTCTTCCTGCTCCGGCATCTCACTGTGAATGATGCCGCGTGCCGCCGTCATCCACTGCACGCCGCCGCTCTGCAACAGGCCGACATTGCCCATGTGATCTTCATGGCGCATGCGACCTTCAAGCATATAAGTCACGGTTTCAAAGCCGCGATGCGGATGAGGCGGAAACCCGGCGATATAGTCGTCCGGCTTGTCCGAACCAAACTCGTCGAGCATCAGGAACGGATCGAACTGCTCGACACCCTGGCCGCCAAACACCCGCGTCAGGCGCACACCGGCCCCGTCTGAAGTCGGCTGGCCAGCTTGGATCGACAGCACTTTACGAAATTGAGCCATGAAAAGGGCACTCCTGGTCAGTTGGCAATGGCGACCATGGTATGCCTGTTTGATCGATGGATGGGTTTGAATTTCCCAGCTTAACTATCGGTTTTGTTGATTGGTCTGGCGAATATTTGTATCGGCTATTTTAAAGCTTTGTATCAAACCGCCGACAACGCCGCGTAGGACTCTGACTCGCCAAACGATCGGAGTGCGAAACGCATTCACGGTGGAATGCAAGCTGAGCAGGGCTGCTGCTGAAGTAAATCGATGGACCACAGGCTTTGAACCGGAATTTTCAGAAAACGCTATTGGCACTGATCGTGGGTGCCTGTGCTTGTCAGGCTTTTGCGCTGGATTACGACGTCAGTCAGGGGCGTAATGCGCTGAACAATCAGACCTTGAGTGGCGGGTTCAACCTGATTGGGCAGGTTTCGCTGCAATCGTCCGCGAATGAAAGCGTCTTTCAGTTCAGGCGCTCTGCACTGAGCGGTTCGTTCATCAACGCCGCGGACATTACCATCGATACAGGTGGTTTTGCTGTCAGGGCGCTGGAGTTCGGCGCAATGTTCGATCCTGTCACCGCTGGCGTCAATAACGGTCCCGGTGGCGGCGGTTCGATTGACGGTGATCTGCGCAACGAGGGCTCTATTACGCTCCAGCGAGCCGATAGGGGCGCAGGCATCGATATCAGTAACATCAGTGTCACAGGTTCTGTCGTCAATGCCGGAAAGGTCCTGGTCGTTGAAGACAGCGCATCAAGCCTGTTCCGCGGAGCAGAAGGCATTTACCTGCATGGCTCACAAATCGCCGGTGACTTTATCAACTCGGGCTCCATTGAAATGCACGGAGAGTATGCTACTGGCCTGATCTTTGATTGGCATGGTTCTGCAATGTTGAGCGTGGGAGGGAAACTGCTTAACTCGGGTTCCATCCTGGCCGTGGGTGACAACTCCATCGGTATGGATCTAGAGGCCCCATCAACGCCGCTGCACGTCGAAAACAGCGGTTCGATCATTGCTCGGGGTAATGCTTCCGAAGGTGTCGCCTTGTGGGATGGCACGCTCGATGTCCTGCACAACAGCGGTCGTATCAGCGCCTCCGGGGACGATAATGCACACGCCATCATGATCCAAGGTACCGATTTCACGACCACCAATGCTTCCGGTTCAAGAGGCATCGTAAACACCGGAACCATTACCTCCCAAGGTGATGCGATTGTGGTGACGAGAGATGCCTTGCCCGTCGGTTTTGAAATCAATCAGAAAGCAGGGCTGATCGCCAGTGATTCCGGTGCTGCTATCCGTGGGCGTAACCTGGCCACGCTGAACTGGAGCGGCGGCGAGATTCGCGGTGACCTGCTTAGAATGGCGGCGGTGAATGTTCAGGGCCAGGCGGCTTTCACGGGGACGACCATCGACAGCGATGTTGTTGTCCAGCGGGGCGGCTCCCTGAACCTGGATCGTGCCGGCAGCGCCATTACCGGCAATCTGCAACTTGCCAATCAGGGCGCACTGGATATGCGGCTGTCCGATAGCACTGTAAATACCACGCCTTATCTGAGCGTTGCAGGTGCCGCGAGTTTTGCATCGGGTTCGCGTATCACCCTGAGTGCCAACCCCGGTGATTTCAACCCGACCGCTGAGGGCAAGACTTACGCCTTGCTGTCCGCGGCCAGTGTGCAGAACAGCGGTTTGACCGTGAGTAGCGTATCCACCTTGCTCGATGTTGCCAGCTATAGCGTTGATGCCGATTCGGTTGAGGCCGTGGTCAGGCTCAAGTCCGACCAGCAAGTGAGTCAGGAGTTGGGCAGCGCAGGCAGCGATCAACGTACACAAGGCCTGATCAACCGCTTCAAGAACAACGTGATTGGCCAGCTCGACAGTAATGACCGGGTATTCCAGTCGTTCGCCAACGCCAGCACCGCTCAAGAACTGGATGAGCTTGGCAAGCGGTTATCACCCGATGTCAGTCGTGGTGGAGTGGACGCAGCTTTGGCCGGGCAGGGAGCCAGCAGTTCGGCAATCGATACCCGTATGACGGGCTTGCGCAGTGGGCTTTCCTCAGGCGATGAAGTGGCTGAGAACGGCGTGTGGATGCAGGTGTTGAACAGCAATATGGATCAGGACAGCCGTGGCGGTGTGGAAGGCTACTCGGCCAATGCCAGCGGTGTGGCTGTGGGGATTGATGGTCGTCTTGCTTCCGGGGCTACTCTGGGTTTTGCCTATTCCTATGTGAATGCCAACTCGACCTCCGACATTGGTTACAAGACCGATGTGCAGGGCAATGCGCTGTCGCTGTACGGAAGCTGGGAGAAGGGCAACTGGTTTACTCAAGGCAGCGTTTCCTATGGCCGCAATGATAACGACAGCCGCCGCAATGTGGCGGGCACGCTGGCCAAAGGCAACTTCGACAGTGACGTACTGAGCATCAATACGCTTGTTGGCTATGGCTTGCGGTTCAGCGACCAACTGTTGATCGAACCGCGTGTGGCGGCTCGTTATTCCAAGGTGCAGGTCGACGGGTACACCGAGCGAGGCTCATCCGCAGCTTTGCGCAACAGTGACCAGCGCTTTGAAACCGGAGAGATCGGGGCCGGTTTACGGGTTGCCAGCGAAGCCCCTTTGCTTGGTGGCACGCTCACGCCTGAACTGACACTAATGACCTATCACAACCTGATCGGTGACCGTATCAGCCAGACGTCGGCATTTGCTCAGGGCGGTTCGAGTTTCGTGGTCACGGGGGCAAAATCGGCCCGCGACAGCTACGAAAGTTCTGTTGGCGTGAGTTATGCCATCAGCGCACTGACTCTGGGTACCAGCTACACCTATCAGGGCCGTTCGGGCTACGACGCTGAAACCCTGATGTTCAAGGCGCGCTATGCGTTCTGATATTCGCGTTCGGGTAGGAGCAGAGCAGCTTTTGCAGTGTGTTGAAGGCTGCTCTGCTCAATCCGGTCTTACGGACTAATGCTGGTCAGTCAGGCCATAAATCACTTTGTTGGAGTCAGCTTGCTGGCGAATTCAGCGTACAAACGCAGAATATCTGCCGTTTTTCAGGCCTTTGTCGCCAGCAAGCTGCCTCCCACAAGTTTTGTTGTGCCTTGACTGATCGGCATCAGCCTTACTGACACTGAATCGGGCGGGAAAGCATTTGTCCATCAACGGCCTCCATGAGCGTTGCATGGGAACCTGGCAGGCTGATGACTTCACTGCAATCAGGCCGGGTTCTGGCGAGAAAGCCTGTCAGCAGTACGGGCGGCACAACGGTATCGGTTGTTCCAGCGAAGTGCCGTTGCGCAATCTTTTTGAGTCGCAGGCTGTTTTCCAGCGGATCCAGCGAGCCCTTCAAAGGCGAAAGCTGATGCAGTGCGACCCAGGCGTGAGGATCGACATTTCCGGCGATGGTCTGGATCTGCGAAATGTCGTCTCGCTCTTCAGCGATCAGCAACGCGACCGCAGCCCCTCCCGAATAGCCTATCAACTCGATTGACGAGGCGTTGTAGCGAGTTTTCAGGCGGTCGATCACATCGTTGAACGCTTCAATGACGCGACGGCTGAACCTTGCATCTGTCCACACCTCACTGACACACGCCTTGGACATCACGAACTGGCAGGGCCTGGCAACGTAGACGCCGGCGTGATCCGGGTCCAGAGCCAGGCGAGCCATGTCCGGTTGCCGTGGCGAAGGGTCAAGGCTTGGCTGGCTGCCCGTTGCCCAGGCGCGGCCATCCCCTTCAATGAAAATGCTCAATCGGCCACCTTTGGGTAGAGATCGAGGTGTAACGATTTGCAGCGCAAAGGTGCGGGTTTCAACCACGCTGGCTTCTGCGTCCTTGGCTTGAGCCCATGAATAGAGGTTTTCCTGTTGGCTGGCGCAGCCTGACAAGGTCAAGCTGATTGCCAGAGCCGTTACCCTGATTAACTGCTGCATGGCGCTTCAACGCAAAAGAAAAGGAAGCGATCCTGCGCCTGAATGGAGGCGAAGTCGAGGGCGGTTCTTGCCTGGCTTTTGACCCGCAATTTTCAACCCGGACAGGTTGAACTGGTGGGAGCTGGCTATGGAACATTGCTTATGACCGCACGCTGTCGGGGCTTAACCCCCTGATCTTCTTCCTGCTCCGGCACCGTCCGAAGAATGGAGCATCTTGGTTCTGTTGATTTTTCCTACGGATGTTTCGGAGGGTGACTGCATCCCTATTTTTTTAAATCGCTAGATTGGTCGCCGCCAGGAAGGGGCGTGCTCAGTCATTGACTGGGTATGCCAATACAGCCATCAAGAAGAGAAGCAGGAATGAATCATCTGTATAACGGGTTTGCAAAAACATTCGATTTCAGTGGCCGGGCGTCAAGGATGGAGTTATTCGTCTTCGCCCTGCTTTGTAGCGTGCTTTTCGCGGTGGCAGTGGCGATTGATCACAGTACCGACTGGCTTTATCCGGAGACAGGTATAGGGGGCACGACCGTTCTCCTGTCATTGGCCATGTTCATGACCAATCTCTCTTTGACCGTCAGAAGGCTGCACGACATCAATCTCAGCGGCTGGTGCGTGCTGGTTGGCCTTATTCCAATCCTGGGCCCGCTGGCCCAGATATCCTTGCTGTTCTTGCCGGGCACCGACGGTGCGAACGACTACGGTCCGGCACCGCACTGAAGTTTGAAGGTGTTATGAAAAACGCCCGACCCGGTAACCCGGGCCGGGCGTTTTTGATTGCCGCATTCGTTACTCGGCAATCTGCAACTTGCGCGATTCGGTGTAGACGTAACGCACCTTTTCGTACTCGAACGGTGAGTTCAGCTGTCCGTAACGGAAACTGGTGACATAGCGGCGGTCAATGGCGCGCAGCAGGGTGATTTCCGGGTGGTCGCTGCTGACTTCGGCCACGTTCAGGAAGTTGATCTGGGTTTCTGCGGCATAGTCGAATACCAGGCCGCCGGTGTCACGCAGGTTCGACGGGCCGAACAGCGGCAGCACCAGATAAGGACCAGAAGGCACGCCATAGAAGCCCAATGTCTGGCCGAAGTCTTCGGTCTGGCGCGGCAGGCCCATCATGGTGGCCGGGTCCCACAGGCCGGCGATGCCGATTGTGGTATTGAGCAGCAGACGCCCCGTGGTTTGCATGGAACGCTGGCCTTTGAACTGCAACAGGCTGTTCAGCAGGTTGGACACATCGCCCAGGTTGCTGAAGAAGTTACTTACGCCGCTGCGCACGAAGCCCGGTGTGATGTAGCGGTAACCGTTGACCGTCGGCAGGAAGACCCACTCATCGAAACGGTAGTTGAAGTGGTAGACCCTGCGGTTCCAGGATTCCAGCGGGTCGTAGACTTCCAGGGCATTGATGGAGGCGCGCTCGAATTCGCGCTGGTCCAGGCCGGGGTTGAACTGCAGCGATTTCAACGGCTGGGTAAAACCATCGGCATCGAGCTGGCGTGTCACGGTGGCCGGATGCTGTGCTTTATTGCTGGTGCCCACGTCAGCGGCCTGGGCAGTACCTGCACACAATACGGCAGCAAGGAGTAAAAGACGTTTAGCCACGGAAGAACTCCAGCATGGCGTCACTGTTGACGCGGTAATTGATGTTGCCGCAATGGCCGCCGTATGGATAAACGGTCAGGCGATCACCGAAAGTCTTGCGCAGGAAGCCCAGGTCACCCGAGCCCAGAATCACGTCGTCGGCGTTATGCATGACCGATATCTTGGTGCTGCTGTGCAGGTAATCCTTGAGTGCATACAGGCTGACTTGATCCACGAGCTGCAACAGGCTGCCACCATCGGTACGGGCACGCCACATGGGGATGACCTGTTCGGTCAGGTAACAGTCGAAGTCGCATTGCATGGCGCGCTTGAGGAATGGCGTCAGGCTGGTGCCTTCGGTAATCGGGAACTTGGGCGGTGTGATCAGACCGCGACGGTTGATCAGGTCGGAGGTGAATGCAATGTCGGCCGACGAAAAGCGGAACGAGGTGCCGATCAGCATTGCCATCTGTTCATTGGTCAGGTGCTGCTTGGACTGCTGGAAGTCATAGAGCAGTGCATCGTTGAGATCGATATAGCCTTTCTGCCGGAAGTAGCGCGTCAGTTTGGCCAGCACCAGCTCATAGAACGTGGTGGTGTCGTTGATGCCCTTGACGTTGGTCTGTACCAGCTTGTCCAGATTGGTGATGGACGTATAAAGGTTGACTGGCGGGTTGAGCAGCAGGACTTTCTTGAAGTTGAAGCTGCGGCGGGTTTCGTCCAGTTGGCTGACGAAAGCGGCATTGAGTGCTCCAAGGCTGTAACCGGTCAGGTAATACTCGGTCACCGGCAGTTGCGCCTGTTGGGCGCGGATGGCTTGCATCACCCGGTACAGGTCTTCGGCATCCTCTTTGGATATCCCCGGCGTGGCAAAACGCGAAGCGGAACTCATGAAGTCGTAGCTGGTAGGCGAGGACAGCTGTACGACGTGATAGCCCGCGCCGTAATACAGCTTTTTCAGGAACTCATTGAGCGTGCTGTTATAGGGCGCGCCGGTACCGGCAATCAGGAAGATCAACGGTGCTGCATGGTCTTGCCTGGCCAGGCGATAGCTCAGCTTTTTTACGGCCCAGAAATTGTCCGGCAGCGTGAACTCGCGCTCCGGGTGCAGATTGAGCGTGTAGACGTCCTGATCGATATCTTCGTCGTCAGGCAGGTCGGGACGCATGTCCGGTGGCGTGGTCGCAATCGTTGCTTCAAACGGATTAGTCAGCGGGTAGCCATAGGTGGCGGGATCAATGTTGGTCGCCAGAGCGGACGCACTCAAACATAAGCCACCAAGAACGGTAGCAAAGCGCAGAAAACGGAGCATGACTAAATCCCTTGGGAAAGAAGTGCTGGTGAGATACGCAGGCTATGACCACCGGTGTAGTGCCAAAGTGCCGTATAAACATGCGAACCTTTGTAAACCCTGCGAAACAATACACGTTCTATGGAGCCTGGAATGTGCGTCCGTGCTTTTTTGTTATTTTTATGTCGGAAAGGGGGGAATGGCGTGTGTCTGTCTTGCAGCTTGCAGCTGAGAAGCCAAAAACACGAAAGGAGAGCCTAAGCTCTCCTCCAATGTATTTTTGCCTGCTCTTTTTATTTTTATAGGGCGGCCTGTTCTTGTTTTTGGCGACCTGTCCCTTTACTGCGTTCTTGTGTGATCCCCATTCGGGATCAAGAGCAAACGTATTTTTTTGAGCGCTGATTTGCTTTAACCATGGGTCTGCACAACGTCATGGTCCATCCGGTACGGGAAGCTACCTGAAGGTAGTTTTATTGTTCTCTGTCCGGTTGCGAGGCCTCTCGTTCAAGAGGTCCCTGTAAAGCCGATCCACTCCAAAAAAATCTGTTAGCTGCGCCTCTGTCCGTGTTGTTCTTGTTATGTCAGAGCCGTTTCGTCTTGTTCTTGTTGGTTTGCTACTTGTTTTTATTCTTGTTGTACCGAAGAGATAGCAGAAGCTGTGCCAACTTTTTAAAGTCCTTTAAAAACAAAGGCTTGAAAAAATCAGTCACGAGGGGAAGGCGAGAAGGGCAGTGCGGTTGTTTCCGTGTTACCCGTCTTGAGCAATGTGCGGTAACACATCCTGTTTCCTTGTTCGCAGTGAACCAGAACAGGGCAGTGGCAGGTTGATGGCTTGCGGTCCTGCAACAGGACGATGGACGTTGCATTTTCTGTTTCATGCAAAAACCGGACGGCTTTTCAGGTTTTTTTCGTGGGCATTGTCGCTGATGGCTGGGTGATGTCGTTTCCCGGTTCCTCCGTGTCGCTGACAGAGCATGTCTGATCATTGAGCCGGTTGATTATCGAGAGGTCGATGTGATGCCTGTCATGGCGGGCGAGCACGACTTAAACGTGTAGGGCGCAGCTTGCCCCAAAGCCGGGCATGAAGGGCGATCCTGAAAAACAACGTTAATGCAGCCCGACACCCGTCGGTGCGCAACTTCCGGGGAAGTGATGATGAATATGCGAAAAATTCTGGGGGCAGGTGCCGCTCTGGTACTGGCCGTCAGCTCCACGCTGGCCATTGCTGAAACCAAGACATTGACCATCGGCTACGTCGAAGGCTGGTCCGACAGTGTCGCTACGACTCATGTAGCCGCCGAAGTGCTCAAGGCAAAACTGGGGTATGACGTCAAGTTGCAATCCGTTGCGGCCGGGATCATGTGGCAGGCGGTTGCCACCGACAAACTGGACATGATGCTGTCGGCCTGGTTGCCTGGCACCCATGGTGAGTACTACACCAAATACAAGGATCAGGTCGTGAACTACGGCCCGAACTTCAAGGACGCCAAGATCGGCCTGATCGTGCCGGAGTACGTCAAGGCCAAGACCATCGAAGACCTCAAGACCGATGAGTCCTTCAAGAAAAAGATCACCGGTATCGATGCTGGCTCAGGTGTGATGCTCAAGACCGATCAAGCCATCAAGGACTATGGCCTGGAGGGTTACAAGCTGCAGGCCAGTTCGGGAGCCGGGATGATTGCCGAACTGACCCGTGCCGAGAAACGCAAGGATTCCATCGCCGTGACCGGTTGGGTACCGCACTGGATGTTTGCCAAATGGAAGCTGCGCTTTCTTGAAGACCCTAAAGGCGTATACGGCGCGGCAGAAACGGTCGACAACGTTGCCAGCCTGAACCTGGAGAAGAAAGCACCTGACGTCGTTGCCTTCCTGAAAAAATTCCAGTGGGAATCCAAGGATGAGATCGGTGAAGTGATGCTGGCGATTCAGGATGGTGCCAAACCTGATGCTGCGGCGAAGGAGTGGGTGGCCAAGCACCCTGAGCGTGTGGCTGCATGGACCGCTAAATAACGCCAAAGCGTCTGTATCAGGTCTATCAAGGCCATCTGTCGTTCTCGGCAGATGGCCTTTTGTTTGTCCGGGGTTGATTGGCTCCTGCGAAAGTCTCTTGAAGTGCTTCAATGATTAATGTCGTTCTAATACTAAGGTCGTCTGGAGTACGTGCCGGACCTGACTAAAGTTGATGGCGTGACAACTCATCTGTGCTGCGAGGACAAAAACAATGAACGACAGCATTTACCTCTCGATTCAAAACAGCCCGCGCTTCAAGGAGCTGGTTTCCAAAAGAGAGCGTTTCGCCTGGATTCTCTCGGCGATCATGCTCGGGCTCTATGCCGCATTCATTCTCATGATTGCGTATGGGCCTCATATTCTGGGAGCCAAGATCAGCGCGACTTCGACCATTACGTGGGGCATGCCGATAGGGGTCGGCCTGATCATCTCGGCTTTCATTCTGACGGGAATCTACGTACGCCGCGCCAACGGTGAGTTCGACGAACTGAACAATGCAATTCTCAAGGAGATTCAGCAATGATCCGTCGTCTCTCCGCGGCCTTGGGCCTTGCAGCATTCGCACCCGCTCTCATGGCAGCAGACGCCCTTACCGGGGCGGTGCAGAAGCAGCCTTTGAACGTACCGGCGATCATCATGTTCGTCATGTTCGTGGCGTTCACCCTCTACATCACCTACTGGGCATCCAAGAAAAACAACTCGGCGTCCGACTACTACGCGGCAGGCGGCAAGATCACCGGTTTCCAGAACGGTCTTGCGATTGCAGGCGACTACATGTCGGCGGCGTCCTTCCTGGGTATTTCCGCACTGGTTTACACCTCCGGCTACGATGGCCTGATCTACTCGATCGGCTTCCTGGTGGGCTGGCCGATCATTCTGTTCCTGATCGCCGAACGCCTGCGTAACCTGGGCAAGTACACCTTCGCCGACGTAGCGTCCTATCGCCTGAAGCAAAAAGAGATTCGCACCCTGTCCGCCTGCGGTTCGCTGGTGGTGGTGGCGTTCTACCTGATTGCCCAGATGGTGGGTGCCGGTAAACTGATCCAGCTGTTGTTCGGTCTGGATTACACCGTGGCGGTGATTCTGGTCGGTATCCTGATGTGCCTGTATGTGCTGTTCGGCGGCATGCTGGCGACCACCTGGGTACAGATCATCAAGGCAGTGATGCTGCTGTCGGGTGCCTCGTTCATGGCGCTGATGGTCATGAAGCACGTCAACTTCGACTTCAACCAACTGTTCGCCCAGGCGGTCGCCGTTCACCCTAAAGGTGAAGCGATCATGAGCCCTGGCGGTCTGGTGAAAGACCCGATCTCGGCGTTCTCCCTCGGTCTGGCACTGATGTTCGGTACTGCTGGTCTGCCACACATCCTGATGCGCTTCTTCACCGTGAGCGATGCCAAGGAAGCCCGCAAGTCGGTGTTCTACGCCACCGGTTTCATCGGCTACTTCTACATCCTGACTTTCATCATCGGTTTCGGCGCTATCTTGCTGGTCAGCACCAACCCTGCGTTCAAGGATGCAGCAGGTGCCTTGATCGGTGGTAACAACATGGCGGCGGTGCATCTGTCCAACGCGGTAGGTGGCAGTCTGTTCCTGGGCTTCATCTCGGCGGTGGCGTTCGCCACAATCCTGGCTGTGGTTGCAGGCTTGACCCTGGCCGGTGCGTCGGCAGTGTCCCATGACCTGTATGCCAGCGTGATCAAGAAAGGCAAGGCCAACGAGAAGGATGAGATCCGCGTTTCCAAGATGACGACTATCGCCCTGGCGGTCGTGGCCATCCTGTTGGGTATCGCCTTTGAAAGCCAGAACATCGCGTTCATGGTAGGCCTGGCGTTCTCCATCGCCGCAAGCTGCAACTTCCCGGTCCTGCTGCTCTCCATGTACTGGAAGAACCTGACCACCCGTGGCGCCATGATTGGCGGCTGGATGGGCCTTGTCAGCGCTGTGGTGCTGATGGTGCTGGGTCCGACCATCTGGGTGCAGATCCTGCACAACCCGAAAGCCATTTTCCCGTACGAGTACCCGGCGCTGTTCTCCATCATCATCGCCTTCGTCGGTATCTGGTTCTTCTCCATCACCGACAAGTCCAAGGCAGCAGACGACGAACGTGCCCTGTTCTATCCGCAATTCGTCCGCTCGCAGACTGGCCTGGGTGCCAGCGGTGCGTCGTCACACTAAGCCCACGTTTCATCGGCAATAAAAAAAGCAGCCCGTTCGGGCTGCTTTTTCATTGGGTGACCGATAAGGTCATATCCTGCCAAGCAATACCAGAACCAGCAGAATGATCAGGATCGTACCGACAACACCCGACGGGCCATAACCCCAGTTACGGGAGTGCGGGAAGACCGGCAGACCACCGATCAGTATCAGAATCAGAACGATGATAAGAATCGTGCTTATGCCCATGATGAGTTCCTTCTTTCCGTGAGTGTTGAATGACGTGTGCAGTTAAAACGCTTACCAGTCGGTATGAAATTTTCACTGCTTGAATTATCCGACTGTTGCGATTCTTGAAAGGTTCTGAATATTTCAAGGAATTTTTAATTATTAAAAAATGCTATGTATTTCAATGTGTTGAGTGTTTTTTGTAGAAGGTGTTTTACCCTGTTTAAAGGGGTGATTATTATTGAACTTTTCAGGTTTTATATGACGCACGTCCTGTTTTATGGATAAATGGTCAGCCTGAAAATAATTGAACTTTTATACGGTACGATTCTCATGCTTTATCGATTCGCGGCCGATGCCGTTGTCGTTTTTCATCTGTTGTTCATTGTCTTCGTTCTGTTTGGCGGCCTGCTCGTATTGCGCAGGCCCTGGATAGGGTTTCTTCATGTCCCGGCCATGGTGTGGGGAGCTTCGGTGGAGTTCTTTCACCTGTATTGCCCGTTGACGCCTCTGGAAAACGCCCTGCGTCAAAAGGCCGGTATGCAGGGGTATGACGGCGGCTTTATCGAGCATTATCTGATTCCTCTCATCTACCCGGCGGCGCTGACGCCTCAGATCCAGTTGTGGCTGGGTGCTGTTGTGGTGTCGATCAATGCTGCGATCTATGGCTGGCTGCTGATCCGCTTCTTGCGTCGTCTCAGGCAGACATGAGCCTCAGGTTTGCCTTGGGCATTCAGCGTCTTGATGGTGGCATTACAGACCGTCAGCTGTGATTACACTCCAGCCAACGTCCTGCAAACCACAAGGCACTCTCTATGCAAAATCGCATCATGATTACTGGCGCGGGCTCAGGTCTGGGCCGTGAAATTGCACTGCGCTGGGCTCGCGAAGGCTGGCGTCTGGCATTGTCCGACGTCAACGATAGCGGTTTGCAGGAAACCCTGGCGTTGGTACGCGAAGCCGGTGGCAATGGATTTACCCAGCGCTGCGATGTGCGCGACTACAGCCAGCTCATGGCGCTGGCGCAAGCCTGCGAAGAACGCTTCGACGGCATCGATATCATCGTCAACAACGCCGGTGTGGCGTCTGGCGGTTTCTTCAGTGAGTTGTCCCTGGAAGATTGGGACTGGCAGATCGCGATCAACCTTATGGGGGTGGTCAAGGGCTGCAAGGCATTCCTGCCGATGCTGGAAGCCAGCAAGGGCAGGATCATCAATATCGCCTCCATGGCGGCCTTGATGCAGGGGCCGGCCATGAGCAATTACAACGTCGCCAAGGCGGGCGTAGTGGCGCTGTCGGAAAGCCTGCTGGTGGAATTGAAGGAGCAGGAAGTCGGCGTACATGTGGTGTGCCCGTCGTTCTTTCAGACCAACCTGCTGGACTCCTTCCGTGGCCCGACACCTGCGATGAAAGCCCAGGTTGGCAAGCTGCTGGAAAGCTCGCCGATCACCGCCAGCGATATTGCCGATTACATCTTCGAGGAAGTGGCCAAGGGCGAGTTCATGATCCTGCCCCATGAGCAGGGCCGTGATGCCTGGACACTGAAGCGCAAGCATCCCCAGGCGCTCTATGACGAAATGACGACCATGTGCGCCAAGATGCGCGCCAAGGCCCGACAGACGAAGACCTGATTCTTTGTCAGCCAGGGCTTCATGGCCGATCAGGAACGCCTTTTTCTGATAGGGTGCCGCCATTCAAGCCCTGACTGACGAGACTTCCCGTGCTCAATTACTTCTGGTTTTTCCTTGCGGCCCTGTTCGAGATCTTCGGTTGTTATGCGTTCTGGATGTGGTTGCGCCAGGGCAAGACGGCCTTGTGGGTGATACCGGCCCTGATCAGCCTGACGGTGTTCGCGCTGTTGCTGACCCGTATTGAAGCGGCCTATGCCGGACGTGCCTATGCGGCTTATGGCGGGATCTACATCATTGCTTCCATAGCGTGGCTGGGAGTGATCGAGCGGATTCGGCCCTTGAGTACCGACTGGCTCGGTGCTGCGTTGTGCGTCATCGGTGCGACGATCATCCTGCTGGGGCCACGCTGGTCGGCGTCCTGAGCGTCTGCAACCAGCATTTTTCCTACTCGTCAGGTCTGCAAGTAAGACGTTTCCGACAGCGTGATCTGTTGGCATTGAAGGACGTTACTGATTTACCGCAGCCTCATTGAAGCGGCCTTTTCAGGGGCGCACTCTGCACTCTTTGCAATAACAAGAGAGTCGGAAAAATGCTGGTATTGACGCGGGAAATTGGCGAGTCATTCTCCATCGGTGACAACATCACCGTGCAAATCCTCGGTGTGAACGGCAATCAGGTCAGGCTCGGAATCGACGCCCCCAAAGACATCAAGATCCACCGTGCCGAAGTGTTTCGACGCATAGCCAGAAAGCTCTCGCAGCAGGAGGCCGCTCCCGAGTCGCCAGCGGCCTGAGCCTCAGTCGAAGTATTCCTTGGGCACATCATGCCTGGGCATCAGTTGGCACTGCTGGCTTTCGAGATCAAAGAAAATCACCGCCTGACCTTTGCTCAAGGCATGACGTACGCGCAGCACGCGGGTTTGCAGAGGTGTTTCATCGCCATTGTCCGTACCGTCGCGGGTCACGAAGTCTTCGATCAGGCGGGTGAGGGTGTCGGGTTCAAGTTGGTCGTAAGGGATCAGCATGCTGGTTCTCGTATCGGTAGCCCGCGATGATAGGCCTCTTCGCGACTGAAGTCGCTCCTACGCATACCGTGGTAGGAGCGAATTCATTCGCGAAAGGCCAGGAACCTCAAACCTCTTCGCGATTCTGCCCGATCAGGCTATCCACCGGTGGCACACGGGTGTCGGACTCCATCTGTGCATCGTGTTCGATCTGATGACTGAAACGCTCCAGTGAAGTCTGTGCCGGTTTGGCGTCGCTGGCGAATACCGGTGGGCTGAGCATGTAGGCACCCAGCAGTTTGCTCAGGGCCGCGAGGCTGTCGATATGCGTGCGCTCGTAACCGTGGGTGGCATCGCAGCCAAAAGCCAGCAACGCGGTACGAATGTCATGCCCCGAAGTCACGGCCGAATGGGCATCGCTGTAGTAATAGCGAAACAGGTCGCGGCGCACAGGCAATTCGTTCTCCACGCCCAGATGCAGCAGATGCCGCGACAGGTGATAGTCGTAAGGCCCGCCCGAATCCTGCATCGCCACGCTCACGGCATGTTCGCTGGAGTGCTGGCCGGGTGCGACCGGCGCGATATCGATGCCGACAAACTCGCTGACATCCCAGGGCAGGACGCCCGCTGCACCGGTACCGGTTTCCTCGGTAATGGTGAACAGTGGGTGGCAATCGATCAGTGGTTCCTCACCGCTGTCGACAATCGACTTGAGTGCCGCCAGCAATGCGGCCACGCCTGCCTTGTCGTCCAGGTGGCGGGCACTGATATGGCCGCTTTCGGTGAATTCCGGCAGCGGATCGAAGGCCACGAAGTCACCGATATTGATCCCCAGCGATTCGCAGTCGGCGCGGGTCGTGCAATAGGCATCCAGGCGCAGCTCGATATGTTCCCAGCTGATGGGCATTTCATCCACGGCGGTATTGAACGCATGACCGGACGCCATCAGCGGCAATACGCTGCCACGGATCACGCCGGTATCGGTGAACACGCTGACCCGGCTGCCTTCGGCAAAGCGGCTTGACCAGCAGCCGACCGCCGCCAGTGCCAGACGTCCGTTGTCCTTGACCTCGCGAACGGTCGCACCAATGGTGTCCAGATGCGCAGAAACCGCGCGGTCGGGGCTGTTCTGCTTACCTTTGAGCGTGGCGCGGATGGTGCCGCGCCGTGTCAGTTCAAACGGGATGCCCAGTTCTTCCAGGCGTTCGGCGACATAGCGCACGATAGTGTCGGTAAAACCCGTAGGGCTCGGAATGGCGAGCATTTCCAGCAGTACTTTCTGCAGGTAGTTCAGATCCGGATCGGGGATTTTCTCAACAGGCATGGAGGGAGCTCCTTAAAGCAGTTGCAAGCTTCAAGATGCAAGCTGCAAGTGGGGTAGCTGCCCTTACTTGTAGCTTGACGCTTGAAACTTGCAGCTATGGTTCAACCATGCACAGGCAGGCTGTGCGGAAACAATAGGTCGACAAAACGTTCGGCGGTGGGTTGTGGTTCGTGGTTGGCGAGTCCGACGCGCTCGTTGGCTTCAATGAAAACGTATTCGGGCTGGTCGGCGGCAGGCACCATCAGGTCCAGGCCCACTACCGGGATGTCCAGCGCCCGTGCGGCACGCACTGCGGCGTCGCTCAGCACCGGATGCAGGATTGCAGTGACATCCTCAAGGCAGCCGCCGGTGTGAAGGTTGGCGGTGCGACGTACGGCCAGGCGCTGGTCCATTGGCAGGATGCTGGAGTAGTCATGGCCTGCGTCGCGTACCGTGCGTTCGGTTTCCTCATCCATCGGGATCTTGCTTTCGCCACTGGTTGCGGCAGAGCGACGGCGGCTTTGAGCTTCGATCAATTGCTTGATGGTGTCGCGACCGTTGCCAATGATTTCCGCAGGACGGCGAATCGCAGCGGCCACCACTTCAAAACCGATGACCACGATGCGCAAGTCCAGACCTTCATGGAAGCTTTCCAGAATCACGCGGGTGTCGAACTGACGGGCGCGCTCGATGGCTTCCTGCACTTCATCGAAGGTGCGCAGGTCCACGGCAACCCCTTGACCTTGCTCGCCATCCAGCGGCTTGACCACGATCCGCCCGTGTTCTTCAAGGAACGCCAGATTGTCATCGGCGCTGTCTGCCCGCTGTTGAGCAGGCAGGCGCAGGCCGGCTGCCTTGAGGGCCCGGTGGGTCAGGCTCTTGTCCTGACACAGCGTCATGCTGACCGCGCTGGTCAGATCGCTCAGCGATTCACGGCAGCGAATGCGGCGTCCGCCGTAACTCAAGGTAAACAGCCCGGCATCGGCATCATCGACCTGCACATCGATACCGCGCCGGTGCGCCTCTTCGACGATGATCCGTGCGTAGGGATTGAAATCCGCCTGAGGGCCAGGGCCCAGGAACAGCGATTCGTTGATGCCGTTCTTGCGCTTGATGGCAAAGGTCGGCAGGTTGCGAAACCCCAGCTTGGCATACAGCGCCTTGGCCTGATTGTTGTCGTGCAGTACCGACAGATCGAGATAGCTCAAGCCACGGCTCATGAAATGCTCGATCAGATGACGCACCAGCACTTCGCCCACGCCGGGACGTGTGCATTGCGGATCGACTGCCAGGCACCACAGGCTGCTGCCGTTTTCCGGGTCGTTGAATGCCTTCTGATGATTCAGGCCCATGACACTGCCGATCACCGAGTTGCTGCTTTCATCCTCGGCCAGCCAGTAGACGGGGCCGCCCAGGTGGCGTGGTGTCAGCAGGGCAGGATCGATGGGCAGCATGCCGCGCGCGATGTACAGGTTATTGATGGCCTGCCAGTCGGCCTCGTTCTGCGCCCGACGGATGCGAAAGCCCCGAAAGACACGCTGCGCCGGGCGATAGTCACTGAACCACAGCCGCAGCGTATCGGACGGGTCGAGGAACAACTGCTGCGGCGACTGTGCCAGCACTTGCTGGGGCGCCGCCACATACAGCGCGATATCGCGTTCGCCGGGTTTTTCGTTGAGCAGTTCCTGGGCCAGCGCGGTCGCGTCGGGGTAGGTATGGCCAATCAACAAGCGGCCCCAGCCGCAGTGCAGCGCCAGTGGTTCGTTATCCGGCTGGCTGCCGTCTTCGGCGAAGCGTGCTTGCAGGCGTTCATAGGAGGGCGACTGTGTGCGCAACAATCGTTGGCTGTAAGCCGTCGCATTGTGTTTCATCGATCAGAGTCCTTGTTCGCTGAGCCACAGATTCAGCGCAGCCAATTGCCACAGCTTGGAGCCGCGTAACGGCGTGAGTTGGCCCTGAGGGTTGGTCAACAGCGTGTCGATCATCGCCGGGTTGAACAGGCCTCGATCCTGGCTGGAGTCCAGCAGCAGCTCGCGCACCCAGTTGAGGGTGTCGCCCTGCAAATGCTTGAGGCCCGGCACCGGGAAGTAACCTTTCTTGCGATCGATCACCTCGGAAGGGATGACCAGTCGCGCCGCTTCCTTCAGGACATGTTTGCCGCCATCCGGCAGTTTGAACTTGCCGGGGATGCGTGCAGACAGCTCAACCAGACGATAGTCGAGAAACGGTGTCCGTGCTTCCAGGCCCCAGGCCATGGTCATGTTGTCCACCCGTTTGACCGGGTCTTCAACCAGCATCACGGTGCTGTCCAGACGCAGAGCCTTGTCCACGGCAGCCGTTGCGCCAGGCTGGGCAAAGTGATCGCGTACGAAATCACCTGCCGCGTCAGTGGCGGTCAGCCATTTGGTTTGTACGGTGGCGGTGTATTCGTCGTAGCTGCGGTCCACGAACGCTGCACGATAAGCGGCCACCGGGTCGCTCGCGCCATCGACCTGCGGATACCAGTGATAACCGGCAAACAGCTCGTCCGCGCCCTGACCGCTCTGCACAACCTTGCAGTGCTTGGCCACTTCCCGTGACAACAGATAGAACGCGATGCAGTCGTGACTCACCATCGGCTCGCTCATGGCCCGGAAGGCCGCAGGCAATTGCTCGATGATCTCGCTTTCCTGAATACGCAACTGATGGTGACGAGTGCCATAGTGTCTGGCGATCAGGTCCGAATACTGGAACTCATCCCCGCGCTCGCCACCGGCATCCTGGAAACCGATGGAAAAGGTCGACAGGTCTTCGACGCCGACTTCACGCAACAGACCCACCAGCATGCTTGAATCGACGCCGCCGGAAAGCAGCACGCCCACATCCACCGCCGCACGCTGACGAATCGCTACCGCTTCGCGGGTGCTGTCCAGTACGCGGTCGCGCCAGTCTTCCAGGGTCAGATTCTGCTCGTCGTCATGGGGGCCGTAAGGCAGACGCCACCAGGTTTGCTGCTCGATCTTGCCGTTGGCCTGAATGCGCATCCAGCTGGCTGGGGGCAGTTTCTCGACGCCGGCCAGCAGCGTGCGTGGTGCAGGCACCACGGCATGGAAATTCAGATAGTGATTGAGGGCGATCGGGTCGAGCATCGGGCTGATATCGCCACCCTTGAGCAGGGCCGGCAGCGTCGATGCAAAACGCAGGCGCTTGTCGGTATGCGACAGATACAGCGGCTTGACGCCCAGACGGTCGCGGGCAATGAACAACTGCTGGGTGTCGCGCTCCCAAATGGCGAACGCAAACATGCCATTGATCTTGGGCAGCATATCAACGCCCCAGGCGTGATAGCCCTTGAGCAACACCTCGGTGTCGCCACCGGAATGGAACTGATAACCCAGCCCTTCCAGCTCGTCCCGCAGTTCGGGGAAGTTGTAGATGGCGCCGTTGAAGGCCATGGACAGGCCCAACTGACTATCGATCATGGGCTGTGCCGAACCGTCGGACAGGTCCATGATCTTCAGCCGCCGATGGCCCAGGGCAATCGGCCCCTGACTATGAAAGCCCCAGGCATCCGGGCCGCGTGGCGCCAGATCATGGGTAATGCGTTCAACAGCGGCAAGATCCGCTGGTTGTTGGTCGAAACGTAATTCACCTGCTAATCCGCACATAATTCCTTACCGGGTTTCCGTTGGGGAGGTGACCGAAAAGTGCAGTCACCCAGAAACTGACCCGTAGGCGTTGTGGGAGTTTTAGATCAATAGGTTATAAGCAGGCCGTGTAGGAGCGGATTTATCCGCGAGACATCATTGAAGTCGATGCATTTCCTCAATGGGTTTCTCGCGAAGAAATTCGCTTCGGCAAAAAGAAAACGCCTAATACCCCGTCATCTCCAGATAGCCGACCCCGCTCTGACTCCCGCTGACTTTCACCGGCCCTTCCCAGTAAGGAATGCTCAACCCCATCCATGACCCGGGGTTCAGGGCATCGGTGGTGATATCCAGATTCCTGCCGGGGATCCTGATCGACCAGCGAGTCGGCAAGCGTCGCCCGGCGACTTCGGTTTCGTTCAGGGGCTTCATGTCGATGTCACGGGCATGCAGGCTTTGGGTTGTGCCGTCTGCGCCGATCCAGGTGCCGCTCAGGTAAGGCTCGCCGTTTTTGTGGCGCATGCGATACAGCATCACGTGTTCGTCGCCGTCCAGATGCAGGGATAGCCAGTCCCAGCCAGACTGGTTGGCGGTCAAGGGCTGGCTGCTCCATTCCCGGTCAAGCCAGGCGTGACCGCTGACCTGATAGGTCTTGCCATCCATCGTCAGGCTGCCGCTGGCCTCGAAAAAGGGCTGGCTGTAATAGTACGAGCCCTGGCCCTGATCGGACTTCTGGCTATATCCCTGTTCCCCCTGCAGCACCAGGGGTTTGCTGGAGGTGAGTTGCAGGTCGTATTGAAAGTCCTTCCCGGCTGCCTGCAATTGCATCTTCGCCAGCGGGTCTTGCGCCTGCGATTCGCTGTTCAGCGACCAGTCGTCGATCCAGGCCGAGAAGGGCGTGAGCTTGACGCCTGCCTGCCCGACGCCGCCGCGGGCGTAGCGCTCGGCCACATGATGCTGGCTGGCAGAGGTTGCGGCGGCATGGCCCAGCCAGATCGTGTTGTCATTCCAGCCGGTGCCGGTTGGTTCAGGGCGCAGGGCGTTGCGGAACAGCGTCCATTGCACGCCGAAGTCCTGGCCCTTTTCGTCCTTGAGGGTGGCGGTGATGTACCACCACTCGATACGAAATCCGGGATGCGGGCCGTGATCCTCAGGGAATGAAAACACCCGGCCTGGTTTGACCTGAGCATATTCGTCGGCCTGGTTGCCCATCCCGGCGAAGCCGGTTTCTGGAGGTGGTTGCTGGTCGCATGCGGTGAGCAACAGCGTTAAGCATGCCAGCCGCAGCCAGTCAGTTTTCATTGGCGAATGTCCTGAGCAGGTCGGCTGGCCGGGTGCGGTGCAGCTTCAGCAGTGGCCAGGCCGATGCCAGCAAGGTGGCCAGTAACGCCAGCCCCATCAATTGCAGCAGTTGCAGGGGGAAAACCTGTAAAGGCAAGCGCCAGCCGAATGCCTGGACATTGATCACGGTATTCAGGCACCAGGTCAGCATGAGCCCAAGAGGGAGGGCGAGCAGGAGTGTCAGCACAGCCAATAACCAGGTTTGGCCCAGATTGAGCAACATCAACTGGCGACGGGTAACGCCCAGCGCCCAGAGCGGGGCCAGTTGTCCGAGTCGGCTTTGGCTTTGCGTCAGCAGACCGATGAACAGCGCCACACCCGCCACAGCCAGCGTCAGGCTGTTGAGTGCGGCAGTGGCGGCGAAAGTGCGCTCGAACACCTGATTCGACCAGTACTTGAGCTGGCTTTGATCGATGATGCGATTGTCGTCGAGTGCAAACCGGTTTTGCAGTTCACTCACCAGTGGCGGTGTGGCGGCATGATCGATGCGCAGGTTGAAACGAATGGGCGCCAGGTGCGGCCAGTGCTCAAGCAGGTGCCTGGCATTGACCAGCAGGTGGCCTTTGGGATTACCGTAGTCGGCGTAGATAGCCACGATACGTGGCGACCACTTACCGGCAGGGACAGGAATGTTCAGGGTATCGCCCAGCCCGAGCTTGAGCCGCCTGGCCAGTTGCTCGCTGAGCATCAGGGTGTCTTGATGGGCGAGTTGGTTCCAGGGATCTTCTGTCGTCGACTCCAGTAATACCCAGTGCTGGCGATAAGTCTCATGCTCGATGATGCCGAACAGGTCCGCAGGCCAGCCTTGCAACTGGATCGGCACCTGCCAGTTGGGCAGTACTGCCGTGATGGCGGGTTGCTTGCCCAGCCAGGCCTGCATCTCTCGGGATTGATCCGGGGTTTGCGGCGTGACGTACAGCTCTGCGCTCAGACGTTGCTCCAGCCAGTGACTGAAGGTCTGGCGAAAACCTGAAGTCATGCTGCCGGCCCCGACATTGGCTGCCATCGCCAGAAGCAGGGCCATCAACGCCAGGCTCAAGGCTGGCAGTTGTTGTCTGCAATCGGCCAGAAACCACTGCCCCAGGACCGAACGGCTGCGTTTCAGCAATCCACTCAGCAACGCATCGAGCAATACCGGTAACCCCAGCGCCGCACTCAATAACAAGGCAGATATCAATACAAAACCCCAGCCCAGGCTGTTGCCGAAAAGCCAGGCCGCCAGAGCCCCGGCTGCACTGGCAGCGGCAACCCAGGCTTGACGCCGCAACCAGCGTGCATGGGCCTGTTGCCAGGCTTGTGCATTGGCCAAAGCCAGCAGTGGCAGGCGCGCGGCACGCAACAGGCTGTTGGCCCCGGCCAGAAATGCGCCGAGCAGGCTCAAGGCAATGCCGCTGAGCCACCACCCGATATTCAGGTTCAACTGCCCGTCCACCTCGGCCCCGTACAGGCCACGCAGGCTAGCCGCGACATCCGGTAGCAGCAGGCTGGCCAGCCAGTAACCACTGACGACGCCCAGGAGCCCGCCGAGCAAAGCCATTGCCCCAAGCTCCAGAGCCAGCGCAGCGATCAGCAGGCGGGCACTGACGCCTGACGCCCGCAGGTTGCGCAGCAGACCCCGACGTTGTTCCAGTGCCAGACCAATCGCGGCATGAACGATAAACAGCCCGACCACGAAGGACAGCACCCCCAGCGCATTCAGGTTCAGGTGAAAGCTTTCGGTCAGGCGTTGCAGATTATTTTCTTCGCCACTCTTTTTGATCACCAATTGCTCGCTGAGGGCTGGAGGCAGAGCCGGATTGTCAGCGGCAAACTCCTTGGGCAGCAGCAGGCGGGTCAATTGACCGGGCAGGTGCAGCAGCGGTTGAGCAAAGCCGATATCGGTCAGCAAGACTCCCGGGGCCATATCTTTTTTGATGTGCAGAGGCGGCAGGGTCAGACCGTCATGGGTTTCCGGGTGCTGCCCCTCTTGCAGGCCAAGTGCCTGAAGGGTCTGAGGAGCAATCCAGGTCGCGCCCGGCGGAGCGAGAAAGTCGAGGACTTGCCGGGTATCCAGCGTCTGCCCGGCCACTGCTGAACCACTGGGCAACGTCACCGGTTCGATCCCGATCAGTTGCAGGCGTTGATCCTCCAGCCCCTTCAGTGTGATGCGACTCTGCACCATCGGCGATACCGGCCAACCGGCTCGCCGCAGCTCGATGAATAGATCCTGCGAGAAAGCCGCGCCGTTTGGCGCTGTCAGGCTGGTTTGCGGTTCGCCACCAATCATCTGACTGGCCCGCTGGTAGCTTTCCCGTGCCTGGCTGTTCAAGGCCTGAACACCGGTCAACAGGCTGGTAGCCAGCCATAGCCCGGTGAGCAGACTGAAAAACTGCACCGGATGGCGACGCCAATGGCTGAGCAGGGCGCGCACTGTCCAATAAAACACTCGCATATCAGCCTTCGCCCGTTACGACCAGGCGCCCCCTGTGCAATGTGACCTTGTGGGCCAATCGTTCTGCGACACGGGAGCTGTGAGTGACCATCAGCAGGCTGGTGCTGCTGTCATTCAGCAGGTCCAGCAGCAATTGCAGCACTTCATCGCTGGTGGCTTCATCGAGGTTGCCGGTGGGCTCGTCGGCCAGCAGCAGGGCAGGGCGCGAAGCGAGTGCGCGTCCGATGGCAACCCGCTGCTGTTGACCGCCGGACAATTGCTCTGGATAGCGATGGAGCAGATCACCCAGGCCGAGGCGTTCAATCAGTTGCGCCTGCCAGAGCGGGTCATGGCGTCCGGCCAGGCGTGCCTGGAACGCCAGATTGTCTTCGGTCTTGAGGCTTTCGATCAGGTTGAACTGCTGGAACACCAGACCGATTTCGGTTCGCCGCCAGTTGGCCAACCGGGCTTCGCTCATGCTGTTCAGTTGCTGATTGGCGACGGTGATGGTGCCGCTGTCGATCTGATCCAGCCCCGCCACCAGATGCAGCAAGGTGCTTTTGCCACTGCCCGACTCGCCCATCAGCGCCAGACTGCTACCACGTTCCAGATGCAAATCGACGCCACGCAAGACCTCTACCGGGCCTTGGGCCGAGGGATAGCTCTTGAACACGTTTTGCACATTCAACATCGGGGTGCCCGGTTGGAAGTGGTCATACCTTGAGGATAACGGCTATCGCCTATGGGTGTGTGAATGAATTCATTCGTGAAGGCGGCGTTTCATACGATGCATTTCTATTGGGTGTAGCAGAAACTTGTGTGAGGCAGCTTGCTGGCGAAAAGGCTCTGAAAACTGGCAGATATTCTGCGTCTGTACGAGAAGTCGCCAGCAAGCTGCCTCCCCAAAAGTGAAAAACCAGGTCATTTCCCCTGTCTGCGAATCAACCCCCGCAAGGCAAACCGGTTGGGATGGCAGGCCTCTGCCACGCTGCGGGGCAGCGGCAGCGGTTCGTTATCCAGCCAGGCGGCGATCAGCTCGGCGGACAATGGCGCAGTAATCAGGCCGCGTGAACCATGGCCACTGTTGACGTACAGCCCGTCCAGCCAAGGGCAGGCAATGTCCGGCACCTGTCGGGCATCTTTGCCAAGCGCCGCATAAGCCTGAATAAACGATTCCCTGTCTGCCAGCGGCCCGACGATTGGCAGGTAATCCGGGCTGGTGCAACGGAAGGCTGCACGTCCCTGTAACTGCTCCGGCAACAACTCCGACGCGCCGAGACGCTCGGTCAGGTCTTCGGATATTTCCTGCAACAATTGCAGATTGCTCAGGTGATCGGCGGTATTGGTATTCAGGTCATCACTGTTGAAATCGAAGCTGGCACCCAAGGTGTGCTCACCCAGTCGCGTCGGCGCGACATAACCTTCCGCGCAGACCACAGTGCGCAACACCTGGCTGTTGTCGGTCTGCGGCAGGCGGGTGATCTGCCCGCGAATGCGCTTGAGCGGCAGGTCGGCGCTTTGCGCAAAGTGTTTGATATCTGCGGCACCTGCGAGCACCACCACCGGCGCGCTGTCGATCAACTGCTCCTGATTCCAGGCCTGCCATTGCCCATCGACGCGACGCAATTCCAGTGCTTCGTGATGCGCAATCAGTTTGATATTCGGGTGCGCAACCTGCGAATGACACAGCGCTGGCGGATGAACCCAGCCGCCTTCGGGAAAGAACAGCCCGCCCCAACGCAGGTTTACACCGCTGCGCGCCTCGGCAGAAGGCTGATCCAGCCGATGCAGCAGCTCTTCGGGGAAGGCGTCGGCCAGTTGCTGCTGGCGCTGGGCTTCCTTGTCGTCGAAAGCCAGTTGCAGCACGCCGCAGTTGTCCCAGTCGACACCCCTTTGCAGGCGCTCAAGCAGCCGTC
This sequence comes from Pseudomonas sp. FG43, assembly GCF_057809175.1. Taxonomy (NCBI): domain Bacteria; kingdom Pseudomonadati; phylum Pseudomonadota; class Gammaproteobacteria; order Pseudomonadales; family Pseudomonadaceae; genus Pseudomonas; species Pseudomonas sp. FG43. The sequence goes on from NZ_JBMDJL010000007.1 coordinate 173,768, forward strand.
GCGTGTGGCCGAAACCACTGAGGATCAACTGCGACAAGGCCGTGCCGTGTGCCGACAGCTTCAAATAAAGCACGCCCTGCGGATTGCCCGAGGCCTCTTGCGCCGGTTGGGCGTGACGCTCCAGCAGGCTTACCTGCCAGCCGCGCTTCGCCAGGCTGTCTGCCGTGGCACAACCCGCCAGCCCGGCACCGATCACCAGCGCCTTGCGTTCACCCTGAAGGGCAGCGGGTCGGGCAAACCATGGCTTGATGGGCGAGGGCAGTGGAGCCTCTTCAGGCCAGGCGATGAACTTGCCGCGCAGCACTTCCCATTTATGGCCGATGCCCGGTACACGCTTCATCTTGAAGCCCGCCGCGTTCAGGGCGCGTCGAACCCAGCCGGTGCTGGTAAAGGTGCCAATACTCGCCTCGGGCGCCGACAGTCGCGCCAGTTCAGCGAACAGCTCCGGTGTCCACATTTCCGGATTCTTGGCCGGTGCAAAACCGTCGAGAAACCAGGCATCGATCTGCCCGTCCAGTTGCGGCAGCATCTCCAGAGCATCGCCGATCAGCAGCGTCAGGGTGATTCGCCCGTCGTCGAAGACCAGCCGCTGAAAGCCTTCATGCAAGGCGATGTATTGATCAAGCAATGGCTCGGCAAAAGCTGCCAGTTCCGGCCACAAGGCCAGGGCGCGTTGCAGGTCTACGCGGTTGAGAGGGAATTTCTCGACGCTGACAAAATGCAGCCGTGCCTCGGGGTGAGCGCACTCCTGAAACAACTGCCAGGCGCAGAGAAAGTTCAGACCGGTGCCGAAACCTGTTTCACCGATGACCAGTCGCTCGCCCGCAGACAAGGCCGTGAAACGCTCGCGCAGATCGTTCTGTACCAGAAACACATGGCGGGTTTCTTCCAGGCCGGATTCGGTGGAGAAATAGACATCGGAAAAGGCGCGGGAATGCGGGTTGCCTTGTTCATCCCAGTCGATCTGGGCGTGGCGGGTAATGGTCATGTTCGGCTCGGCGGTGGCAGAGGCGGCATTTTACCCGTGTATGCAGACAAAAGCGGTTCAGATTGACCCACGGTGAGGATTACAGCCGGACAAGCCCTGTGCAGGACCTGTCCGGCAGGTTTTTCAGTGCTGTGCGACCGGGCTGCTCACATTGTCCGGTTGCTTGCGTGGCCACAGAGTCAGGCCGTAGTACAAGACGCCGCCCAGGAAGCAGCCGGTGAACCAGGCGAAGTTGGCAATCGGCTTGAACCATGGGATGAAGGTAAAGCACAGGCCCACCAGTGCGCTCAGCAGCAGGGCGGTGACCGCGACACGGTTCACGCCGTTGGTGTACCAGTAACGACCGCTGGGTGTGTCATTGAACAGGGCATCGACATCGATCTGTTGTTTCTTCACCAGGTAGTAGTCCACCAGCAGGATGCCGAACAGCGGGCCGATGCAGGCGGCCAGGATATCCAGGGTGTAGTGAATCACTTCCGGGTTATTGAACAGGTTCCATGGGGTGATGAAGATGGAAGCGACTGCCGCGATCATCCCGCCTGCACGCCAGCTGATACGGCTGGGTGCCACGTTGGCGAAATCGAAGGCCGGCGAAACGAAGTTGGCGACAATGTTGATGCCGATGGTGGCGGTGACAAAAGTGAACGCGCCCAGCAGCACGGCAGTGGTGTTGTCGATACGGGCGACGGTCGCAATCGGGTCATGGATCATTTCCCCGAAAATTGGCAGCGTGCCGGAAACGATCACCACCGTTACCAGGGAAAACGCCAGGAAGTTCACCGGCAGGCCCCAGAAGTTGCCGCGTCGTACGTCTTCCATGCTCCGGCAGTAACGGCTGAAATCGCCGAAGTTCAGGGTCGGGCCTGAGAAATACGACACCACCAGCGCGATGGCCATGATCACCTGACCAAAGGCCGCCCAGCCGGACAGCTCCTTTTCAGCCAGAGTGAAACTGATGTTGTCCCAGCCCGCACGCCAGACGATCCAGCCCGCGAGAACGAACATGACGGCATAGACCGCAGGGCCAGCCCAGTCGATGAAGCGACGGATCGACTCCATGCCTGACCAGAACACAATCGCCTGCACCACCCAGAGCGTCAGGAAGCCGAACCAGCCCAGGTATGAAAGCCCCAGGAAACTCACGTCTTGATAAGCGGCCAGTTCCGGGAAGAAACGCAGCACCACAATCACCAGCGCGCTGGACGCCAGATAAGTCTGAATGCCATACCAGGCCACCGCGATCAGGCCACGGATGATGGCTGGAATATTGGCCCCGAAGACCCCGAAGGCGAGGCGACAGATGACCGGGTAGGGCACCGCAGCCTGCTGGCTGGGCTTGGCCACCAGATTGGCAATCACCTGAATGATGCAAATGCCCACCAACAGCGCGATCAGCACCTGCCAGCTCGCCAGCCCGAGAGCGAACAGGCTGGCGGCGAATACATAACCGCCGACGCTGTGAACATCGCTCATCCAGAAGGCAAAAATGTTGTACCAGGTCCACTTCTGGGGGATCGGCCCCAGATCATGATTGTGCAGGCGCGGGCTGTATTCGGCCGGGCGTTGGTCTGTCATGGCATTCCCTCCCTCGTTGGGCCATCGCTGTAGCTGGGTACGAGTGATGGCGTTTTTGTATACGATCTTGTACGCAAGACGTATGCCATGGCCCGGATTCTCAGGGAAAAAGCCTCCAGAGTATTGCCGGGCGGGAGTTCAAGGAGGGAACACCGGTGCGTGGGATCATCCACAAATGGTGCTTTCAGTGCGCGAAAACAGGGCGGTTTTGCTCGATAGAAGTGCATTCATGCCCTGAGGAAGCTGCTTGCCTGCGCAAATGGGATGGGGTGCGGGCTATCTGAGCGATAACCCAACATGGCACTATTTCTGTATACAATCGTGAGTGCCAATAACTTTCATGGCATTTTCAAGCAGCGCTGAAGGAGGCCCTGTGCGTATTCAAGTGATCAACCCCAACACCAGCGATGCCATGACCCACAAGATCGGGCTGGCCGCCCAGGCGATAGCGCGACCGGGCACGCAAATCATCGCGTGCAGCCCCGAGGACGGGCCGGTGTCCATCGAAGGGCATTTTGACGAAGCCATTGCCACGCTGGGCGTGCTGGAGGAAATACGCAAAGGACGAGATCAACAGGTCGATGCCCACATCATCGCCTGCTTCGGCGACCCAGGCCTGCTGGCCGCCCGCGAGTACGCCACTGCACCGGTCATCGGTATCGCCGAAGCCGCCTTTCACATGGCAGGCCTGATTGCCACACGCTTTGCCGTTGTCACCACCCTGAGCCGCACCCGGATCATTGCCGAGCACCTGCTGCAACGTTATGGCTTCAGCGAACTCTGCACTTCGGTGCGTTGTATAGATTTGCCAGTCCTGGCCCTGGAAGAAGGCGGCCCGGAACTGATCGAACGCATGGTCGAACAGGCCCGCCGCGCCCGTGACGAGGAGGGCGCCGGTGCCATCGTGCTGGGTTGCGGCGGCATGGCTGACCTGCCTCGACAACTGAGCGAAGCCATCGGCCTGCCCGTAGTGGAAGGCGTCAGCGCCGCCGTGAAACTGGCCGAATCGCTGGTGGACCTGGGCCTGACCACCAGCAAGCATGGTGATCTGGCCGACCCGATCGGCAAACCGTTCAAGGGGCGTTTTGCGTATTTGAGTCGCTGAAAGGCAGCGCTCAATACTTGCCAAATGCAGCCAGGTTATACAGCGTCCACATCCGGTCATAGCCGTTGTCTACGGCGATGAAATCGTTACTCAATTGCTCGGGTTCTGCCCGAGCGGTCCAGTGTTGTTGCAGGGTAGCCAAGGCGTCGATCCAGGTCTTGGCCGGCTCGCTGATCTCGCGCCACACAGGTTTGCCGCCTCCGGCTGAGGTCAGACGTGGCAAGGTCTTGAAGTAGTCTTCAGCATCGGTCCAGGCTGCCAGCAATGAGCGGTGCAAGGCCTGAACCTGCTCGGGAGTCAGGCGCTGACTGCCCGCCTGCTCATCCAGTTGATTGATTGCCAGGCGCGCCATCAGCATGAAATTGAGCGTGTGCCAGTGCTGATCGCGTCCGAGGCGTTGTTCGATTTGCTTGAGTTGTTTGCTGCGCAATTGCAGCATTGGCTGTTCGAGCGCCTGATTGAAGGCGGGCGCACGTTCGTACAACTCGTCCATTCTTTGGGTGAGCAACTCATTGAGCTGGCGCGCAACCGGTATCTCGGGGTATCGCTCAACGTACAGTTGTTCGACCTTACGGGCTTCAGGGCGCAGATTGTCATAGGCCTGGATGTAATCATAAGCGGCAATGTCCAGAAGGCTGTTCCATTTGTGCCCGCCGCTCACATGAAAGGAGCAGGGACTTGTAGAGTCCTTCTCGGCAGAGCCCATGCCGAAGCCGCTGAACGTCCGGCTTGGAGAGGGATTGCGAGCGATCACATCGTCAAAACGGGTCTGGTAAAAGTGATAACGAATGCGCAGCAACGTATCGCTGTAAGCCAGGCATTTGTTCATCTTCAGCAACTGGGTTGATACAGACTCTGGTTTTTCGCGAGACGGCACGAGTATCTGGTGCAACCAGGCAATCCCCAGAAACACGCATACGGCGACAACAAAGGCGCGACTACTGATCATGGTCGGCCTCCTTGCGTGGAAGGTGCGTACCATTGCTGACGTGTCACCTGTACCTGACAGGGCGGTGAAGTGTCGTCCAGGGTTGCGCACAGGCGCAGTGGCCAGGGGTGCATGCCCTGATCTTCGCCCAGCGGGCGATAGTTGATGATGGCGACGGCTACCCAGAGCGAAGACGCCAGCAGTCCGAAGGCTATGCCGATTCTCATTTCCCGTAGCCATGAGCCGGGCGGTGATTCTGTAAATGCCTGCTTACGACGGTCTGGCCTGGACGTGCGGCTCAGCAGGGCCAGGCCCAGCAGGACTGCCGTGTAGACCAGCAGTGCGCCAATGCCACCTGCCAGAAAGGCCGGTATCGCAAGCAACCACCCCGGCAGACTTTCATGTAGCGGCAATGGCGTGGGACGTCGCAGGCTCAGCCAGTGACCGCAGCGTTCTCTCAGAGCCTTGTCCGTGCGCCAGGCATTCAGGGCAACGGCTCGACACACCCAGCTCACGCACCACGCCAACAAGCCGAACAGTGCGGCCATCTCCAGCATTGTGCTCAGTGTTTCAAGCAGGCTGCTGCCCAGACGAAAATAATCGTTGAAGGCTATTTCCCCGGTTGAACCGAGGATTGCAAGGGGCAGTGCCCATACTGCTGGGCTGCGCTGCAGCGGACGCCAGAAGTAAGGGTCCATGCCCGGCATTTCGCTTGCCAGTTGTGGATAGCGGTGCTGTACGGTATTGGCCAGGTGTTCGCACATCTGCCAGTCGGCCTTGTTGAATGCAGCCGTGAGCTGCACTCGGGCATCCTCTTGCATGGGCTGAAACAACAGGCGGGCTGCTCTGGAATCAGGACTTTCGCTTTTCTGGGCTGCGAGACGCTGTTGCTCCTCAAGAAAAGCGGTGCTGTGGCTGCGCTGCAGCAGCTCGCTCCAATAGCGCCAAGGCGTAAGGTTTCCTGTCTGTTTCCAGCCTTGGCTTGCGCATAGCGCGTCGAACAACGGGTTGGACCAGAACGTGGCGTTGAGCAGCAGCCGGGCCAGACACTCATTGAGCCACTGGCGACGGTCGAGTGTCTGTAGCCAGGCTTTTTGTTCAAGGTTGCGGCACAGATCCAGCAAGCGCTGGATGTTTCCTGTGTCCAGCGCGCTATGCAGCTGGTGTTCGGTATGGCTCAGCAGATAGTTCAATACGGGTTCGGTGGCCGCATAAGAAATATCCTGACGCTGCCATGGAGTCAGCCAGTAAAGGTGCTGCACGACAGGCTCTGCCATCTCCTTCATGACTTCAGGGCTCGATAGACAGAGGAGCAGCAAGCGCCCTTCAAACTCCGCTTCGCAATAACTCGTGCGAGCCTGTTCCATGCGCTCGACCAGGTTATCTGCCGTGATGCCTTCAAGCAGTTGCTCCGCCAGCTTCCAGGCTGGGGTCGAACCGTCGTTCAGCGGCAGGACATCAAGCGGGGCAAATGTCGGGGCCGGATCGAAGGCCTGCACCTCTTGCCATTCGGCAGACCAGTTCAGAGCCTGTTCATAGGCATCGCGCAGACGTTGAAACCCCTCAGGATCCTCGTCTGGTCGGTGTTGTTTGAGCAGGGCTGCGTATTGACGCTTGATACTGCGGGTATCGGCATCGGGTTCCAGCCCCAGCACAGACCAGCAATTCATTCCTGCACATCCAGCACAAGCAGTAGGCTGAGGGGTATGCCGACAGTCATGGGGTGTGGGACTCCTGGGACACAGTACGAATCTTGAAGGTGACTCGCTGTATCGGCAGGTATTGCACAAACTTGCGTGTACTCAGGTGGTGCGCATCAATGCATTCCGTAGGAGCGAATTCATTCGCGAAGGTATTTCAAACGACCTATCTCTGTCGGATGTACTGACCTCTCGCGAATGAATTCGCTCCTACTGCCGGCGGCTTTACCCCTTGCTATGCTCCGACGACGTAGGCCCTTCAACCACGCCGCGTGGGCCGGCGACTCCCCAGATACCGGCACCGATCACTGGCAGGACCACCACCAGAGCACTCCAGCCTGCCTTGGTCGCCAGGCTTTTGCGTGAACGCCAGACGCTGTTGATGACCCAGGCGTCGAGCAGCACGACCATGACCGCCACGGCGATCCAGAACACGGTAGACATTTCCATTCCGGCACCTCCGTACCTGTCATGTTGCAGGAAGCACGATCGTGGAATCGGGTTCCGGCACGCTGATGGAGTTGTTGCCTGGCGTCAGGATCACCTTGCGGCAGTCTTCCTGGCCCTTGTCGAAAATCTTGTAGCCCGTGGCGGCATCTTCCAGAGACATCCGATGGGTAATGATCGCTTCAGGGGCCAGTCGACCGGTTTCGATATGCTCCAGCAGTTCGGGCATGAAGCGTTGGACGTGGGTCTGGCCCATCTTGAACGTCAGGCCCTTGTCGAACGCATCGCCAAACATGAAACCGTGGATAAAACCGGAATAAACCCCCGGCACACTCACTACGCCGCCGCGCCGCACAGTGGCGATGCACTGGCGCAAGGCTTTGCCGCTGCTGCCTTCCAGCTTGAGAGTCGCTAGCACGGTTTCCGTGGTGCTGCCCTTGGCCTCGAAACCGACCGCATCCACCACGGCATCGACACCGCGCATGCCGGGTGTCTGGCGAATGATGGTATCGGCCGGGTCATCGTCTTCATCGAAATTGATCGGGATGGCGCCGTAGGTCTTTTGTGCATAGGCCAGCCGATAGGGGTAATGATCGACGATGAAAATCCGTTCGGCCCCCAGCATCCGCGCGCACGCGGCGCAGAGCAGGCCGACCGGGCCAGCGCCGTAAATGGCGATGCTTGAACCCTTGCCGATGCCTGCATTGAGCACCGCCTGCCAAGCGGTGGGCAGGATGTCGGAGAGAAACAGAACCTTCTCGTCCGCCAGAGTGCCCGGCACCTTGAACGGGCCGACATTGGCTTTCGGCACTCGCACATACTCGGCTTGCCCGCCGGGAATGCCGCCATACAAATGGCTGTAGCCGAACAGCGCGGCGCCGGGCGGGATGGATTTCTTGTTGAGGATCGCGCCGCGTCCGGTATTGGTCGTTTCACAGGCGGAAAACAGATCCAGCTGGCAGAAAAAACATTCCCCGCAGGCAATCACGAATGGAATGACAACCCTGTCGCCCCGCTGTACAGCGGTCACCGCAGGCCCGGCTTCTTCGACGATCCCCATGAACTCATGGCCCAGGATATCGCCATGCTCCGTGGCCGGGATCTTGCCGTGATAGAGGTGCAGGTCAGAGCCACAGATGGCGGTGGCCGTGACCCGCAGGATGATGTCGTCGGCTTCCTGTATCTGCGGGTCGGGCACGGTATCGACTTTTACATTGTGCGCCCCGTGATAGGTCAGTGCTCTCATGGTCAGCCCTCGGCTTTGCCAGAAGGAGTCTGGACTTGCCTTAGATGAACGAGGGTTGTCGTGTTTGGTTCATGGCAATGGACTAACGGTTGCTGGCCATTGATAAGCCACCGTGACTGCTCGTCGGCTTATTTCTCATCGGCCTGAACGGCTGTTATTCCCCCTCAGTCGACTCCAGTGACGGGTAAGCAGTCGGAACCCTTCAAGGCAGTCAACCTGAAGCAGGACTCACTCCACGAGGTTCCCGATGAACAAAGCATCAAGCAAGAGCAGAACAACGATTGAGGATCTGTTCATTCACGAGCTTTCCGATATCTACAGCGCTGAAAAACAGATCTCCAAAGCACTGCCAAAACTGGCTCGGGCTTCGACCAACCCCAAGCTGGCCGAGGCATTCAATGCTCATCTGGAGGAAACACAAGGGCAGATCCAGCGTATCGATCAACTGGTCGAGCAGTTCGAGATCAAACTCAAGCGCGTCAAGTGCATCGCCATGGAAGGGTTGATCGAAGAAAGCAAGGAACTGCTGGAAGAAATCGAAAAAGGTCCTGTACTCGATGCGGGACTTATCGCTGCTTGTCAGAAGATCGAGCACTATGAAATATCCGGCTACGGAACGCTGATTGCCATGGCCAAACACCTGGGCCTGGACAATGCCGCGAGTGTGCTGGGCGAAACCCTGGCAGAGGAAAAATCCGCCGATGAGAAACTCACAGCGATTGCCGAAGAGGGCGGTACCCAGGCCGCTACGCTGGATCTGGAGGAAGGACAAGAGGTAGAGGGCGATCAAGAGGAAGATCAGGAGCAGGAAAAACAACCCCGCAAGAAAAGACAGGCCTGAGTGGTTAAGGCATACACGTGAGAGGGGGCTTGGCTCCTCTCAAACCGCAACCTCATGAATTAAATGGAATTTCCGTAGGAGCGAATTCATTCGCGAAGAGCCAGTACACCCGACAGAGTAATGTCGTTAGCCTGATGTGTTGCCATGTGAGAAAGCCGGGTTTTGTGACTGACGCCAGCGCACAAGGTTTTCTCACACCTTTATTGATCCAGAAGGATAGCTGAATGATATGAGTGGTCTACATTAGCCGCAGATCATTTGAAGGATGCCGCTAATGTTTGAGTCCGCTGAAATAGGTCATGCCATCTCCAATGAAACCTACGAGGCTGAAGTCCCTGCGCTGCGCGAAGCCTTGCTGGAAGCCCAGTACGACTTACACGAGCAGGCCGGACGTCAGATCATCGTGTTGATCAACGGTATTGAAGGGGCTGGCAAAGGCGAAACCGTCAAACTGCTCAACGAGTGGATGGACCCGCGCCTGATCGAAGTCCGCACCTTCGACCGACAGACCGACGAAGAACTCGCCCACCCAACAGCCTGGCGCTATTGGCGACAACTGCCTGCCAAGGGCCGTATGGGCATCTTCTTCGGCAACTGGTACAGCCAGATGCTGCAAGGCCGTGTGCATGGTCTGTTCAAGGATGCGGTACTCGATCAGGCAATCAGCGGGGCCGAGCGCCTGGAAAAAATGCTCTGTGACGAAGGCGCACTCATCTTCAAATTCTGGTTTCATCTGTCCCGAAAACAGATGAAATCACGCCTCAAGACCCTCAAGGACGACCCGCTGCATAGCTGGCGCATCAGCCCGCTGGACTGGCAGCAATCGAAAACCTACGGCAAGTTCGTGCGCTTCGGCGAACGAGTACTGCGCCGCACCAGCCGCGAATACGCGCCTTGGCACGTCATCGAAGGCGTGGATGCCAACTACCGCAGCCTCACCGTAGGCCGCCTGCTGCTCGAAGGCATGCAAGCCGCATTGAACACACCCAAGGCCGAGCCCAAGCCATTGACCTTCGGCCCCTTGCCCGCGAACCACGGCGAACTGACCCTGCTCGACAGCCTCGACCTGAGCCGCAGCCTGAGCAAGGACGAATACCAGGAAGCACTGATTACCGAACAGGCACGCCTGTCCGTCAACCTGCGCGACAAACGCATGAAAAAACACGCCCTGGTGGCCGTGTTTGAAGGCAACGATGCCGCAGGCAAAGGCGGCGCCATCCGCCGAGTCGCCGCAGCACTCGACCCACGCCAATACAGCATCGTCCCCATCGCCGCCCCCACCCAGGACGAACGCGCCCAACCCTACCTCTGGCGCTTCTGGCGACAGATCCCCGCACGCGGCAAATTCACCATCTTCGACCGCTCCTGGTATGGCCGGGTACTGGTGGAGCGCGTCGAAGGCTTCTGCAGCGACTCCGACTGGGCCAGAGCCTACGGCGAAATCAACGACTTCGAAGAACAACTCACCGACGCCGGCATCGTCGTCGTGAAATTCTGGCTCGCCATCGACGAACAGACCCAACTGGAACGCTTCCAGGAACGAGAAAAAATCCCCTTCAAACGCTACAAAATCACCGAAGACGACTGGCGCAACCGCGAAAAATGGCCGCAGTATCGCCAGGCTGTGGGGGATATGGTGGATCGCACGAGTACCGAGATTGCGCCTTGGACGTTGGTTGAGGCGAATGATAAGCGGTGGGCGCGGGTTAAGGTTTTGCGGGTGATTAATGAGGCGTTGGAGGGGGCGTTTGGGAGGGGGAGGAAATAGGTGGATGGGCACCTTGCAGGGCAGTTTGCTTCCTGCAAGGTGTTTGCTTATCGCAGTGGGTAGGTTGCAACCTGTCGTAGCAGGTTAAAACAATCCCAAGTGACGGATTAGTATCAGAAAAAGGTTAGAGAAAAACTTCTTAACAGTTTCATTCATTTTGCGGATGTGTAGTTGTTAGGGCTTGGAAAGTGTGGAACTGTCAAGCTGTCTATCCTGTCTTAGTGTTATCTAGTCAATTTGGCTGTTCTTCTAAAGTCCGAGATGTACGTCGTACTGGTTTTGTTGTTTTTAGTTTGGGTGTTAATAAAAATGCTTCTATCTCTTGCACCCATTTTAGCTTTCTCGATGCATCATCTAGCTCAATATATCGAAGTGCAAACTTGATTTTGAATCCTTCTGAATCAAATAGGCGCTCCATTGCTTTGCGATCTGTAAAGTTTAAACCTAGAGATAGGCTGGATGGCCAGTCGTTATTTGCTGATTTCAGTGGAGTTGTTAGCTCTGAAATTAAAGGACCGTAGACTGTGTGGGTCTTAAAACTGTCAATTGTAGCAATATAGCTATCAGTGAATAATGTGTCCTCTATGACTGTGGGAGGCGATGCATTGTTGTCGCTTGTTTTAAGAAGTTGAGTGGTACAGGTGTCTTCATCATTTTTTAATCTACGTATCTGCACTCCAGGTAAGGAGTCTTTGCCATCAAAGGCTTCAAATCTTTTGTCTGTATCGATTAGGCAAAAAACCTTTCCTTGAATATCGCTTCTAGCATCTTCAAGTGCCAGATATAAGTAGTTGTAGATTTTTTTAACTGTTGGTGAACCTCCGACCGGCACTATGAATAGTTTTGAGTCCTTTATGTAGTGATTTAAGTAAATGCTGTCTGTTGATCCTTCGCAAATAATCCATTTATAGTCGGCGCTAGTTATTGATGCGATAATGGACTGTATTAGGTCGTTAATGCCTTTTAACTCAAGCTCAATAGGTAGTTCTCCCAGGGTTGCTGTTTTGAGCTTTTTTATATCCTCTCTAAAACATCTTAGATCTAATAGTAGTGGAGGTTGTTCGTTCTTGGGGCAGTACACCGCTACTCCATTTGAAATTATCGGCATAAATCCATACCAGTGAGTAGTGATAAGGACTTGGATTTTAGAGTCAGCTATTTCTCGGAGTTTCTCAAATTGGCCAAAACATGCCGACACATGTAAGGATAATTCGGGCTCATCAATGGCCAGTACTATCTGTTGATGAGTTGGTGCTGCATTTGCTAATAAAAAAGCTTTGGCAACATCAACCAACGCTTGTCTTTTTTCGCCTGAGCTCAGATCACTAACGGGTGTGCGCTCTCGACCGTCTTTCCTGTTAAGGACCTTTGACTCAAAAAAAGCTTCAATAACTTTTTCTGTCAAGTGTGATTGATTTACTAAGTTTTGTTTTTGCGCAGGTTTTCTATATTCATATACGCTTAATTTGTCCGATATGGATCCTAGGAATTCGTTAAGCTTAGAGTTAATGGTTCTGATGTCCTCTCGCTTAATAAATGACCTGACAATGGTGTCAAGCTTTTGTCCCAGCAAGGCTTGAATGGTTTTGCCCTCGATTCTAGTGTATTCTTTAAAATCAATATCGGCGGGTAGGTAGATGAATTTATAACATTCAAGTATGCGCTGCTGTAAGATTGTTATAGCTCCTACAGAGCTGCCATAGTTATTTATTAACGAACTGTAAGCTGGCAAAGTTTCAAACATTGAGAAAAATACAGTGGGCAGAGCGTTTTTCTGATCTTTTTTCAAACCGAATGGGATTAGATAGTAATTGTTGATGTCGTAGCCTTCTGCTGCTACTGTACCTCTATGCGAGCAAAATAATTCTGCATGAACTTTGTGGGCGGGATTAAAGTCGCTTACACTTGCAGACCATGCTAGCTCGCTGACCTTTTCAACAAACCATTGAAACTCACCGAGGCTCGGAAGAATATCCTTTTTGATCAAAAAAATCGGACATATAAATGGCTCGCGCTCGGTGTACCCCTTATTTAGAGAGTGATGATGATTCCAGTCGGCTCCATTAAAGAAGCTGTTCAATGCCTCTAGTACAGAACTTTTTCCAGCACCATTTTCTCCGACTAGTGCGCTGAAATACTTTCCGTTTGAAAGCTTTATATAATTAATGGCTTGGTAGGTTTTAAAGTTTCTAACTAACAATCCAACGATCATACTCAATCCCTTGCATGATGGCACATAGGCAGATACCTGGAATGTAACATTGGATTGCGATCGTGGCGCATTTTTTTTGTAATTTGGTTAAGGTTTCGTACGTAGCCATTCCAATAACCGCAGTACCCCGTCTGATATTCACTTATGAACTGCGGCAACCTATACCACAGCACCGCAGGAAAATTCCGGAACTGGACAAGATCTAGCCACCGCAAGCCCTTTTCTACATAGCTCATGAACGACTGTGGCCGGTCAAGCACCCGCGAGCATTCTGTGTTCTCGTCGATAAAGTGCTCTTGCCATGACGCCGCTCTCGTTGAACCGCCTCATACGATATAACTGATTTTCAGATATTTGATATGCATAGATATTCTTGGCCATGACCCCCGAGCAAAGCCACCGCCTTGCCCGGCCCCAGGAAATCCGGAAGCCCTATCTGAAAGGACACAACCCATGAAAACGCGAACCCACCCTCGCAACCCCAGGCAATCATCCCGCACTGCGCGTCCACGCTTCCCCAGCCGCGCAGGATCTACCCCGAAGCCCCCAGCGACTCAACTGCAAATCGTCAGCTCCATGTACGCCTACCTGATGACAAGCTGGGAGGCGTTGCCCGAGGAGAACAAGCGTGCCCTGGGTTTCGATTTTGTAGCGGGTAGTGAAGGGGAGGAGAAGGTGCTCAACCATCTTGCGCGGCTTTTTCTGGACTATGCCGATTTGTCATTTCGTCGGGCGTTGGTTGCTCGGCGCAGGCGGCTTGGGATTGATGAGACGAGCCGGGCTGTTGAGTGAGTGATGCCGCGAAGGCTCAAGCGCATGGCTGAAGTCGAGGCGCGTTTATGGCCAGCCATCGGCCTGTGGTGTTGAAACGTCATGTCATGCAGCGCAGTGCTGCCTGCACATCAATGACTGGCGACGATTTGGCCGGACTGCCTTTCACCGCTTGCAAAACCATGCACTCGCGCGCTCGATGCAATGGCTAGGTTTAGCAGTAACAGCACCAATAAGGCTCAGGGAAAAGAACTCACCCTCCATTGACCGAGCAAGAGCAGGTAGGAGCGGATTTATCCGCGAGACGTCATTGAAGGCGATACATTTTCTTCGGATGTACGGGCCTCTCGCGAATAAATTCGCTCCTACGGAAACTTCATTTAATTCATGATGTTGCGTTTTTTGATGAGGCTGGTAAAGAGTCTGAAGTGGCTTGCTCGTTTTCAAACAGAATCTATGTGGTATTTAAATATGGGTCCAAAAACCGAAGAGCTGATCTGATTCTTGGGCAGAGTTCTAAAGATGGCGTTTTCTGCTGGAAAGCCGGGTATTTCGAGTTGAACGAAAAGCTTGAAGAACTCAGAGGCGATGCTGTCCGGCTTGCGAATGAGATCAAGCGGTCACAGTGATTTCCCCTACCTCTCCCTCAACGCCTCACTCCCCCCCTTCAGCACAGGCTTCAACAAATAATCCATCACACTCTTCTCCCCGGTAATAATATCCACCGTCGCCACCATCCCCGGAATAATCAGCAGCGGCCGATCATCCCCGCCCAGATGATTCCTGTCGGTCCGTACCTGTATCAGATAAAAACTGTTCCCCTTGTCATCCGTAACCGTATCCGCGCCGATCATCTCCAGCCGCGCCGGCAACCCTCCATAAATCGTGTAGTCATACGCGCTGAATTTGACCATCGCTTTCTGCCCCGGATGCAGGAAGGCGACGTCCTGCGGACGGACTCTGGCTTCGATCAGCAGGTTGTCTTCCAGTGGCACGATTTCCAGCAGGTCGCTGCCGGGTTGGACGACGCCGCCGATGGTGTTGACCTTGAGGGTCTTGACGATGCCGCGTACCGGGGAGGTGACGGTGGTGCGGGTCATGCGGTCGTCGATGGCGATGCGGTTGGCGCTGATTTTGGCGAGGTCGGAGCGTTTTTCGTTGAGTTCGCGGGAGGCTTCGCTGCGGAAGGTCAGTTCCGATTCCTGGGTTCTGCTTTTGATCTCGTTGATGGCGGCTTCGGCGCGGGGGATGGCGAGGGTGTTGGCGTTCATCGAGCCGCGCATTTCCACGGCGTTGCGTTTGAGGCGCAGGATTTCCACGGGTGAAACAGCGCCTGAGCCCACCAGTGGCACTGACATGTCGAGTTCCTGCTGCACCAGCGCAAGGCTGTTGCGGAACTGTTCCTGGCGGGAGCGAAACTCGGCCAGTTCCTGGGTCTTTTGCCTGAGTTGTTCGTTGAGGGTGCGTTGTTCCCCGCTCAGACGCCGCTGTCGCGACTCATAAAACGCACGCTCATCGGCGGCGACTTGCGGGGCTTTGTCGATCACTTCTTGTGGCAGGAGCAAGGGCCGTCCTTCGGCTTCGGCGGCCAGGCGTTCGACCTGGGCGGTGAGGGTCAGGCGGTCGACTTCGCTTTCGCCACGGTTGGACAGAAAGCGCGTGTCGTCCAGGCGCAGCAGCGTATCGCCCTTGTTCACGACCTGGCCTTCGCGGACGAAAATCTCGGTGACGATGCCGCCTTCCAGGTTCTGGATCACCTGTACCTTGCTGGACGGAATGGCTTTGCCTTCCCCTGTGGTGACTTCCTGGAGCACGGCATATTTCGCCCAGATCAGCGCGGTCAGGATCAGCGCCGTGGCCACCCAGACCGTGAGGCGTTGCGAGTCTGATGAGTCTTGCTGCATGGCGCTGTTGCGTTCGTTCATGAACCCGGCTTCGGGTTTCAAGCGGCGGCGCAGCCCGTAAGTGACTGACATGGTGATGCTCCTCAAACAGGTGGCGGGCCGACCTGGCCCTTGCGCAGCGCGTCGATCACGGCAGTCTTCGGGCCGTCGGCCACCAGCTTGCCGTTGTCCAGAACCAGCAGGCGATCCACCAGGTTCAGCATCGACATGCGATGGGTGACCAGCAGCAATGTCTTGCCGGGCATCAACTGATGCAGGTGCTGGCGCAGGATGTCTTCGCTGGCGTTGTCCATGTGGCTGGTGGGTTCGTCCAGCAGCATGATCGGCGGATCACGCAACAGTGCCCGCGCCAGCAACACGGCCTGACGCTGCCCACCGGACAGCAACTGGCCGCGCTCGCCCACAGGCCGGTCGAACCCTTGGGGATGCTTGAGGGCCAGTTCATCGACGCCGGTAATGCGGGCGACTTCCAGCATGCGGGCATCGCTGGTGTGGCGAGCGCCGAGGGTCAGGTTGTCGCGCAGGCTGCCGGCCAGCAGCGGCAAGTCATGGGCGACGTAGCCGATCTGTTGGCGCAGTGCGGTGATTTCCAGTTGCCGCAGGTCGAGCTTATCCAGCAGCAACTGGCCTTCGTCGGGTGCGTAGAAGCCCATCAGCAGGCGTGCCAAGGTGCTTTTGCCGGAGCCGCTGCGACCAATGATGCCGATCCGTTCGCCCGGTTCGACGCTGAAGCTGATGTTGTTCAGTGCAGGTGCGCTTTGCTGGCCATACGCAAAGCTGACATTACTGACGCTCAATGCGCCCTTGAGTGGCGGGCATTGCAGTGGACGCTGGCGGGTGTCTCGCTCCTGAGGCAAGGCCATCAGGGTGTCGGTGCTTTTCATGGTCAGTTGCGCTTGCTGATAGCGGGTGATCAGCCCGGCGATCTGGCCCAATGGCGCGAGCACGCGGCTGCCCAGCATGTAAGTGGCCACCAGCGCGCCGACGCTCAGGTTGCCCGCGATGATGCTGTAGACCCCGGCGACGATGGTTGCCATGCCGCAGAACTGCTGGATGAATAACGTACTGTTGCTGGCCAGTGCGGCCAGATGCCGGGCGTGGTTGTCCAGGCGGGTGAGGGCGCCGTGGGTGTTTTCCCATTGGTGCTGACGCTCGCCTTCGGCATTGCAGGCCTTGAGGGTTTCCAGGCCGCCGAGGGTTTCGACCAGCAAGGCTTGTCGTGCTGCGCCCAGGCTCAGGCTCTTTTGTACGGTGTCGCGCAGCAGCACCTGAATAGTCCAGGCAAAGGCAACGGTCAGGGGGAAGGCCAGAAGCGGGATCAACACCAGCCAGCCGCCCAGCAAACCGATAACGCCCAGCATCAGCAAGGCGAATGGCAGGTCGATCAGGCTGGTGAGGGTGACGGCGGTCAGAAATTCCCGAAGCCCCTGGAAGTCATGAATGCTCTGGGCAAAACCACCCACCGTGGCGGGGCGGTTTTGCATGTGCATGCCGATGATGCGTTCAAACAGGGTGGCCGAGAGAATCAGGTCGGTCTTGCTGCCGGCCTGATCCAGCAAGCGGGCGCGAATCAGGCGTAATCCCAGCTCGAACAGGGTGCCGATCAGCAGTCCGATAGCCAGCACCCACAAGGTCGCGGTTGCCTGATTGGGCACTACGCGGTCGTAGGTCTGCATGACGAACAAGGGCACCATCAGGCCCAGCAGGTTGATCAACAGGCTGGCGAGGATGGCATCGCTGTAGAGCCCGCGAGACAGTTTCAACGTGTCACGAAACCATGTCTTGACCCTCGGCAGCAACGGGGCGCGCAGTTGTTCCAGTTCATGCTGCGGACGGGCGAACAAGGCCTGGCCGGTGTAGCGACGGGCCAGTTCCTCGCGGCTGATCCATTGCTCGCCACCTTCGTTTTCACTGGGCAGGATCAGCGCCCGACCGTCTTTGCCCCAGCGACTCAGGACGGCACAGCTCTGCTGGTCGAGCAACAGCAAGACCGGCAGATTCAGGCTGTCGATGGCGTTCAGGTCTCGGCGCAGCCAACGGGCCTGCAATCCGGCACTGGCGGCGGCCCGTGGCAGCAGCGTACTGCTCAAGCGCTGTCGGTCCAGCGGCAGACCGGCACTCAGGCTGGCGCGACTGGTGTTGCAGCCGTGCAGGTTGCAGAGGATCAGCAGGCCATCGAGCAAGGGATCGTCGTCGTTCGGCACTGGGTCGAGGGCGGCGGACAGTTCCATACGATTCACAGGTGGACTCCCATAGAACAGATGATTCAACGTGTGGGAGGCAGCTTGCTGGCGAAAGGGCCAGTAAAACCGGCACATATGTAGTGCCTGCACATCTGACGTCGCCAGCAAGCTGCCTCCCACAAAACGGATCGGTTTTAATCCGGGGTGGTTTTATTTACTTCAGCGAGGGCAAGCGAGCCTGGTTTTCAACTTCGTTCAGCGCCACCGCTTCGGAAGGCAGCACCACGCGCTGTTTGCGCAGCAACTCTCCTTCGCTGGCCAGTACGCGATACATGGCCAGTTCTTCGGTGTAACGCACTTCGGTGTAACGTCGGCTGGCGTTGTACAGTTCGTTTTCGCTGTCCAGCAGGTCGAGCAGGGTGCGTTGGCCCAGACCGAACTGGTCCTGATACGCGGCGCGCACGCGGGTGGTGGAGGTCACGTAGTCACGGGCAATCGGGGTTTGCTGGCGGGCGTTGTTCATGGCGTTCCAGGCCAGCGACATGTTTTCGTTGAGCATGCGCAAGGCGTTGTTGCGGATATCCAGAGCCTGGCCAGTCTTGTAGGCGTTGGAACTCAGGCGTGCCTTGTCCCGGTTGCCGTTGAACAGGTTGTAATTCATCATCACGGCGGCTCGCCATTCCTTGTCATGGCCTTCCTCGCCTTGCAGGTTGTCATTGGCGCCCACGGCCAGTTCGGCATCGAAGCGTGGATAAAAGGGCGCCTTGGCGATTTCATATTGCTTCTCGGCGGCCTGCACATCGGCCTGCGCCGACTTCAGGTAGGGATTGTTGAGCAGCATGCTCTGCTGGGCATCGGACAGGCTCAGTGGAACCTCGCCCTTGATCGATGGCGGCGTCTCCAGTTCGTCCGGCAGGCGACCTACTGCGCTGGCAAAGCTGGCTTCGGCGTCGGCCAGTTCCACTTGTGCGGTATAGAAGTTGTTCTGCGCCAGCGCACGACGAGCCAGGGACTGGTCGCGATCCGCTGTGCTGCCCACGCCGCGTTCGCTGCGCAGGGTGATCTGGTCATTGATGCGCAGGTGAGCTTGCAGGTTGTTGCGGGCCAGGGTCAGCAGCTCACGGCACTTGAGCACTTCCAGGTAAACCTCGATGGCGCGCAGGGCCAGGCTCTGGGAAGTGCCTTGCACGTAATAGGCGCGGGAGTTGACCACGGCCTGGGTGCGGCCCACTTCGTTGGGGGTATTGAAGCCATCGAACAGTAACTGGCGCAGGCGCAGTTCGGACTGGGTGTAGTTCAGGATTTGCGAGTCATGGCCGTAGAGGGCACGGGTGCTGGGGCTGTCGGTCTTTTGCCGACCGTAGGTGGCCACCAGATCCACTGTCGGCAGATAGCCGCCCCTGGCAACTTTCAGTTCTTCACCGGCAGACAGCCTTTCGTTCTTGCTGGCCTTGATTTCCGGGTGATGGTCGATGGTGTTCTGGATCGCTTCGGTCAATGTGATGGCTTGCGCTTGCGCACAGGCCACCGCAAGCACGACGGCGCTGTAAAGCGGTGTCAAATCGCGCATGAATACGTCTCCCTTCGTAATAGTGTTCTGCTGGTCAATAAAATGACTTTTTCGTGCGGTCAGCCGTGTCAGGCTTGTAACAACACAGCTAAGAACAACTTTTGGGAGAACTCAGACGTTTTTTTCATATGCCTTATGCCGAAAAAAACTTATGCCATTTTCGGAATACAGACGATGGTTGTTTTTATCAGGCTCATTTATTCAGCCACTTAAGTGAAGAGTTTTAGAGTTTATTGGCTTTCGACGGAATTATGTCAGCATGTGAAGGGCGTGAAATTACATGCAAAAACAACCTGTTGGTCAGGCGACGATATTTTGTCGTTAAAAGGTTGTCAGGGCTTTATCTGTTACGCAGGTGAGTCGGTTCAAGAACGGAGCCGAAGGTTTTCGGGTTCGATCATTACGAAAAATGGAGGGAATATGGCCAGGGTGATCGGTACGGTACGACAAGCGGTAGGCGATGTTGTAGCAGTGTCGAGCGGTGGAACTCAGCGTGTGTTGCTGGAGGGGGATCGGGTATTTGCAGGCGAGCAGCTACAGACAGGCGCAACCGGTGGAGTTGCCGTGCAGCTTGAGGGCGGTGGTGAACTGACGCTGGGCCGCGACAGCCGCTTGCTGCTGGATACATCGATTCTGGACGGCCAGCCTGTCCATGTGGAAACCCTCGACCCGCTGACCCCGACACTCGGGCTGTTGGTGAGCGTCGAGCAGGTCACAGGGCAGGACGCGGAGCCTGTGCAGAGCGCTGATGAAGCCGTTGGCTCAGAAGGCGGTGGGCATACCGCCGTGATCCTCAGTGAAACGGGAGCAGAGGTGACGCCTGTCATCGGCTTCCCGACTCAGGGGCTAACCATGGTGCCGCTGTTTCCCGAGGGGCAGGCCGAGTTCCTGCGCGGCCTGACGAGCGATCCTCCCGTCACGGTGGTGATACCGCCGCTGGTGGAGCCACCCGTCGTCGTTCCGCCCGTAGAACCACCGGTCGAGCCACCGATTGATCCGCCAGTCGAGCCTCCTGTCGATCACTGCGTCAAGGTGTCGTGCAGTGCGCTGACACTCAATGAAGCCAACCTGTGTGGCGGTTCGCAGCCCGATGCCGGGAAGCTGACCCAGTACGGCACTTTCACGGTCAGTGCGCCGGACGGGCTGCAATCCCTGACGGTCGGCGGTATCGAGGTGATTGTTGCCGGGGTCGTGGCGGGCTTTCCTTTGTCGACACTCACCGCGCTGGGCAACAGCTTGAGCATTACGGGGTACGACCCGCTGAGCGGGCAGGTCAGCTATAGCTATACCTTGCTCAATCCCCAGGGACATCCTGAAGGCGAGGGCACCAATAGCATCGGTGAGCAGATCGAAGTGATCGCCACCGATCTGGACGGTGACTCGGGTTCGGCCCATCTGGACATTTCGATCGTTGACGATGTGCCGCTGGCCGCCGATATCGAGCTGGCAGTGCCGTGTCTGCCGCCAGGCTGCGATGACATGGATACCCGAGTGGCCAATGGCAGCCTGCTTGCGGGCGGTACGTTCGGCGCCGATGGCGGGTTCGTCAAATCCATCACTCTTGAGGGCGTGACTTATCTCTATGACCGCTGCGGTATCAGCGTCGCGGATGACACAGGCTGTGGCGGTTCCACTCTGCTCGGTTTCGATCCCGTTACTCACGAACTCACGCTGGTCAGCAGCACGGGCGGCACACTGCTGGTGAACATGGAGAGCGGCGCTTTCAGTTACACGCCGGGCGCTGTCGGGACCTCCATGACCGAACAGATCGGTTTTGTGCTCAGCGACAACGATGGCGATCTGGCCGGAGCCGACCTGCTGATCCATGTCCCGGTGCCCCAAGGGCCTGAGGCCGTGGCGGACAACATCATCACCAACATTCTGGCCCCTTGCATCGAGGTGCCCGGCGCAGTGTTGCTGGCCAATGATCGTTCACCCAATGGTGACCCGCTGAGCGCGACGCCAACGGTTTTCAATACAGGCTGGCGTGCGCCCGGTGCGGATTTCACGGCCTGCATGCCAGGCACTATCGAGTTCAAGGGGGCTCGGGACAAGGTCGAGAACCAGGTGCGGGACCTTGGCCGCAGCGACTTTTATTCCAACAGCGCCGTGACCGCGATGGTGTTGCTCAACGGCTATCTGGGTGCCTGGCAGATCGATACCTATAACCATCAGGACATCTTCAATATCGAGCTCAAGGCCGGTGAAACCCTGACGGTCGACACCCGTCATGTGTCCGATCAGGTGGGGCTGGCCTGGAAAATGGATAACGGCGAGTATCAGCCGCTGGGCGAGGGCGGAACGATCACCGCCACTGAGGACAATGTCTATCGCCTGATCCTGATTCATCAGCCTGATCCGGGCGTGATCAATAAAGGGCTCACTTACCAGATTGGCCTGACCATCGACTACAGCGCCGTCGATACCACGCCCACTTATCACGGCACTTACACCGCCAGCGATGCCCATGGCGGCAGTGATGTCGCGCCGGTCAGCATCAGTTATCAGCAAGGGCATTCTCTGGTCGGTACTGATGGCGATGATGTGTTGCTGGCAGGCGGAGGAAATGACTGTCTGTATGGCGGCGATGGCAACGATCTGCTGATTGGCGGGGCTGGCAATGACACGCTGACCGGCGGTGCAGGTCAGGACACCTTCATGTGGCTGGCCGGCGATACCGGGCATGACCGGGTTGTCGATTTCACGTTCGGTGCCGACAAGCTCGACCTGTCTCAGCTATTGCAGGGCGCAGGCGTGCAGGGTGATTCGCTGGATGACTATCTGCACTTCAAGGTTTCGGGCAGTGGCACAAACCTGGTATCGAGCATTGAAGTCGGTGCCAGCGGCAGCGCGGCAAGCCAGACCATCGATCTGGCGGGCGTTGATCTGGCCGGGCATTACGGTGTGACGACAGGCGCGGGCGGCTGGGTCGCCAGTGGTGCGGACACGGCTTCGATCATCAACGGCATGCTGGGCGATCATTCCCTGAAGGTCGATACGGTGTGATGTTCAAGCCTTGTGCAGGGTTTTCTGGCGAAGGATATAGATCGTCACCAGCACTGCACTGGCCAGCATGAAGCCGCGAGCCCAGGGTTGTGCTACCAGATAGCAGGACAGGCTGATGCTGGCCCACATCAGGGCAATGGCGTAGACCTTGCCCTTCAGGGGAATGCCGTTGCCGGCCAGATAATCACGAATCCACGGCCCGAGCCGTTTGTGATTGACCAGCCAGTTGTAGAAGCGTGGTGAACTGCGGGCGAAACAGGCAGCAGCCAGCAGCAGGAAAGGCGTGGTGGGCAGCACCGGCAGGAAGATCCCGATGACACCCAGGCCTACGCTTGCCCAGCCGACAGCCACCAGCAGATAGCGCACTAGCCGGTGACGGCTGGTGCGCGGCAAGTCCTGCGCCATAGGCGCCGACTCAGTGGTGACGGGGCTTGAGGATCGCCGGTTTTTCGTCCGGGGCCTGGCACAGCAGGTACAGGGCGGTGAGGGCTTCGGGGATCTGGACGATCATGTCGTCCATCAGGTTGGCATCCGAGGCAATGTCGGAGAACTCCGGCTGTTCGTCGAACAGGCCCGAACCGACCATGATCGGCAACAGCATTTCGCTGACTTCTTCCTCGGCGCTCTCGAACCAGGCGTTTTCACGCAGGAACACGCCTTCCATGAAGCCGATGCACCAGCCACGCAGGTCGGAGTCGTCTGGTTCGTCGCCCAGGTCCAGGTCGCATGGCAGCTCGAATTCTTCGTCGGAAGCCAGCTGGCGGGCGATATGCGCCTGCAACAGGCTCAGGGTGGTTTCGATTTCTGCGCGCTGGGCTTCGCTGGAGTAGTGCGGTGGCTCGGAGAACAGAGCGTCGATCCACTCACGCTCCGGAACCTGCTCGGAACAGATGGAAATGGCTGTCAGATAACCATGAGCGGCCACGTAGTCCAGCGCCTCTTCGTGCAGTTCATCTGCATCGAGGAAGACTTGCAGGCGGGTAAGTTGCTCAGCGAAGGACATGGACGGACTACCTTGGAAAGAAAACAATGCTGAATTCTAGGCCCTGCGCGTCCGGGGCGCCAGCGCAGAGGTCGATCACAGTTAATTTTGACCACTCATGTCCCGGTCATCCTTTGCCTTTGATCGCTCGGGTATACTGCCGCGCTTTGCAGTGCAGCAGGACAATCTGGGGTTTTTATGCTCGAACAGGCACAACACGTACTTAAAGACATCTTCGGCTACGACAGTTTTCGTGGTCGTCAGGGTGCCATTATTGAGCGCGTGGCCAGCGGTGGCGATGCATTGGTTCTGATGCCTACCGGTGGTGGCAAGTCCTTGTGTTTTCAGGTCCCTGGCCTGTTGCGCGATGGTTTGTGCGTGGTGGTCTCGCCACTGATTGCCCTGATGGAAGATCAGGTCTCGACGCTGGACGAACTGGGGGTTTCGGCCGCCTCGCTGAACTCGACCCTGAGCCCCGAGCAGCAGCGCGAGCTGGCCAACCGGATTCGCCAGGGCGAGGTCAAGATGCTCTATCTCGCGCCTGAACGTCTTGTTCAGCCGCGCATGCTGGCTTTTCTGCAAAACCTGAAAATCGCCTTGTTCGCCATCGACGAGGCGCACTGCGTTTCGCAATGGGGTCACGACTTCCGGCCTGAATACCTGCAACTGGGGCAACTGGCCGAGCTGTTCCCGGATGTACCGCGCATCGCCCTGACCGCCACCGCCGACAAGCGGACCCGGGAAGAAATCGTCACGCGCCTGCATCTGCAGAACGCTGAGCGCTTCCTGTCCAGCTTCGACCGTCCGAACATTTTCTACCGCATCGTGCCCAAGGAGCAGCCACGCAAGCAGTTGCTGGCGTTTCTGTCCGAGCGGCGCAGCGATGCCGGTATCGTCTACTGCCTGTCGCGCAAGAAAGTCGACGAAGTAGCGGTCTTTCTCAGTGACAACGGCTACCCGGCGTTGCCTTACCATGCCGGTCTGCCTGCCGAGACTCGCGCCCACAACCAGAAGCGCTTCCTTAATGAGGAAGGCTTGATCATGGTTGCCACCATTGCTTTCGGCATGGGCATCGACAAACCCAACGTACGTTTTGTCGCGCACATGGACCTGCCCAAGTCTCTTGAGGCGTATTACCAGGAAACCGGTCGCGCTGGACGTGACGGCCTGCCCGCCGATGCCTGGATGGCTTACGGCCTGCAAGATGTGCTGATGCTCAAGCAGATGTTGCAGAACTCCGAAGGCGATGAGCGTCACAAGCGTCTGGAGCATCACAAGCTCGATGCGATGCTGGCGCTGTGTGAGGAAACCCGCTGCCGTCGTCAGACGCTGCTGGCCTATTTCGACGAAGACATGCCCAATCCGTGCGGTCATTGCGACAACTGTGTCGATGGCGTGCAGACCTGGGATGCCACCGAGCCTGCACGTCAGGCCCTGTCGGCGATCTACCGCACCGGGCAGCGTTATGGCGTGGGCCATCTGGTGGACGTTCTGCTGGGCAAGTCCAACGACAAGGTCGAGAGTTTCGGCCATCAGCATCTTTCGGTGTTCGGCGTCGGCAAGGCGCGCTCCGAAGGCGAGTGGCGCTCATTGTTCCGGCAGCTGGTGGCCCGCGGGCTGGCGGATATCGATCTGGAGGGTTACGGCGGTCTGCGTCTGAGCGACACCTGCCGCCCGCTGCTGCGAGGCGAGGTCACGCTGGAACTGCGTCGTGACCTGAAACCGCAAACCACCTCCAAGGGCAGTTCCGGCAGCCCGGCCAGTCAACTGGTGCGTGGCGAAGAGCGCGAGCAATGGGAAGCCTTGCGTGCCTTGCGTCGCAAGCTGGCCGAAGAACATGGCGTGCCGCCTTATGTCATCTTCCCCGATTCGACCTTGCTGGAAATGCTGCGCAGCAAGCCTGAAACCATGTCGCAGATGGCTCGGGTCAGCGGCGTCGGTGCGCGCAAGCTTGAGCGTTATGGCGAGGCGTTCCTTGAGGTGCTGGGCGGTGCGGCAGAAGCGCCTCGCGTGGTGGCCGATGTGCGTCACGAACTGATCAGCCTGGCTCGCGCCGGCATGACGCCCGCGCAGATCGCCGGGCAATTGCAGTGCTCTGAAAAGAACGTTTACACCATGCTTGCCGAAGCCATCGGCAAGCAGCAGTTGTCACTGGAGCAGGCTCTGGATCTGCCCGAAGACTTGCTGGGTGAAGTTCAGGATGCCTTCCTCGATGGCGAAGGCGAACTGCCCGCCGTTGCGGAAATCGCCGGGATGTTCACCGGGCGAGTCCCCGAAGGTGTCCTTTATTGTGTTCGGGCGGCCTTGCAGTCCGAGTTCGAGATGTAAGCCGGACGCGACGAAACATCAGGGTGTCAGGCTTGCCTGAATACTGTGGGCATGATTAGCTCGCTAATAATTAGTTTCAACCATGAGTTTTCTATGCCATTGACTGATGAACACCGTTTCGGGTTGCAACTTGCGCATCTCACCCGAGGCTGGCGAGCCGAGCTGGACCGCCGTCTGGCCGGTCTGGGCCTTTCCCAGGCCCGCTGGCTGGTCCTGTTGCATCTGGCGCGCTACGAAGAGCCGCCGACCCAGCGTGAACTGGCCCAGAGCATCGGCGTTGAAGGCCCGACCCTGGCGCGTCTGCTCGACAGCCTTGAAGCTCAGGAACTGGTGCAGCGTCAGGCTGTTGTCGAAGACCGGCGCGCCAAGAAAATTGTCCTCAGTGAAGCGGCACGTCCCCTGATCGAGAAGATCGAAACCATCGCCAATGCGTTGCGCGTCGAACTGTTCGAAGGGCTGAGCGAAGAAGATCTGCGAGTGTGCATGAATGTACACGCACGGATTCTGGCCAATCTGGAAAGATCCTGAGGCGAGGCCACGGGTTCTCGCTCATACTGCTGACGGACAGTGAAGTCCATGACTGATTACGCCAAGATTTCCATAAGGGTTCGCATGCTCAAGAGTTCTCAGGCTGCTGTCGAGAGTGACGGTCGCACGCAGCGCAAGGTTGTAACCAGTGTTCACAAGAGTGTGGTGGCAGCCTCTTTCGTGCTGTCATCGCTGTTTTATTCGACACTGGCGTCAGCCCTGGGGCTGGGCGATATCACCCTGCATTCGGCCTTGAACCAGCCATTCGACGCCGAGATCGCGCTGCTGGAAACCGGCGGTCTGGGCCCGGAGGATGTCATCGCTAAGCTGGCCTCGCCCGAGGCTTTCGCCAGGGCGGATATCGAACGTTCGTTCTTCCTCAATGACCTGCGCTTTACCCCGATCATTAACGGTAATCGCGGCGTGATCCGCGTGGTTTCGAGCAAGCCTGTCACTGAGCCCTACTTGAATTTCATGGTGCAACTGACCCGGCCCAACGGCGACCAGTTGCGCACCTATACCCTGTTGCTCGACCCGGCCACCACCCCGGAAGGGCAGGCTGCGATACGTAACAGAAAACAGGAACGTGCAGCCCAGCCAGCGGCCGAGAGGCGCATGCCGGTTGCACCGCCTGCGGCTCAGGAGGGCAAGCGTTACACCGTTGTCGAGGGCGATACGCTCAACGCGCTTGCCCAGCGTCTGCAAGGGCAAGGCAAAACGTCTGCCAGCCAGTTGGCCGAGGGCATTCGCGCACTCAACCCACAGGCTTTTGCCAGTGGCGCCAACTCCTCCCTGAAAGTCGGTCAGGTATTGCTGTTGCCTGATGCGGCGGTATTGCCGAGTGGCTCACCTGCTCCGGCTGCAAAGACCGCCGCGACCGAGACCCAGGCCGCTGAGGCGCAGCGGACTGCCGATCAACTGGCTGCCGCCGCCATTGAGAGCCAGCAGTTGATCAGGGCAGTGGAAGACCTCAAGGTCACGACCCAGGAATTGCAGGAACAGTTGGCGGGCAAGGACAAACAGATTATTGCCTTGCGCACCGAACTGGCTCAGGTCCAGGCCAACCCTGTGGTCAACCCGGCTGTTGCTCCGGCTGCACCTGCCCCTGTGGCAGCGCAACCGGTGCAGAGCGATTCTTTCATCAGCTGGCCCGTTTTGCTGGGCGCGGTACTGATCGTCTTGCTCCTGCTGGCGTTTGCTTATTCAAGACGTCGTCATCAGCCGCGCAAAAACCTGGAGCCTATTGTTGCGTCGGAAGAGCCGCTGATCAAACCTGCCCAGTCGACAATCCTCCCGGTTTTCGAGGTGCCTGCCGTGGCCGAGCCGCAACCGGTCGCCGCCGCTGCTGCCCCGTCCCCGGTCAGGGCGCCCGTTGCGCAACGTCTGGCTGGCGCGGCCCCGGATGCACTTGATGGCGTAAGCATCTATATCGCCTATGGCCGGTTCAGCGAGGCATTGGGGATCTTGCGCGGTGCTCTGGAAAAACAGCCTGAGCGTGAAGATATTCGTATCAGAATGCTTGAACTGCTGGCCGAGCAGGGCGATGTCGCCGGCTTTGCCAAGGAAGAAGAGGCTGCACTGGAATATGGCGTCGATGCCGGGAAAATCCAGGAGATCCGCGCACGTTATCCGCAGATGAACGTTTCCGTGCAGGCACCTGCCGCGGCCGCGGTTGTGGCAGCAGTGGCGACATCCCCGAGCCTTGAAAAAGCGTCGCCGCCCGAACCCGCTGCTCAGCTCGACGAAACGGCCGCCGCTGCGCTCAACCCTGAGCATATCGACGAGTTCCAGTTGAATCTGGACGACCTGTCGATGGATGCCAACTGGGATCTGGTCGATCCTTTCGACTCTCCGCCGACCCGCAGCAAACCGGCGGCTCCAGCAGTACCGGCCGTCCCGGAAGTGGACCCTGCGTTCTCCTCGAACCTTACCCAGTTGCCTGAAGTATTCGAGCTGCCCGACGATCAGTTCCTCAGCGATTTTTCCGAACCTGAAGTCATCGAGCCGGTTGAAGTCATTGAACCGGTCGATAGCGACTCGTTGAGCGACGACTTTCTCGACAGCTTCATGGATGACGATTCGGAATTCGACCTGCTGGATCTGGACGAAGCACCTCTGACCCGCATCAACGAGGCTCAGGTCCTGATCGATGACGGCGAGATCGAAGCAGCACGGGAAATCTTGCTGCAAGTGATCGAAGAGTCCGACGAGCAGCACAAACAGATGGCGCGGGAGTTGTTGGCGGGGATCAGCTGATCGTTATATGAATTCGCTCCTACGGTAGGAGCGAATTCATTCGCGAAAAGCACTCAATGCTTGCTGCTTTGCTCTGACATGGCCAGCAGTTGTTTTTCCTGGTTCCAGTCAAAAGGCTCGTCATTCTGTTCGGCTTCGTAACGGCGCTCTTCGAGTGCCTGATACATGTCGATTTCGTCGTCCGGCATGAAATGCAGGCAGTCACCGGCAAAGAACCAGAGCAGGTCGCGAGGTACCAGGTGGGCGATTTGCGGGTAGCGCTGGATCACCTGGCAGATGATGTCCTGGCCCAGGTACTGGCTTTCGATAGGGTCTTGCGGCAGAAGCGTGATCAGTTCGTCGAAGCGCTCCAGGAACAGCGCATGGCTTTCCTCGGGAACCTGATCGGCCTCGCCCAGCGCGACCAGAATGCTGCGCAGGTGCGTCAGCAGGCTGAGATGGTGGTCGAGAGTGACGTCGGCCATGGTGTGATCCTCAAAGACAAAAACGAGCGCGAGAGTATAAGGCTCTGCGCGCTCGCTGTGGTAATGCACTGACAGTTATCGAGTCTTGCCCGGTGTCAGGGTCAATTGCTCCTTGTCGAAATCATCCACGTCGATCACCTTGCGACGTGCCGCTTCTGCCGTTTTCAGGTTTTGCGCTTCGGTGGGCATCAGGACCCCGAGACGCAGAGCGGCATCGATGACATGTTCGCCCGGTGTGGGCTGGACCTGTCCGCTTTTGAGCACCTGTTGCAGTTTCTTGTGCAGTGGCTGGGCTGCGCTCAGCAAGTCGCAGGCCTTCTGCAGTGCGGCGACCGGATCTCCTTCCGCTTGCGGGCGGTAGCAACCGGCCAGGAGTTCTTCCAGCGTCGGGTCACCTTTGGCGCGGCCCAGCACTTGCGCCACTTCGGCCCCCAGTTTGTCCGACGGGCCTTTATGGCGACGGCCGAACGGGAAGACCACCACTCGCAACAAACCACCCAGCAGACGGTTGGGGAAGTTGCTCAGCAACTCGTCCAGCGCTCGCTCGGATTGCCCCAGACTTTCTTCCATGGCCCAGCGCAGCAGCGGTCGCAGATGCTCGGGGGAGTTGAGGTCGTGATAGCGCTTGAGCGCCGCCGAGCCCAGATACAGATGGCTCAGGACATCTCCCAGCCTTGCCGACAGGCGCTCGCGGCGTTTCAGCTCGCCGCCCAGCAGCATCATGCTCAAGTCGGCCAGCAGGGCGAAGGCTGCTGCCTGACGATTCAATGCCCGGAAATAGCCCTGGCTCAAGCTGTCGCCCGGTGCCCGCTCGAAATGGCCCAGGCCAAGGTTGAGCACCAGGGTGCTGGCCGCGTTGCTCACTGCAAAACCAATGTGCTTGAGCAGCAGGGTGTCGAACTCGGCAACGGCGTTGTCCTTGTCTTCACGTCCGGCCAGAGCCATTTCCTTGAGGACGAACGGGTGGCAGCGAATCGCGCCCTGGCCGAAGATCATCAGGTTGCGGGAAAGAATGTTGGCGCCTTCCACGGTGATGAAAATCGGCGCGCCTTGCCAGTTGCGTCCCAGGTAGTTGTTCGGCCCCATGATGATGCCCTTGCCACCATGGACATCCATGGCGTGGCTGATGCATTCGCGGCCGCGTTCGGTCAGGTGGTACTTGAGGATCGCCGAGAGTACTGAAGGTTTTTCCCCCAGATCCACGGCATTGGCGGTCAGTATCCGTGCGCTGTCCATCAGCCATGCATTGCCGCCGATACGCGCCAGCGCTTCCTGAATACCCTCGAAGGCTGACAACGGAACATTGAACTGTTCACGAACCTGCGCGTACTGGCCTGTTACCAGGCTGGTGTATTTGGCTGCACCCGTGCCGACAGCGGGCAACGAGATCGAGCGGCCCACCGACAGGCAGTTCATCAGCATCATCCAGCCTTTGCCGAGCATTTCCTGGCCGCCGATCAGGTAACTCAGGGGAATGAACACATCCTTGCCGGAGTTGGGGCCGTTCATGAAGGCGGCGCCCAGTGGCAAGTGACGACGACCGATTTCCACGCCGGGCGTGTCGGTCGGAATCAGCGCCAGGCTGATGCCCAGGTCCTCTTCCTCACCCAGCAGGTGTTCCGGGTCATGGGCCTTGAAGGCCAGACCCAGCAGGGTCGCCACCGGGCCGAGCGTGATGTAGCGCTTTTCCCAGTTCAGGCGCAGGCCGATCACTTCTTCACCTTGCCACTGGCCTTTGCAGATGATGCCGGTGTCGGGCATCGCGCCTGCATCGGAACCCGCCAGCGGGCCGGTCAGGGCGAAGCAGGGGATATCGTCGCCACGGGCCAGACGTGGCAGGTAATGATTGCGCTGTTCGTCGGTGCCGTAGTGCAGCAGCAATTCAGCCGGGCCGAGTGAGTTGGGCACCATGACCGTGGAAGCCAGGTCGCCGCTGCGGGTGGCCAGTTTCATTGCGACTTGCGAGTGGGCATAGGCCGAGAAGCCCTTGCCGCCGTATTCCTTGGGGATAATCAGCGCGAAGAAACCGTGTTCCTTTATATGCGCCCAGGCTTCTGGCGGCAGGTCCATGGCCTGGCCGATTTCCCAGTCGCTGACCATTGCACACAGCTCTTCGGCAGGGCCGTCGAGAAAGGC
This sequence comes from Pseudomonas sp. FG43, assembly GCF_057809175.1. Lineage (NCBI taxonomy): Bacteria > Pseudomonadati > Pseudomonadota > Gammaproteobacteria > Pseudomonadales > Pseudomonadaceae > Pseudomonas > Pseudomonas sp. FG43. The sequence goes on from NZ_JBMDJL010000007.1 coordinate 204,706, forward strand.
TTGTTCTTCTTCGGTCAGGCTGGCTTTCGGGTAGGCCAGCAGTTTGTCCCAGTCCGGGCGACCGCTGAACAGTTCGCCGTCCCACCAGACGGTCCCGGCGTCGATGGCATCGCGCTCGGTATCGGACATGGGTGGCAATACTTTCTGGAACCAGGCGAACATCGGTGCCGTGAAGAACCTGCGACGCAGGTCCGGCAGAGCCAATGGCAGGAGAACCGCCAGCCAGAGTACCCAGAAAACTGTCAGCAACCAGCCCGGAGCGTGGCTGAAAATGCCCATCGCCAGCAGGTAGACCGCAATAATGCCCAATGCAGGCAGCGGGTCGGTACGTCGATGGGCCAGCCAGGCAATGCCGACCACCAGAACAACAATCCACAACAACAGCATAAACTTTCCTCCGTGGTGACATTGGCCTCTGACAAGGACTGTTTGCCCGACAGATCTGCGCCGACATCGTTAGTGACCCTTCATGGTCAAGGAAGTTGCGGTGTTCTCAGGTTAGACTGGCATGCGAACATTTTTCAGAACAATTGCCGAGGGAATGCAATGCTCAAGATCTGGGGCCGCAAGAATTCCAGCAACGTGCGCAAGGCACTGTGGATTGCCGAAGAAGTGGGTGTGCCCTATGAAACCCGGGATGCCGGTGGTGCGTTCGGGTTGGTGGACGGGGCTGAATATCGGGCCAAGAACCCCAACGGCCGTATCCCCATGATCGAAGACGGCGACTTCGTGCTCTGGGAGTCCAACGTCATCGTGCGCTACCTGGCTGCACTGCATGCGCCAGATACCCCTTTGTATCCTGCCGACCCGAAAGCCCGCGCTCAGGCCGATAAATGGATGGACTGGACCACGTCGACCATTGCAGCACCTTTCAGTCTGGTGTTCTGGGGTGTCGTTCGCACGCCTGCCGAAAAGCAGGACTGGGTCAAGATCAACGAGGGTATCCAGACCCTGCACGGCTTGTTGCGAGTGGCTGACGAAGCGTTGTCCCGCCAGCCTTATCTGTCTGGCGAAGTGTTCGGCATGGGCGATATCCCGTTGGGCTGTTTTGCCTATGGCTGGTTTGAAATGCCGATTGAACGTCCCGAGTTGCCCCATCTCAAAGCCTGGTATGAGCGCCTGAAGACGCGCCCGGCTTATCAGAAGGCGGTCATGACGCCTTTGACCTGAGTATCTGGCCCCGCCATTAATACTTACTATCAATAGATGTATCTGTACTTGTGTGACGCAGCCAAGCAACATGGCCGGGCTGCGTTAACTTGTAAGTAGCTATTTCAAACTACAATCATTTTCTTTTTTCCCCAGATTGGTGTGTTTTTCGATATGAGTTCTGCTCTGTCCATCCGGCAGCTAACCAAAACCTACGGCAACGGTTTCCAGGCCCTGAGTGGTATTGATCTGGACGTCGCCGAAGGTGATTTCTTCGCCTTGCTCGGCCCCAACGGTGCCGGCAAATCCACAACCATCGGGATCATCTCGACCCTGGTCAACAAGACCAGCGGCACCGTTAATATTTTCGGTCATGATCTGGACCGCGAGCCTGCCGCTCTCAAGCGCTCCATCGGTGTGGTGCCTCAGGAATTCAACTTCAACCAGTTTGAAAAGACTTTCGATATCGTCGTGACCCAGGCCGGTTATTACGGCATCCCGATGAAAGTTGCCAAGGAACGTGCCGAGAAATACCTGACTCAGTTGGGGTTGTGGGACAAGCGTGATGTGCCTTCGCGCTCGCTCTCCGGTGGCATGAAACGCCGACTGATGATTGCCCGTGCGCTGATTCACGAGCCGCGCCTGTTGATCCTCGACGAGCCGACGGCTGGTGTGGATATCGAGCTGCGCCGTTCGATGTGGAGCTTTCTGACTGAACTGAACCAGAAAGGCATCACCATCATCCTCACCACTCACTATCTGGAAGAGGCTGAGCAACTGTGCCGCAACATCGGCATCATCGACCATGGGGTGATTGTCCAGAACATGGGCATGAAGCAATTGCTCAACACCCTGACTGTCGAGACGTTCGTGCTGGACCTGAAAAACGCCTACCAGAGCGCGCCGAAACTGATCGGTTATCCCTGCAAGCTGCTGGACAGCCACACCCTGGAAGTCCAGGTCGACAAGAGCGTTGGCATCACCGCCTTGTTCAGCCAATTGGCTCTGCAGAATATTGACGTGCTGAGCCTGCGTAACAAATCCAACCGACTTGAGGAGCTGTTTGTGTCTCTGGTGGAAAAAAATCTGGCGAAGGTGGCTCTATGACCGGCCAGAGCGGTGAATTCCGTCCCAACATGGTTGCACTGAACACCATCGTCTATCGCGAAGTCCGGCGCTTCATGCGGATCTGGCCGCAGACGTTGCTGCCGCCAGCGATCACCATGGTTCTGTACTTCGTGATCTTCGGTAACCTGATCGGCCGGCAAATCGGCGATATGGGCGGTTTCACGTACATGCAGTACATCGTGCCGGGTTTGATCATGATGTCTGTGATCACCAACTCTTATGGCAACGTGGTATCGAGCTTCTTTGGTGCCAAGTTCCAGCATTCCATTGAAGAGCTGATGGTCTCGCCTGTTTCGCCGCATACGATTCTGGTGGGTTACACCCTTGGCGGTGTATTGCGCGGTCTGATGGTCGGGCTGATCGTGACGTTGCTGTCGATGTTCTTTACCGACCTGCAAGTGCATCACCTGGGCGTGACGATTGTTGTGGTGGTACTGACAGCGACCATTTTCTCGCTGCTGGGCTTCATCAACGCGGTTTTTGCACGTAACTTCGACGATATCTCGATTATCCCGACTTTCGTGCTGACGCCTTTGACCTATCTGGGCGGGGTGTTCTACTCCATCAGCCTGCTGCCGCCGTTCTGGCAGACCGTCTCACTGGCCAACCCGGTCCTGCACATGGTCAATGCCTTCCGTTACGGCATCCTGGGGGTTTCCGATATCAGGATCAGCATCGCGCTGGCCTTCATGGTCGTGGCAACCGTGGTGCTGTATATCGGCTGTGCCCGCCTGCTGGTGAGCGGGCGCGGGATGCGGCAGTAACCTTTTCTCGTATGTGTATTCCCTCTGTGGGAGCGGATTCATCCGCGAAGGCCTTCGCGAATGAATTCGCTCCTACGCAGGCGTGGCGCAGTTAAAGAACAAAACCGGTAACACTCCATCCCGCCCATTTTTCTCTGTAGCGCTCATCCTTGACGCCTCACCGCTTTGAGGGATGTTCATGCGCACAGGGATGATCGCGCTTGCTCTGGGTCTGTTGGCCCTGCGTTTTTTGCCCGCGTTGCCGCCGGTCTGGCTATTGCTGTTGATGCCGGTGGTCGCGTTGATGCTGTTGCCGTTTCGCACTTATCCACTGGCACTTTTTCTGTTCGGACTCACCTGGGCCTGTGTGTCGGCGCAGTCGGCGCTGGATGATCGTCTGTCGCCACGGCTCGACGGGCAGACGTTATGGCTGCAAGGCCAGGTGGTCGGCTTGCCGGGTTCTGCCGAAGGTGTGGTGCGTTTCGAACTGGAGGAGGCCCGGTCGCGACGGGCGAAGTTGCCGCAGTTGATTCGTGTGGCCTGGTATGGCGGCCCCGAGGTGCGTAGCGGCGAGCGCTGGAAGCTGGCTGTCAAACTCAAGCGGCCGGCCGGGCTGGTCAACCCCGATGCTTTCGATTACCAGGCCTGGCTGCTGTCCCAGCGCATTGGTGCGACCGGAACGGTGGTGGACGGGGAGTTGCTGGTGCCAGCACGTACCGCCTGGCGTGACGGGATTCGCCAGCGCTTGCTGGCTGTCGAGGCTCATGGGCGTGAAGGCGGGCTGGCGGCTCTGGTGCTGGGCGATGGCTCCGGTCTGTCGACGTCCGACTGGCAAGTGTTGCAGGACACCGGCACCGTGCATCTGCTGGTGATTTCCGGTCAGCACATCGGGCTGTTGGCGGGCGTGGTCTATCTGCTGGTCGCGGGGCTGGCTCGCTGGGGATTATGGCCGCGCTTCCTGCCCTGGTTGCCATCGGCCTGCGGTCTGGCATTCGGTGCGGCGCTGGGGTATGGCTTGCTGGCCGGGTTCGATGTGCCGGTGCGTCGGGCTTGTGTGATGGTCGGCATGGTTCTGCTCTGGCGTTTGCGCTTTAGGCATCTTGGGCTTCTCTGGCCACTGCTTGTGTCGCTCAATCTGGTCTTGATCTTCGAGCCTCTGGTCAGTTTGCAACCGGGCTTCTGGTTGTCGTTTTCGGCGGTGGCAATTCTGATCCTGATCTTTGGCGGGCGTCTCGGCGCATGGGGCTGGTGGCAGAGCTGGACGCGCGCCCAATGGTTGATCGCCATTGGTCTTCTGCCGATGCTGCTGGCCCTGAACCTGCCGGTCAGTATCAGTGGTCCGCTCGCCAATCTGCTGGCGGTGCCCTGGGTCAGCCTGATCGTGTTGCCTCCTGCCTTGGTGGGGACGCTTTTGCTGCCCGTGCCTGTGATGGGCGAAGGTTTGCTCTGGCTGGCCGGGGCTGCGCTGGAGGGGTTGTTCGTTTTTCTGGGGGCCGTTGCCGATATCCGGCCCGCCTGGCTGCCAGGCAAGGTGCCCGCCTGGGCGTGGGCGATGAGCCTGCTGGGCGCTCTGCTTCTATTGATGCCGAATGGTATGCCCATGCGTTTGCTGGGTTGGCCGCTGTTATTGCTGTGTGTTTTCCCGCCGATCAAGTCGGTGCCTCATGGGCAGGTCGACGTGCTGCAACTGGATGTCGGGCAGGGGTTGGCGATTCTCTTGCGTACCCGCCATCACACGCTGCTGTATGACGCCGGGCCGCGCTTTGGTGAGTTCGATATCGGTCAGCGGGTGGTGCTGCCTGCCATCCGCAAGGCCGGTGTGCGCAACCTGGACCTGATGATACTCAGCCATGCCGACACCGATCATGCGGGAGGCGCGCTTGCTGTCCATCGGGCGCTGCCGGTTCAGCGGGTAATAGGCGGTGAACTGACCAGGCTTGATCCTCAATTGAATGCCCAACGGTGCCGCAACGATGAAACATGGGAATGGGATGGTGTACGTTTTGCGACCTGGCGCTGGGAGCAGGCCGAGGAGGGCAATCAGTCCTCCTGCATGCTGAGTGTCGAGGCCAATGGTGAGCGATTGCTGCTGACCGGGGATATCGATGCACAGGCCGAGCAGGCTGCGCTGAACAGCGATTTCGATCTGCGCGCCCATTGGTTGCAGGCGCCGCACCATGGCAGTCGGACCTCTTCCTCAAAACTGTTTCTGCGTGCAGTGGCACCGGTTGGCGTGCTGATCTCCCGTGGACGCAACAATGCGTTCGGGCATCCTCATCCACTGGTCATGGCGCGTTATCGATGGCAGGGGGTTCGCAGCCATGACAGTGCCGTGCTGGGAGCCATCGGCCTGCAACTGGGGACTTTCGGCCAACCCCGGGCAGAGCGGGGCGAACAGCGCTTCTGGCGTGACTGAATGCGCGGATGTTTATCTCGGGCTTCGGACAGTCGCCGAGCCTATGTTAGAGTGGCGCCAATTTTTCAGGGAGTGGTCATTGTGTGGGAACTGGTCAAATCTGGCGGCTGGATGATGTTGCCGATCATTTTGAGTTCCATCGCCGCTGCCGGCATCATCATTGAGCGTCTATGGACGTTGCGTGCCAGCCGCATAACGCCTCCGCACCTGCTGGGACAGGTCTGGCAGTGGATCCAGGAAAAGAAACTGGACAACGAAAAGCTCAAGCTGCTGCGCGCCGACTCGCCGTTGGGTGAAATCCTCGCTGCGGGGCTGGCCAACTCCAAGCATGGTCGCGAGATCATGAAAGAGTGCATAGAAGAGGCCGCAGCACGGGTCATTCATGACCTGGAGCGCTATCTCAGTGCCCTGGGTTCCATCGCTGCCATGGCACCCCTGTTGGGTCTGCTGGGTACGGTGCTGGGCATGATCGATATCTTCGGCTCGTTCAACAGTTCGGGAGCCACGGCCAATGCCGGTGCTCTGGCAGGCGGTATTTCCAAGGCGCTGATCTGTACCGCGTCGGGCCTGATCGTCGCGATCCCCGCGATATTCTTCCATCGTTTCCTGCAAGGCCGCGTCGATGAACTGGTGGTCGGCATGGAGCAACAGGCGATTCGTCTGGTGGAAGTGGTGCAGGGTGACCGTGATGTGGATCTGGTCGATGCGCCGGTCGATCTGAAATCCCTGGCCCGTACCGGGGGCAAGAAGAAGTGAAATTTCGCCGTCGCAAGCCGCGAGAGAACATCGACATCAACCTTGTGTCGTTGATCGACGTGGTGTTTATCCTGCTGCTGTTTTTCATCGTCACCACGACATTCACCCGTGAAACTCAGTTGCGCGTGGATCTGCCGCAGGCGGTGACCGGCACCCCGGATACCGAGGCCAACCTCAAGCATCTGGATATCGCCATCAATGCCGACGGTCTGTTTTCCCTGAACAACCAGTTGCTGCCGAAAAACGATCTGGCGACCCTGATCGAAGCACTGCAACGCGAGTCGGCGGGCGATACCAGCCTGCCGCTGTCGATCAGTGCCGATGGCAAGACTCCCCACCAATCGGTCATTACTGCCATGGACGCTGCAGGCAAGCTGGGTTTCAGCCATCTGCGCATGACCACTGTCGAGGCCAACCAGGCTAACTGATGGCACTTACCGATCGCTTGCTTGATGCCTGGTACAACGGCCATCCGGCGCTTGCACTGCTGCGTCCCCTTGAGAGCCTTTACCGGCGCGTCGTGAATGGCAAGCGTAAGCGTTTTCTGGCGGGTGAGGGTGATATCTACCGGGCGCCAGTACCAGTCGTGGTGGTGGGTAACATTACGGTGGGCGGCACCGGCAAGACGCCGCTGATTCTGTGGATGATCGAACACTGTCGCAGCCGTGGGCTGCGGGTGGGGGTTGTCAGTCGTGGTTATGGCGCAAAGCCGCCAAGCCTGCCGTGGCGAGTCCTGCCAGATCAGAGCGCTGACGAGGCGGGCGACGAGCCGCTGCTGATCGTGCAGCGTTGTGGTGTGCCGTTGATGATCGACCCGGATCGCAGCCGTGCCGTGCGCGCCTTGCTGGCTGCCGAACCGCTTGATCTGATCCTCAGCGACGACGGTTTGCAGCACTATCGGCTGGCCCGTGATCTCGAACTGGTGCTGATCGATGCCGCACGTGGGCTGGGCAACCGCCGCTGTCTGCCGGCCGGCCCGTTGCGCGAGCCGGTTGAGCGGCTGAACAGTGTCGATGCCTTGCTCTATAACGGTGCCCTTGAAGATCGTGACGACGGCTATGCCTTTGTGCTCAAGCCCGCGGCACTGATCAATCTGCGCAGTGGCGAGCGTCAGCCGGTGGATCATTTCCCGGCTGGCCAGGCGCTGCATGCCGTGGCGGGTATCGGCAATCCGCAACGTTTCTTCAATACCCTCGAAGGATTACACTGGCGGCCTGTGCCTCACGCTTTTGCCGACCATGCGGTCTACAGCGCTCAAACGCTCACCTTCACACCATCGTTGCCAGTGATCATGACCGAGAAGGATGCTGTGAAATGCCGTTCCTTTGCGGCCGATGACTGGTGGTATCTGGCAGTGGATGCGGTGCCTGGCGCTGCCTTCGTCAACTGGTTCGATGAGCAGCTGACACGTCTTTTTCCATGATTGCCTCAGGAGTCCCCATGGACACCAAACTACTCGATATCCTCGCTTGCCCGATCAGCAAGGGGCCGCTGAAGCTCAGTGCCGACAAGACCGAACTGATCAGCAAAGGCGCAGGCCTTGCCTACCCGATTCGCGACGGCATCCCCGTCATGCTGGAAACCGAAGCGCGCACCCTGACTGCCGAAGAGCGTCTGGATAAATGACAGCGGCTTTCACGGTTGTCATTCCGGCACGATTCGGTTCCAGCCGCTTTCCCGGCAAGCCGCTGAAAACCATCGCGGGCAAGCCGATGATCCAGCATGTCTGGGAGCAGGCCTGTAAAAGCGGTGCCGAACGTGTCGTGGTTGCCACCGACGATGCGCGGATTGTCGAAGCCTGTCAGGCATTCGGTGCTCAGGTACTGATGACACGTGACGATCACAACTCGGGCACTGACCGTCTGGCTGAAGTGGCCGAACAGTTGGGGCTGGCGGCTGATGCCATTGTGGTCAATGTCCAGGGTGACGAGCCGATGATCCCGCCTGTGGTGATCGATCAGGTGGCAGCCAATCTCGCTGCGCATCCTGAAGCCGGTATTTCGACCCTGGCCGAGCCCATCGATGATGTCACTGCGCTGTTCAATCCGAATGTGGTCAAGGTGGTGGCGGACGTAAACGGCCTGGCTTTGACTTTCAGCCGGGCGCCATTGCCGTGGGCGCTGGATGCTCTGGCCGCAAGTCGGGACGTGTTGCCTGAGGGCGTGCCTTATCGTCGTCATATCGGCATCTATGCCTACCGTGCCGGTTTCCTGCATGACTTCGTCAGTTGGGGACCTTGCTGGCTGGAGAACACCGAAAGCCTGGAGCAATTGCGAGCGCTCTGGAACGGCGTGCGCATTCATGTGGCGGATGCTCTGGAGGCACCGCCTGCCGGTGTCGATACGCCTGAAGACCTTGAGCGTGTAAGGCGCTTGCTGGAGATTTGATGTCGGTTTGTCTTGTTCAACTGAAGGTAAGCGCATGACCTTGCAGGTGCAGTCCGGGGTTTCACTCAAACCCTTCAATACCTTTGGCGTGGATGTGCAGGCGCAACTGTTCGCTGAGGCTCGTGATGATCAGGAAGTGCGTCAGGCTCTGGCGTATAGCGCCGAACATGCTGTGCCCTTGCTGGTGATCGGTGGTGGCAGCAATCTGTTACTGACCGATGACGTCCGGGCACTGGTGCTGCGCATGGCCAGTCGCGGGATTCGTGTCATCAAGGAGGATTGCGCTCAGGGTATTGTCGAAGCCGAGGCGGGCGAGCCCTGGCATCCGTTCGTGCAGTCCTGCCTGGAGCTGGGTTTTGCCGGGCTGGAAAACCTGAGCCTGATCCCCGGAACGGTGGGTGCTGCCCCGATGCAGAACATCGGTGCTTATGGCGTCGAGATCAAGGATGTTTTCCACAGCCTGACGGCGCTCGATCGCCAGACCGGCGAGTTGCGTGAGTTTTCCCTGGAAGATTGCCGGTTCGCTTACCGCGACAGCGTATTCAAGCAGCAACCTGGTCGCTGGTTGATCCTGCGTGTGCGTTTTACCTTGCGTCGTACGCCTTCTCTTCATCTGGAATATGGCCCGGTTCGCCAGCGTCTTGACGAGATGGGGATCAAGGAGCCGAGCCCCTTTGATGTCAGTCGTGTCATCTGTGCGATCCGCAGCGAGAAACTGCCAGACCCGGCCGTGCTGGGTAATGCCGGGAGCTTCTTCAAGAATCCATTGGTGACGGCCGAACAGAGCGAAACCATCAAGCGCAACTATCCGGGCGTAGTGGGTTATCCCCAGGCCGATGGTCGCGTGAAACTGGCAGCCGGATGGTTGATCGAGCAGGCTGGCTGGAAGGGCTTTCGTGAGGGGGATGCAGGCGTGCATGCGCTTCAGTCTTTGGTGCTGGTCAATCATGGTCAGGCCACGGGCCTGCAACTGTTGAGCCTTGCCCGTCGAATCCAGGCTGACATTACCGAGCGTTTTGGTGTGGAGCTGGAGATGGAGCCCAATCTGTATTGAGGCTGTGCCTTCACGCTTGCTGATGCCGAACTGAAACGCCAGACACAAAAAAGCCCTACCTGCTCACACAGGTAGGGCTTTTTCATGGGCCGGGGATCAGGCGAGTGGTTTAGGCTCGGTCTCTTCCTGGGCTTGCGGTGCAGCAACTACTTCAGTTTCAGCGGCAGCAGCCTGCTCGGCTTCCTGGCGACGACGCTCTTCTTCTTCGCGCTTGCGGCGACGAACTTCGCGTGGATCGTTCGGGGCGCGACCATTGGTGCTGACCGGCGCAGGTGCTTCGGCCACTACAACTGGCTCTGCTTGCGGTGCCGGCTCAGGCTCGACGGCTTGTGGCGCTGCATAAGGAGCGGGCTCCTCCTGAACGAGTACAGGCTCGGCGACTGGTGCAGGCACTGGCAGCTCGGCGGATTCGGTAGCCGGCACGTCAGCCTGAACCGGAGCTTCGACCGCAACTTCCGGAGTTGGCTCTGGCGTTGGCTTGAACGGTACGATGTTTTCAGCCTTTGGCGCGTTTTCAGCCTGTGGTGCTTCAAACAGTTCTGCCTGAGCTGCACGTACTGGCGCTTCGACTGCTGCTGGCTGCACTTCGACTTCAGGTGCGGCTTGCGCTTCTGGAGCGGTTTCGGCAACTGGCGCTTCGATGGCTGGTGTCTCTACAACCGGGGCTTCTACAGCCGGTGCTTCGACTGGCTGGGCTTCGGCAACGGGAGCTTCGACGACAGGCGCCGCTGCTTCGGCAGGTATTTCGGCCGATGCGTTGGCAATTTCTGCCTGGCGGTTGGCTTGCGCCTCGGCCGGGGCACTGATTACGGCTTCAGCGACAGCTGCGGTAACAGCCTGACCTGCTTCCTGGTCTTCACTGCCTTCGTTCTCTTCGGAGCCTTCGATCACATTGCCGTTGGCGTCACGCTGACGCTCGCGACGGTTGCTGCGACGACGCTGGCCACGGGAGCGACGACGAGGGCGTTCGCCTTCGCTGCCTTCCTGGTTGTCTTCGCTGGTCAGCTCTTCATTGTTCAGCAGTTCTTCTTCGCTGGTCGCGGCGGCGGCCTGCTCTGCACGTGGCTGACGCTCTTCACGAGGAGGGCGTGGCTGGCGTTCTTCGCGTGGAGCGCGCTCAGGGCGTTCTTCACGGGCTGCGGCTGGCGCTGCATCCAGAGGTTCGCGCAGTTCGCGCACAGGACGCTCTTCGCGTGGCTTGCGCTCACGTGGTGCGCGAGCCGGACGCTCTTCGCGTGGCGCAGCATCGTCACGGACTTCGCGAGGTTCGCGTGGAGCACGTTCTTCACGAGGGGCACGTTCTTCGCGTGGAGCGCGTTCGGCACGCTCTTCACGTGGCGCACGTTCTTCACGCGGCTTGCGCTCTTCGTCGCGACGGTTGTTGCGGCCACGGCTCTGTTGACGACCGTTGCGGCGCTCTTCGTTGCGGGCAGGGCGTTCGCTGGCTGGTTTTTCCACGACCACCGGTGCAACCGGCTCTTCCTTGGTGGCGAACAGGCTCACCAGGGATTTCACCAGACCCTTGAACAGGCTTGGCTCGTGAGCAGCAGGAGCTGCAACCGGAGCAGCGGCCTGGGCTGGAACCGGTGCGTTGGTACGCGGCGGTGCAGTCTTGACTGCGGCTTCCTGGCGAACCAGGGTGCGGGTGGCTGCGGCTTGCGGCGCAACTTCTTCCACTTCGGCAGCGGCAGCAGCGATTTCGTAGCTGGACTGATTGTTGTGGGCTTCCGGGCTGTCATCGCGCAAACGCTGAACTTCGAAGTGCGGCGTTTCCAGATGATCGTTCGGCAGGATGATGATGCGGGCGCGGGTGCGCAGTTCGATCTTGGTGATCGAGTTGCGTTTTTCGTTCAGCAGGAACGCGGCGACCGGGATCGGCACCTGAGCGCGTACTTCGGCAGTACGGTCTTTCAGGGCTTCTTCTTCGATCAGGCGCAGGATGGCCAGCGACAGGGACTCGACGTCACGGATGATGCCGGTGCCGTTGCAACGCGGGCAGACGATGCCGCTGCTTTCACCCAGGGAAGGGCGCAGGCGTTGGCGGGACATTTCCAGCAGGCCGAAGCGCGAGATACGACCGACCTGAACGCGGGCGCGGTCGGCTTCCAGGCTTTCGCGGACTTTCTCTTCCACGGCGCGCTGGTTCTTGGCAGGGGTCATGTCGATGAAGTCGATGACGATCAGGCCGCCGATGTCGCGCAGGCGCAACTGACGGGCGATTTCTTCGGCGGCTTCAAGGTTGGTCTGCAGTGCGGTTTCTTCGATGTCGCTGCCTTTGGTGGCGCGCGCCGAGTTGATGTCGATGGATACCAGGGCTTCGGTCGGATCGATGACGATGGAGCCGCCGGAAGGCAGTTCGACGACGCGCTGGAAGGCGGTTTCGATCTGGCTTTCGATCTGGAAGCGGTTGAACAGCGGAACGCTGTCTTCGTACAGCTTGATCTTGCTGGCGTACTGCGGCATCACCTGACGGATGAAGGTCAGGGCTTCTTCCTGGGCTTCGATGCTGTCGATCAGGACTTCACCGATGTCCTGGCGCAGGTAATCGCGGATGGCGCGGATGATGACGTTGCTTTCCTGGTAGATCAGGAATGGCGCGGCACGATCCAGGGATGCTTCCTTGATGGCGGTCCAGAGTTGCAGCAGGTAATCGAGGTCCCACTGCATTTCTTCGCTGCTGCGGCCAAGGCCGGCGGTGCGAACGATCAGGCCCATGTCGGCAGGAGCGATCAGGCCGTTCAGGGCTTCGCGCAGTTCGTTGCGCTCTTCGCCTTCGATGCGGCGCGAAATGCCACCGGCGCGCGGGTTGTTGGGCATCAGGACCAGATAGCGGCCAGCCAGGCTGATGAAGGTGGTCAGGGCTGCGCCCTTGTTGCCACGTTCTTCTTTCTCGACCTGAACGATGACTTCCTGGCCTTCGCTCAGGACGTCCTTGATGTTCACGCGGCCTTCAGGAGACTTCTTGAAGTATTCGCGGGAGATTTCCTTGAGGGGCAGGAAGCCATGGCGCTCAGAGCCGAAATCGACAAAGGCAGCCTCCAGGCTTGGCTCGATGCGGGTGATCCGGCCTTTGTAGATGTTGGCCTTCTTCTGCTCGCGAGCACCGGACTCGATGTCCAGATCGTAGAGGCGCTGGCCGTCTACCAGAGCAACACGCAACTCTTCGGGTTGAGTTGCGTTAATCAGCATTCTTTTCATGTAGTACCGTCGGTTTCCGGGCTGCCGGAAACGGCGTTCGGCACACACGACTTCTCACGGTCGGTGTCAGGGCACGTCAAGAGTGTATGGACACTCCATTGTCTAGCGATGTTCTCGATCAGAAGGATCGAGGCGTCGCGACGACGTTTCCTGTTTGCTGTGGTGACAAAAGGCACCCTTTACAGCAAAAGCTTTGTCAGGAGGAGGAATCGACCATCGGTAGCGGACGAGATGAAGCGTCTAGAACAAGCCTTGTGCTACACAGTCCGATGGTTGTGCATCTCCACCCTACACGTATCCCTGATAATTCGGGTGCTGCCGCGCGCAGAATCCGCAGCGGGTTGGCATTTACCGCGAGCTTCCATGGGAAGTTCGCGCATCATTGCTTGAGGCGTTGTTCCCGAAACATTCGCTCGTAGCGTCTGGAAGCGACTGCACTTTGTGAACTGGCCGTGAATTGTGCGCGCTGAAGGCGAGTGGTTACTCTGCGATCCGGCGTGTTTCAGGCCTCATGTCACCTGCGCTCGTTACGTTTCCAGCGTGCTCCGTTGTCACCGAACACCTCGTAGGACGGCCTCCCGTCCTCGTGAATTGCGCTGGTCAGGGCCGGTTGTCAACCGTTTGTCCGCTGTCCGGCCGCTTTTGGCGGCGTTCGCGACTATAGCAGCAATCATTAAGTGCTTCAAATCCATAAAAAATTGTTATGATTTGTCGCATGACGAATATTGCCCCCCCAACCCCCGGCGTTCAGCTGGTAGAGGTTGCCCCGGAACTTGCCGGTCAACGCATCGATAACTTTCTGATCACTTATCTCAAGGGTGTGCCCAAGACCTTGATTTACCGCATCTTGCGCAAAGGCGAAGTGCGTGTGAACAAGGGGCGGATCAAGCCCGAGTACAAGTTGCAGGCGGGCGACATCGTGCGCGTTCCGCCTGTGCGTGTGCCTGAGCGCGATGAGCCTGTGCCGGTCGCACAGGGTTTGTTGCAGCGCCTTGAGGCGGCCATTGTCTACGAGGACAAGGCCTTGATCGTGCTCAACAAGCCGGCAGGAATCGCCGTGCATGGCGGCAGCGGTCTGAGTTTCGGTGTCATCGAAGCCTTTCGCCAGTTGCGACCTGATGCCAAGGAGCTGGAGCTTGTACACCGGCTGGACCGGGATACCTCTGGTCTGTTGATGATCGCCAAGAAGCGCAGCATGTTGCGCCACCTGCATGCTGCCTTGCGCGGCGACGGTGTGGACAAGCGCTATATGGCGCTGGTTCGCGGGCACTGGGCGACGGCTCAGAAGCAGGTCAATGCGCCGCTGCTCAAGAGCAACCTGCGCTCCGGCGAGCGTATGGTCGAGGTCAATGACGAAGGCAAGGAGGCCCTGACGATTTTCAAGGTCCTGCGTCGCTTCGGTGATTTCGCGACCATGGTCGAGGCCAAGCCTGTAACGGGTCGTACCCACCAGATTCGTGTCCACACATTGCATGCCGGGCACTCGATTGCCGGCGATACCAAGTACGGCGATGAGGATTTCAGTCGCGAGATTCGAGAGTTGGGTGGCAAGCGCCTGTTCCTGCATGCCTATATGCTGACCGTGCCATTGCCTGACGGGGGCGAGTTGAAGTTGCAGGCCCCGGTCGATGAGATGTGGGCCAAGACTGTGGAGCGTTTGAGTGCGTCGTGACTATGATCTGTTGATTTTCGATTGGGACGGTACGTTGGCCGACTCGGTCGGTCGTATCGTCGAGGCCATGCGTACGGCGGCATTGAAAGGCGGGATGGAAGCCCGCGACGATCTGGCGATCAAGGGCATTATCGGCCTCGGGTTGCCAGAGGCGATTCGCACGCTGTACCCGCACATTACGCCCAGTGACCTGCTTGAATTCCGTCAGCGCTATGCCGACAGCTATATGGAAATGGACAAGGTGCCATCGCCTCTGTTTGCAGGTGTGCGCGAAGCCATTCAGGCGTTTCGCGATGAGGGTTATCGCATCGCTGTCGCCACGGGCAAGGCGCGCCGTGGTCTTGACCGTGTTCTGAAGTCCAATGACTGGCAGGGCTATTTCGATATCACCCGGGCTGCCGACGAAACCGCCAGCAAGCCGGACCCGTTGATGTTGCATGAAATCATGGCCCATTGTGGTGTTGCGCCCGAGCGTTCGCTGATGGTGGGTGATTCATCCTTCGATCTGCTGATGGCGCGTAACGCTGGCATGGATTCGGTTGCGGTCGGCTACGGTGCGCAATCCCTGGATTCGTTGCGTGAGTATCAGCCGCGTCTGTCCATTGAGAGTTTTCCTGAATTGCGCACCTGGTTGGGTGAGCGTGGCGTTTAGTCTTCGCGGTTGGAGTGAGTGAAATATGTCTGACGAATGGAAAGCGCCTGCCTCGCAAAAAACGGATGACACCGTTGCTGGCAAGGAAGATGCAAAAAGCTGGAAGCTGTTGGAGAAAACCCTGCTGGCCGGTGTTCAGGAGCAGCGTCGTGCGCGCCGCTGGGGCATCTTTTTCAAATTTCTGACCTTTGCCTATCTGTTCACCATGTTGCTGTTGTTCACGCCGCTCATGGATATGGAAAAGAGCGCTTCACGCGGGGCAAGCCACACCGCTTTGATCGAAGTGCAGGGCATGATTGCGGACAAGGAGTCGGCCAGTGCCGACAATATTGTCGGCAGCCTGCGCACCGCTTTCGAGGATGCCAAGACCAAGGGTGTGATCCTGCGTATCAATAGTCCTGGCGGCAGCCCTGTCCAGTCGGGCTATGTCTACGATGAAATCCGTCGCCTGCGTGCCGAGAAGCCGAATATCAAGGTGTACGCGGTCATCACCGATCTTGGTGCTTCGGGTGCCTATTACATTGCCAGCGCTGCTGACCAGATTTACGCCGACAAGGCCAGTCTGGTGGGCTCCATTGGTGTGACGGCTGCCGGTTTCGGTTTTGTCGGGATCATGGAGAAGCTGGGTGTGGATCGCCGGACCTATACCTCGGGCGAGCACAAGGCTTTCCTTGACCCGTTCCAGCCGCAGAAGGCTGACGAGACGCAGTTCTGGCAAAGCGTGCTGGACACGACGCATCGCCAGTTCATTGCCAGCGTCAAGCAGGGGCGCGGTGATCGCTTGAAGGATAAAGAGCATCCCGAGCTGTTCTCGGGGCTGGTCTGGACCGGTGAGCAGGCTGTTTCGCTGGGTCTGGTCGATGGTCTGGGCAGTGCGAGCTATGTGGCTCGTGAAGTGATCGGCGAGAAAGAGATCGTCGATTACACCATTCAGGAGTCGCCTTTTGACCGGTTCTCCAAAAAGCTGGGCGCCAGTATCGCGGAGCGGATTGCGATGTGGGCCGGCTTTAGCGGGCCAGTGTTGCGCTGATCTTTGATTGAGCAAACAACCCGACCATTGGTCGGGTTGTTTGTTTCTGGCTCAGGGAATAGTGATCCCTTCATTTATAAGCATGTCCACCAGACGAATCAGTGGCAGGCCGATCAGGCTTGTGGCGTCGCTGCCTTCGGTGCTGCGGAACAGGCTTACGCCAAGTCCTTCGGCCTTGAAGCTGCCGGCGCAGTCAAAAGGCTGCTCTGCATGCAGGTAGCGCTCGATGCTGGCTTTGTCCAGGTTGCGCATGTGGACGCTGAATGGCACGTAGTCGACCTGGCAGTGGTCGGTCTTGCTGTTTAGCAGCGCCAGGCTGGTAAGGAAGGTGACGGTTGTGCCGCTGGCCGCTGACAGTTGTTCCAGGGCGCGCTCGAAGGTGTGGGGTTTGCCGAGAATCTGTCCGCCAAGCACGGCAACCTGATCGGAGCCGATGATCAGGTGGTCCGGATATTCGTGGGCAAGTGCCTGGGCTTTTTCCCGTGCAAGGCGCTGCACAAGGTCGATTGCGCTCTCGTCGGCATGGCGGCTTTCGTCGATATCGGGCGATTTGCAGGCAAATGGCAGGCGCAAACGGGCAAGCAGTTCGCGACGATAAGGTGAGCTGGAGGCGAGAAGCAGGGATGGCATACGGTTCTCCGTGGGCTGAGCGTCGATTCTAATGAGAGGTCGTAGTTGCGAACAGGCCTGAATTTCCTTTGACATGCCAAGGGGGCATCCCTAGAATGCTGCGCCTATGTTGAATGACCCGATTCCACCTCACGTTGACCCGCGCAAATTGGCTGATCGTGGCACTACCCTTCAAGGTGAAGTGCTGCTTGCCGATTTGGAGAGACTCTGCGACCCGCTTTCCGACAATGTCGGTACGGTGCAGGCTAAATTCGTTTTCGAGCGTGACGAGCGCCGGTCTGTGGTTATCCACAGTTCCATCGACGTCTCGGTCAAGATGGTTTGCCAGCGTTGTCTTGAGCTGGTCACCCTGCCGATCCACAGCGAGTGCAGTTACGCGGTGGTGAAGGAGGGTGCGAATACCCAGTCGTTACCGAAAGGTTATGACGTGCTGGAACTGGGCGAAGATCCATTGGATCTGCTGGCATTGATCGAGGAGGAGCTTTTGCTCGCCTTGCCGATTGTGCCTGCTCATCATCCGGAAGAATGCCAGCAACCGGCGGGTCTCGATGAGCCCGAACCGAGCGTGGACGAGGTAACGCGGTCCAACCCGTTCAGTGTATTGGCGCAGTTAAAGCGTGACCCAAACGTTTAGGAGTTAATCATTATGGCTGTTCAGCAGAACAAAAAATCCCGCTCTGCCCGTGACATGCGTCGTTCGCACGACGCTCTTGAGGCAAGCACTCTGTCCGTAGAAAAGACCACTGGTGAAGTTCACCTGCGTCACCACGTATCGCCAGAAGGCGTATACCGTGGCCGTAAAGTGATCGACAAGGGCGCTGACGAGTAATTTCTTGTCCGCTCCGATCATTGCGATCGACGCAATGGGCGGGGACTTCGGTCCCCGCAACATTGTTCAGGCAAGCCTCGCGTGCCTGACTGCTACGCCCTCGCTTCATCTGGCCCTTGTCGGCCAAGCTCCCTTACTTGAAGAACTGATTACCCGCCATCCTGGTGTGGATCGCTCGCGCCTGCATATTGTTCATGCAAGCGAAGTGGTCACCATGGACGAGCGTCCGTCCCAGGCGTTGCGCGGCAAGCCTGATTCTTCGATGCGTGTTGCCTTGGGGCTTGTGGCTGATGGTCAGGCTCAGGCCTGTGTCAGTGCGGGCAATACCGGTGCGTTGATGGCGTTGTCGCGCTTCGTGCTCAAGACCCTGCCGGGTATCGACAGGCCGGCGATGATTGCCGCCATTCCTACCCGCAACGGCTATTGCCAGTTGCTGGACCTGGGGGCCAATGTCGATTGCTCTGCCGAGGCTCTTTACCAGTTTGCGGTCATGGGGGCGGTCACGGCCGAGGCGCTTGGGGTTGTGAGCCCGAGGGTTGCCTTGCTCAATGTCGGCACCGAGGACATCAAGGGTAATCAGCAGGTGAAGCAGGCGGCCGCGTTGTTGCAGGCGGCCAAAGGGCTCAACTACATCGGTTTCGTCGAGGGCGATGGTTTGTATCGCGGCGAGGCGGATGTAGTGGTCTGTGACGGCTTTGTCGGCAATGTGCTGCTCAAGTCCAGCGAAGGGCTGGCGACCATGATTGCTGCACGAATGGATGAGCTGTTCAGGCGCAACCTGATGGCGAAGGCGGTCGGGGTTCTGGCAATGCCTCTGTTGAAGCGTCTGCAGGCTGAACTTGCGCCTGCAAGGCATAACGGTGCGAGTCTGTTGGGCTTGCAGGGGATTGTGGTCAAAAGTCATGGTTCGGCCAGTGCCCAGGGGTTCGAGAGTGCGATTCAGCGGGCGCTGATCGAGGTTCGGGAAAACCTGCCGCAACGCCTGCGCGGGCGGCTGGAAGTGTTACTGCAAAGCAGTGACTCCTGAAAATGTGACGCAATCGACTGGCCAGTCATCCAAACGTGCAGTCATGCAAATTTGAATTCCTGCGTTCGGCATTGCCGGACGCCTATTTTCGACGACAACAATTCAGGGGCCTGTTACATGTCTGCATCCCTCGCATTCGTCTTTCCGGGGCAAGGATCGCAATCGCTCGGCATGCTCGCCGAGCAGGGCGCACAGCATCCGTTGATCCTCGATACTTTTGAGCAGGCATCCGATGCTCTGGGCTATGACCTCTGGGCGTTGACCCAGCAAGGTCCGGTCGAGTCGCTTAACCAGACCGACAAGACCCAGCCTGCAATCCTGACGGCCTCCGTTGCCCTTTGGCATGTATGGCTGGCCGAGGGCGGTGCCGTTCCTGCGTTCGTCGCCGGTCATAGCCTGGGCGAATACAGTGCGCTGGTCGCTGCCCAGAGCCTCAGCCTTGCCGATGCGGTCAAGCTGGTCGAGCGCCGTGGCCAGTTGATGCAGGAAGCTGTTCCGGCCGGTCAGGGCGGTATGGCTGCAATCCTGGGGCTGGACGATGCCGATGTCATCGCAGCCTGCGCCGAAGCCGCTCAGGGTGAAGTGGTCAGCGCCGTGAACTTCAACTCGCCGGGCCAGGTGGTTATTGCGGGTGCCGCCGAGGCGGTGAAGCGTGCGATGGAGCTGTGCAAGGCCCGTGGCGCAAAACGTGCATTGCCATTGCCGGTCAGTGTGCCGTCCCATTGTGAGCTGATGCGTCCGGCAGCCGAGCGTTTTGCCGAGTCCATCGAAGCCATCGAATGGCAGGCACCTGTCATCCCTCTGGTGCAGAATGTCAGTGCTGCTGCCGTGAATGATCTGGTCACGCTCAAGCGTGATCTGCTGGAGCAGTTGTACAAGCCGGTACGCTGGGTGGAATCCATCCAGAGCCTGGCAAGCCATGGTGCGACCCAGTTGGTGGAATGTGGGCCGGGCAAGGTGTTGGCTGGTCTGAACAAGCGTTGCGCCGAAGGCGTGATTACCTACAACCTGGATACCCCGGACGCCTTTGCCGCCGCACGCGCGGCACTGGCCTGATTAGGAGAAGCTTGCATGAGCCTGCAAGGTAAAGTTGCACTGGTGACTGGCGCCAGTCGTGGTATTGGTCAAGCCATTGCCCTGGAATTGGGGCGCAATGGCGCAGTCGTCGTGGGTACTGCGACCTCTGAGTCGGGTGCCGAGCGCATCTCTGCGACATTCAAGGAAAACGGCATCGAAGGCTTCGGCCTGGCGCTGGACGTTTGCAATGCCGAGTCCGTGGATTCGGTGCTGGCAACGATTCAGGAGCGTGTCGGCGCGCCGCTGATTCTGGTCAATAATGCCGGTATCACCCGCGATAACCTGATGATGCGCATGAAAGATGACGAGTGGCATGATGTCGTCAATACCAACCTGAACAGTCTGTTCCGCCTGTCCAAGGGCGTTCTGCGTGGCATGACCAAGGCTCGTTGGGGTCGTATCATCAGCATTGGCTCTGTTGTCGGTGCCATGGGCAACGCAGGTCAAGTAAACTATGCATCCGCCAAGGCGGGGCTTGAAGGTTTCAGTCGTGCGCTGGCTCGTGAAGTCGGTTCGCGTGCCGTTACCGTCAACTCGGTGGCACCAGGTTTCATCGATACAGACATGACGCGCGAGCTGCCTGAAGCTCAGCGTCAATCCCTGATCACCCAGATCCCGCTGGGACGTCTGGGTCAGGCTGAAGAGATTGCGCATGTTGTCGCTTTTCTTGCGTCCGAAGGCGCAGGTTACGTTACCGGAGCTACAATCCCGGTTAACGGCGGGATGTACATGAGCTAAAAGTGGATGTTCGTTTCAAAAAGTGTCATACGAGCTGTCTAAAATCCGTTGTAAAACTGCAATCTACAAATAGGCAAAGGGCGGGTGAGGTTCGGTGGAGGAGCGTTAAGCTTGAAATCAGCAAAACCTCTTCTATACACTTACCCTCTGGCCAGATGCCTGAACATTTCCACTAGGAGTTAAAACTAGGTATGAGCACCATCGAAGAGCGCGTCAAGAAAATCGTTGCCGAGCAACTTGGCGTCAAGGAAGAAGAAGTCGTTAACAACGCTTCCTTTGTTGAAGACCTGGGTGCTGACTCCCTGGACACCGTTGAGCTGGTAATGGCTCTGGAAGAGGAATTCGAGACCGAAATCCCTGACGAAGAAGCGGAAAAGATCACCACCGTTCAAGCTGCTATCGATTACGTCAACAGCCACCAGGGCTAAGACTTTGTAATCGTTGTTGCTGTGATGTGAAAACCGCACTGCTCTTACCGGCGTGCGGTTTTTTCTTTGAAAAAGCGATGTCTTGTCAATAATAGAGAAGGAGAGTCCTGTGTCGCGTAGACGCGTCGTGGTCACCGGGATGGGCATGCTTTCGCCATTGGGTAACGATGTACCCAGCAGTTGGCAAGGTATTCTGGCGGGCCGCAGTGGCATTGGCCTTATCGAGCACACGGACCTTTCGGCCTTCACCACCCGCTTCGGTGGTTCGGTCAAAGGCTTCAATGTCGAAGAATACCTGGCGCCGAAGGAAGCGCGTCGGCTCGATCTCTTTATTCAATACGGCCTGGCCGCCAGCTTTCAGGCTGTGCGCAATGCGGGTCTTGAGGTCACGGATGCCAACCGCGAACGCATTGGCGTTGCCATGGGGTCGGGTATCGGTGGTCTGACCAACATCGAAAACAGCAGTCGTCTGCTGCATGATCAGGGGCCGGGGCGGATTTCTCCGTTTTTTGTACCGGGCTCGATCATCAATATGATTTCCGGATTCCTGTCCATCCATTTGGGGGCACAGGGTCCTAACTACGCCATTGCCACAGCCTGTACCACGGCTACGCACTGTATCGGCATGGCGGCGCGCAATATCGCTTACGACGAAGCTGACGTCATGATCGCCGGCGGCGCCGAAATGGCTGCCTGCGGTCTGGGCATGGGCGGTTTCGGTGCGGCGCGTGCATTGTCTACCCGCAACGACGACCCGGCGCGTGCCAGCCGTCCGTGGGACAAGGGGCGCGACGGTTTCGTCCTCTCCGATGGTGCGGGCGCACTGGTGCTCGAAGAGCTTGAGCACGCCAAGGCGCGTGGCGCGACCATCTATGCCGAGCTGGTTGGTTTCGGCATGAGCGGTGATGCCTATCACATGACTTCG
The DNA here is from genome assembly GCF_057809175.1 of Pseudomonas sp. FG43. NCBI lineage: Bacteria > Pseudomonadati > Pseudomonadota > Gammaproteobacteria > Pseudomonadales > Pseudomonadaceae > Pseudomonas > Pseudomonas sp. FG43. The sequence continues at coordinate 226,545 of NZ_JBMDJL010000007.1, forward strand.
CCACCCGATGACGGTGCCGGTGCTGCACGTTGTATCGTCAATGCGCTGCGCGATGCGAAGCTCAATACCGATCAGGTCCACTACATCAATGCTCACGGTACTTCGACACCTGCTGGCGACCTGGCTGAAGCCTCGGCGATCAAGTCGGTGTTCGGTGATCACGCCTACAAGCTGGCAGTCAGCTCCACCAAGTCCATGACCGGTCACCTGTTGGGTGCTGCAGGCGCGGTCGAGGCGATTTTCAGTGTGCTGGCGATTGCCGATCAGGTCGCTCCTCCAACCATCAACCTGGATGAGCCGGACGAAGGCTGTGATCTGGACTTCGTGCCTCATGAGGCGCGTCGCATGCCGATCGATGTTGCAGTCTCCAACTCCTTCGGATTTGGCGGTACCAACGGCTCGCTGGTGTTCCGTCGGTTCAGCGAGTGATGCTCGCCTGGGTTGATGGCTGTCCCGAAGACTCTCTGTCCCTCAAGGACAGAGGTCTTGCCTATGGCGATGGTGTATTTGAAACCATCGCCGTCAGGAAGGGGCAGCCGTTGCTCTTCGAGCGTCATATACAGCGCCTTGGAACGTCCTGTGAGCGTTTGGCCATTCCGGCCGATCAGGCGCTGCTTCGTACTGAAATGACCCGCTTCGCTGCGCAACTGGGCGACGGGGTCATGAAGCTGATTCTGACCCGTGGCGATAGCCAGCGCGGTTATGCTCCAGCCGCTGATACCCGTTCGCGCCGCATCCTTCAGGGGGCTGCGGCGCCTGCTTATCCGCCAGCTCATGCCGAGCAGGGTGTACGTCTTTTTCCTTGCAAGACCCGACTGGCCGAGCAGCCGTTGCTGGCTGGCATCAAGCACCTGAACCGTCTGGAGCAAGTGCTGGCCCGCTCCGAGTGGCAAGACAGCGAGCATGCCGAAGGCCTGATGTGCGATACCTCCGGTCGCGTGATCGAGGGGGTCTACAGCAATCTGTTTCTGGTTCGCGAGGGTGGCTTGCTGACCGCTGACCTGAGTCGCTGTGGCGTGGCGGGCGTGATGCGTGCCGAGTTGCTGGATCAGGCACGAAATCAGGGTATTGCTGTCGATATCCGTGACCTGCACTTGTCCGACCTTGAACAGGCGGATGAGCTGTTTCTGTGCAATAGCGTTTATGGGGTGTGGCCGGTGCGTGGCTTTTCAAGGCTGAACTGGCCGGTTGGTCCGCTCACCCGTAAACTGCAAGACATTGCTCGAGCACTTCTGGATAACTGATTCGTGATCCGAAAAATACTGGTATTGCTGGAAATCGCTGTAGTCCTGGCAGGTCTGGCGCTGGGCTTTGCCTGGTGGCAGCAACGGGAAGCGTTGAGGCAACCTCTGAATGTCACCCAGGAACAACTGCTGGACGTACCTGTCGGCTCTTCACCGTCCCTGGTGTTGAATCGCCTGCAGGCCGACGGCGTGATCAAGGATGCCTTCTGGCTGCGTCTTTACTGGCGTTTCAATCTGGCCGAGCAGCCGCTGCACAGTGGCGAATATCGCATGACGCCGGGCATGGACGTACAGGCGCTGTTTGGTGTCTGGAAGCGCAAGGAAGTCGTGCAGTACAGCCTGACGCTGGTGGAAGGCTGGAACTTCCGGCAGGTACGCGCTGCATTGGCCAAACAGCCCAAACTTGAACAGACCCTGAGCGGATTGAGCGACAGCCAGTTGATGGCCAGGCTTGGGCATTCCGATGTCTTCCCTGAAGGGCGTTTCTTTCCCGACACCTACCGCTATGTGCGTGGCATGACCGATGCCGAATTGCTCAAGCAGGCCTACAACCGTCTGGAAGATGTGCTGGAGGAGGAGTGGAGCAAGCGGGCGGCGGATTTGCCGTACAAGGACCCGTACCAGGCCTTGATCATGGCCTCGCTGGTTGAAAAGGAAACCGGCGTGCCTCGCGAGCGCGGTGAAATTGCCGGGGTGTTTGTCCGTCGCCTGGCGCTGGGCATGCTGCTGCAAACCGATCCGACGGTGATCTACGGCATGGGTGAGCGCTACAACGGCAAGCTGACCCGGGCCAACCTGAAAGAGGCGACGCCTTACAACACGTACGTCATTTCCGGCTTGCCGCCGACACCGATTGCTCTGGCCGGGCGAGAAGCCATTAATGCTGCCCTCAATCCCGTATCAGGCACCAGCCTGTACTTTGTAGCCAAAGGGGATGGCAGCCATGTGTTCTCCGACGACCTGGATGCCCACAACGCAGCGGTACGCGAATACCAGCTCAAGCGTCGTGCGGATTACCGATCCAGCCCGGCACCCATTCCGGTAGCACCTGCCGGGTCCGGTTCGACTTCCCCGGAGTCTCAACCTGCGGCTACGCCCGATGCACCGCCAACAGATTCGGCCTCGCAATGAAAATAACTAAGGATTGCCTGTGACTGGCTTGTTCATCACCCTTGAAGGCCCGGAAGGCGCCGGCAAAAGCACCAACCGTGATTATCTGGCAGCGCAATTGCGCGCCCAGGGTGTCGAGGTACTGCTGACCCGTGAACCCGGTGGCACGCCACTGGCCGAGCGTATTCGTGAGTTGCTGTTGGCACCCAGCGACGAAGCCATGTCTGCCGATACCGAGCTGCTGCTGGTGTTCGCCGCCCGCGCCCAGCATCTGGCCGAAGTCATTCGTCCTGCACTGGCGCGTGGTGAGGTGGTCCTGTGTGACCGTTTCACGGATGCCACCTATGCCTATCAAGGCGGCGGACGCGGTTTGTCCCATGAGCGCATCGCGGCGCTGGAAACTTTTGTCCAGGGTGCCTTGCGTCCAGACCTGACGCTGGTGTTCGACTTGCCGGTTGAAGTGGGCCTGGCGCGTGCCGCTGCCCGAGGCCGGCTGGATCGTTTCGAGCAGGAAGGCCGGGCGTTTTTTGATGCGGTGCGCAGTACCTATCTGGCGCGGGCGCAAGCCGAGCCTGCCCGTTACCGTTTGGTGGATGCGGCGCAGACACTGGCTCAGGTTCAGTCGTCTCTGGATGCGTTGCTGCCCGAGTTGCTGGAGCGGCAACGTGGCTGAAGCCTACCCGTGGCAGACGTCTCTGTGGCAACAGATGGCCGGTCGTTCCCAGCACGCTCATGCCTACCTGTTGCATGGTCCTGTGGGGATCGGCAAGCGAGCGCTGGCCGAGCGTCTGATGCACACCTTGTTGTGCCAGCGCCCTGAAGGGCTCGATGCCTGTGGGCAGTGCAAGTCCTGTCTGTTGCTGGCGGCGGGTAGCCATCCTGATAATTACGTGCTGGAGCCTGAAGAGGCAGACAAGCCCATCAAGGTCGATCAGGTTCGCGATCTGGTGAGTTTCGTCGTGCAGACCGCGCAGATGGGCGGGCGCAAGGTGGTGCTGATCGAGCCTGTCGAGGCGATGAACATCAACGCTGCCAACGCGCTGCTTAAAAGCCTTGAAGAACCTTCGGGCAATACTGTTCTGCTGTTGGTCAGCCATCAGCCCAGCCGGTTGCTGCCAACGATCAAAAGCCGTTGCGTGCAGCAGGCTTGTCCATTGCCCAGCGAGCAGGCCAGCCTGGAATGGCTGGCAACAGCCTTGCCGGACAGCACGGATGATGAGCGTCTGGAGCTGCTGACCCTGGCTGCCGGTTCGCCTCTGGCGGCGGTTTCGCTTCAGGTTCAAGGTATTCGCGAGCAGCGGGCTCAGGTGGTGGATGGTGTGAAAAAACTGCTCAAGCAGCAGCAATCGCCGACCCAACTGGCGGAAGGCTGGAAGGATATTCCGCTGCTGCTGCTCTTCGACTGGTTCTGCGACTGGTCGCACCTGATGCTGCGTTACCAGTTGACTCAGGATGAAGACGGGCTTGGCTTGAGCGATATGCGCAAGGTCGTGCAGTATCTGGCGCAAAAGACGCCTCGTACCAAGGTGCTGGAGATTCAGGACTGGGTACTGGCGCAGCGGCAGAAAGTCATGTCCAAGGCCAATCTCAATCGAGTGTTGTTGCTTGAAGCTTTGCTGGTGCAGTGGGCAGGCCTGCCTGGACAGGCGTAGACTCGCAGTCTTGGGAACCTTTGAGGAGTTGCAATGAGTTTGCCACCTAGTACGGGTCCACGGAACGGCATTCTGTCCCTGACCATCAAGGACAAGTCCGTGCTGTATGCGGCTTATATGCCTTTCATCAAGAATGGCGGCCTGTTCATTCCCACCAGCAAAAGCTACAAGCTGGGCGATGAGGTGTTCATGCTGCTCAATCTGATGGATGAGCCGGAGAAGGTTCCGGTGACCGGCAAGGTGACCTGGATCACTCCCAAGGGCGCGCAGGGCAACCGGGCTGCCGGTGTCGGCGTGCAATTCAACGACGGTGACAATACCGCTCGTAACCTGATCGAAACCTATCTGGTTGGTGCTCTCAAGTCCGACCGTCCCACTCATACGATGTAGTTGTCTCTTTACCCATGCTTGTAGATTCGCATTGTCACCTCGACCGCCTTGACCTCACCCAGCACGATGGCTCTCTGGACGCTGCCCTTGAAGCCGCGCGTGGCAGAGGCGTCGGGCATTTTCTATGCATCGGTGTCAGTGCCGACAATGCCGGTGCCGTAAAGGCCCTGGCCGAGCGTTATGACGACGTGGACTGCTCGGTGGGTATTCACCCGCTGGATCTCAAGCCTGGCGAAGCGCCTGCCCTGGACTGGCTGCTGTCCGAGCTGAATCACCCGCGGGTGGTGGCGATTGGCGAAACGGGCCTTGATTATCACTATGAGCCCGAGGCCGCCGAGCTTCAGCAGGCCTCCTTTCGTCTGCACTTGCAGGCGGCCAGTGCCACGGGCAAACCTGTCATCGTCCATACCCGTGGGGCGCGTGCCGATACCCTGAACCTGTTGCGTGAAGCCGCCTTGCCTCAGGCTGGCGTGCTGCATTGCTTCACCGAAGACTGGGAAATGGCCAGGGCGGCCCTGGACCTGGGGTTCTATATTTCGCTGTCCGGCATCGTGACCTTCCGCAATGCCGATGCGCTGCGGGATGTGGCGCGACAGGTGCCGGCCGATCGCCTGCTGGTCGAGACCGATTCTCCCTATCTGGCGCCGATTCCTTATCGCGGCAAGCCAAATCTGCCGCAATACGTGCGTGAAGTGGCTGAGTTCCTGGCGATGTTGCGGGGCGAGCCCTACGAGCGTTTTGCCGAGCAGACCACCGAAAACTTTGCCCGGCTGTTTCCGTTGGCGCGTGTGCCGAAGCGCTGAAGCTCCTTAATTTCAGGCAAAAAAAACCCGGATTCTGGGGGGTGAAACCGGGTTAAGACCATTAGGAGTAAAACAAAGGTACGCTGTCCATCGGCACCTTTACCGGCCTGTCACTTGGGGGTGTATGACACGCCAGCGTTTTGAGTATTGATCAGGATTGTGGTGCGTCCAGTATAGGGTGTTCATTTTTTAAACAGTTTTGGAATACTAAACCGCTTATTGATTGCTCAATGAGCGGCTCTGCTGAGTGGATTTTTACCTCTTTACTGAAAGTCCCTGATTTGAAATGAAATACGCCGATAGGGCGATAATTCCGATGTTCTTGATTCCGGGCGCTGTCCGACGAGTCATTTCCTGTCCTGATTGCCTTCGTTGCACTGCAAGGGTGGCTGAGTTTTCGAGGTTGTGAGTGGAATTTTCCAATGGTTTCCTGCTGAGTCTTTCGCTGTGTCTGGACATCGGGCTGGCCAATATCGCAATGATCACGCTTTCAATGCAGCGAGGGTTTTCCAGGGGGCTATGGCTGGGGTTGGGGACTTGCGTAGGGGATCTGGTGTACGCCGTTCTGGCCATGCTGGGCATGGCTGTCCTTCTGCAATATGAAGCGGTGCGCTATGTGCTCTGGCTGGGAGGTTCGGCGGTACTGGCTTACCTGTGCTTCAAAATGATGAAAAGTGCAGTTGGTGTCAGTGCCGGTATCGAAAGCGGGGGCGCACAGTTGGGTACTACGGCACCATCGTTGTTCTTTCGCGGTATTTTCCTGGCCATGTCTTCGCCCAGTGCGATTCTGTGGTTCGCGGCAGTTGGCGGGGCGCTGATTGCCCGGCAAGGCTCGGACCTGTCGAGTGCTTCGTCCTTTCTGGCAGGGTTTCTCGCGGCGGGCGTAGTCTGGTCGATTACCCTGTGCGCGCTGGCTCATCAGGGTGGGCGACTCATGGGCGAGAAGATGCTGAAGTGGTCTTATATTGCCTCGGCGTTGATCTTTGCCTATTTCACTCTTTACGTTGTGATTACCGGCTACATGGAGTTCGTGGGGCGGCCTGCGCTTGAGTAGCCAGAAGGGTAATTGCGGCGTCAATTCATCCATATGCGGTGAGATGGTCGGATGATCCGTGCAATCTGGCGCCATTTGGGCATAATACGCGGCTTCGATTTTGATCCCTACAGATCTTCTTATGCAGAAAGAACCTCGTAAGATCCGTGAATTTCGCCGCCGTGAGCAGGAAATTCTCGACACCGCGCTAAAGCTGTTCCTTGAACAGGGTGAAGACAGTGTCACCGTCGAGATGATCGCGGATGCCGTAGGCATAGGCAAAGGCACGATCTACAAGCACTTCAAGTCCAAGGCCGAGATCTATCTGCGGCTGATGCTCGACTACGAGCGCGACTTGAACGAGCTGCTGCACTCTGCCGACGTCGACAAGGACAAGGAGGCGCTGTCGCGTGCCTACTTCGAGTTCCGCATGCGCGACCCGCAGCGTTATCGCCTCTTCGATCGTCTGGAAGAAAAAGTCGTCAAGGGCAATCAGGTTCCCGAACTGGTCGAAGAGCTGCACAAGATCCGCGCCTCGAACTTCGAGCATCTGACCTTGCTGATAAAAGGGCGGATTACCGAAGGCAAGCTTGAAGACGTGCCTCCGTATTACCACTACTGTGCTGCCTGGGCGCTGGTGCATGGCGCTGTGGCGCTGTATCACTCGCCGTTCTGGAGCAATGTGCTGGAAGATCAGGAAGGCTTTTTCCACTTCCTCATGGATATCGGCGTGCGCATGGGCAACAAGCGCAAGCGCGACAGCGATCCACTGCCGGATGCAAAACCGGACCTGTAGGGCTATTTCAAAGGTCTGATGGCTGGCTCCCACATTTGTAGGATTCATCGGCCTCTCGCGAATGAATTCGCTCCCACATTGACCCTCTCGCGTCTTGTTTGGCGCGGAAGCTGCATCCGACGACCATTCGCCGGTTTTCCGTCACCGGCATCTGGGAGGGTATGATGCGTAGCCTGGTTTTATTGCTGACGCTGTTGGCGTTGAGTGGTTGCATGAAAGTCAGTGATATGGGGGAGGGGGTTCGTGAGCAGTTCAGCGATGCGGGCCTGCTCGATCACAGTGAAACCCGTCGTCTGGGTAACTGGCGCGTTCAGCCGGACTCCTTCATCTATATCGCCCAGGGCGCTTTCGTGCCGCCTGGCCGTGCTTATCCGCGTCCCAATGTGGTCGCTGAAGAAACATTCAAAGGCTTTGTCGAATACTTCCCCATGGTCCGCCGTGCCCAGGCACCGATAGGTCTGGATGAGGCGATGACCGAAGCGCGCAGTGCCGGTGCGCACTACTTGCTCTACACGCGCTTTGCCAAGGCTGATGACCGTATCGGGACCTACGATGAATGGGCCGATCAGGAAGCCGTGGATCGCCTGGGTATCGACCGTGGCGTCATCCAGTTGATGCTGATCGAAACCAGTACTCGTTATCTGATCGACAGCGCCCGGATTCGCAGCCGTGGCGGATTGCTGACACTTTACGATACCAAGCCTGAAGATTTGCTTGGTCCGCCCCTTGAGGACTACGCTCGTATGTTGTTGGGTGTAGAGCGCTAGAGGCAAGACATGAGTGATTCAGGCAAGGCCAGCGATCTGCTTTCGCAGATCCCCGCAACCAGAGGGCTACCGCCTGTTCATTTGTGGAACCCTGATTTCTGTGGCGATATCGACATGCGTATCGCCCGGGACGGCACCTGGTACTACCTGGGCACGCCGATTGGCCGCAAGCCCATGGTCCGTCTGTTCTCCACCATCCTGCGTCGTGATGGCGATGATTATTTCCTCATCACTCCCGTGGAGAAGGTGGGCATCAAGGTCGATGATGCACCTTTCGTGGCGGTCGGCCTGCACGTGAGTGGTGAGGGTGAAGAGCAGATTCTGCGTTTTGTCACTCATGTCGAGGATGAAGTCGAGGCCGGGCCAGATCATCCGATTCGGGTCTTGATCGATCCTGTCACCCAGGAGCCCTCGCCTTATGTGCATGTGCGCAACAATCTTGAAGCGCTGATCCACCGTAATGTGTTTTATGAACTGGTCGAACTGGCGGTTTCGCGTCAGGTGGACGGCCAGAGCTGGCTGGGTGTATGGAGCCATGGCTCATTCTTCACTATTGGCCTGGAGCCCTGAGCCTGTCCCTTGCCTGCAGGGTTAATTGCCTGCTGGCATCGCGACAGTTAAAGTGCCGCTCCCTGTTTTGCCTGAGGTTTTTGCATGAGTCAGTCCTTCGATATCGCCGTGATCGGCGCCACCGGTACTGTCGGCGAAACCATCGTCCAGATTCTGGAAGAACGTGATTTTCCTGTCGCCAATCTGTATCTGCTGGCCAGTTCCGAATCGGCAGGGCATTCCGTGCCGTTCAGGGGCAAGAATGTTCGCGTGCGTGAAGTCGATGAGTTCGATTTCAGCAAGGTCCGGCTGGCGTTTTTCGCTGCCGGTCCAGCCGTCAGCCTGAGTTTCGCATCCCGCGCCATTGCCGCCGGTTGTTCGGTTGTGGATCTGTCCGGCGCTCTGCCTGCCAGCCAGGCGCCCCGACTGGTTCCCGAGGTCAATGGCGATTTGCTCGCCGCGAATGCCGGCCCCCATCTGGTCAGCAGCCCAAGCGCGTCGGCCACAGCGTTGGCGCTGGCGCTGGCACCGTTGCGCAGTGCTCTGGATATCGTGCGGGTCAATGTCACTGCCTGTCTTGCCGTATCCACGCTGGGTCGTGAAGGGGTTGCCGAACTGGCGCGCCAGACCACCGAATTGCTCAATGTCCGCCCTCTGGAAACACGCTTTTTCGATCGCCAGATGGCTTTCAACCTGTTGGCGCAAGTCGGCACGCCGGACGAGTCAGGCCATGTTCCGCTTGAAAGGCGGCTGGTCGATGAGCTTCGTGAGTTGCTGGTACTGCCTGCACTAAAGATTTCGGCCAGTTGTATTCAGGTGCCGGTGTTCTTTGGTGACAGCTTCAGTATCTCGGTACAGGCCGCAGGCCCGGTTGATATCGCACTGGTTAATGAATTACTTGAATCTGCACCGGGTATCGAGCTGGTCGACGCAGGCGATTACCCGACGCCGGTAGGTGATGCGGTAGGCCAGGACGTGGTTTATGTGGGGCGTGTTCGGGCGGGAATAGACGACCCGGAGCAACTTGATTTGTGGATTACTTCGGATAATGTTCGCAAAGGAGCCGCTTTGAATGCTGTGCAGGTTGGCGAATTGTTGATAAAAGGCTATGTGTAAAAGATACTTGGCAACAATTCGAAGAATATTTCTAGCGGCGCTATGCCTTACACCCAATGCAGGACTACCTCCCCGGATACCGGGGAATCTTTAAACAAGGGATGGGCTATGGTTCAGGTTCGTAAACTGGTATTAGCAATTGCTGCGGCTTCGGCGCTGTCATCTGGGATGGCGCAGGCGTTGGGGCTCGGGGAATTGTCGGTAAAGTCGACCCTGAACCAGCCTTTGGTAGCCGAAATTGAATTGACTCAGGCACAGGGTCTGGATGCCGCGCAAGTAGTTCCCAGTCTGGCAACTACTGCCGACTTTGCGCAGGCGGGTGTGACGCGACAGGCATTTCTCAATGACCTGACTTTTACCCCGGTTATCAATGCCAGCGGTAAAAGCGTGTTGCGCATTACTTCCAGCAAGCCGGTGCGCGATCCCTATGTGAAGTTCCTGGTTCAGGTGCTATGGCCTAATGGCCGGTTGCTGCGTGAATACAGCCTGTTGCTGGATCCACCGAAGTTCTCGCCAGAGGCCGCCGCAGCTGCCGCAGCCGCAGCACCTGTCGCTCCGGCAGCTCCTGCGCAGTTGCCATCGGTTGCGCCGCCTGTGGCTGCTCCGGCACCCGCCACGCCTCCTGCCCCAGCCCCGGCGCCCGAGGCAGCGTTGCCGCCTCCAGCCGTGGACAAGCCTGCGCAATACGTCACCACCAACAACGATACGCTGTGGGAAATTGCCGCCAAGGTTCGTACGGGCGGTACGGTTCAGCAGACCATGCTGGCAATTCAGGCGCTTAACCCTGACGCTTTCATCGGCGGCAATATCAACCGCCTGAAAAAAGGCCAGGTGCTGCGTCTGCCGACCCCTCAGCAGACCACTGCGCTGCCTCAGCCTCAGGCGCTTGCGGAAGTATCCCAGCAATATCGTGCCTGGCGCGAAGGGCGTCGTCTGCCGGCGGGCACCCGTCAGGTGGATGCAACCCGTCGTGCGCGAGCCGGTGCGGCTCCGTCGCAGGTTGAAACCCGTGACAACCTCAGTCTGGTTTCTGCAAACGGCAAGCCTGCTGCCCAGGGCGCGGCAGGCAATGGTGATCTGAGCAACAAGCTGGCCGTGGCTCAGGAGGCGCTGGATACTTCGCGTCGTGACAATGCCGAGCTGAAAAGCCGCATGAACGATCTGCAAAGTCAGCTCGACAAATTGCAGCGCCTCATCGAACTCAAGAACGATCAACTGGCCAAGGTTCAGGCGGGTGCTGCTGCGCCAGTCAATCCTGCGGTGCCGGCTGCGCTGGTCGACGCCAATGGTGCGCCGCTCAAGCCAGCGGGTGAAGTGGCCCCTGAAGATGCCTTGCCAGCCGGTGCCGCTCAGGTAGCGACACCGCCTGCGGAGCAACCGTTGGCCGTCGAACCTGTCCCTGTCCAGGAAGAAGATCCGCTCAACAACATCCTCAACAATCCGGTATTGCTGGGGCTGATTGGTGGCGGTGTTCTTCTGGTTCTGGCGCTGTTGCTGTTGTTCCTGGCGCGTCGTCGCAATGCCAAGGCCGAGTCTGAAAAGCACAAGCGAATGGCGCGAGCCCTGGCTGAGGAGTCCGATTTCGTTTCCGATATGGACATGGATGTGCCGCAAGCCAGCTTCGATGGGCTCGATGTGCCGCCACCGAACGTCAAGATGGGCGCAGCTCCGGCTGCTGCCGCTGCGGCGTCCCGTGAGCGTCCGGCTGATCCGTTGGTACAGGCCGAGATCCATATTGCCTACGGTCGGATGAATCAGGCTATCGAATTGCTTGAAGAGTCGGTCAAGGAAGATCCGGCGCGTGATGACATTCGCCGCAAGCTGATGGAAATCTACTCCGAGCAAGGTAACAACAAAGCCTATGCGGCCCATGAGCGGAAGTTGGTGGCTGCGGGAAAGCGTAATGCTGAGGTCGAGCAGCTAAAGGATCGAGACTCGACCGAGAAGGCGCCAGAGCCGGCAAAGGCTCCGGTAGCTGTTGAACCTGTTCCGGCGCCTGCTGCACCTGAGCCGGCTCCTGCGCCAGCGCCTGCACCGACAGTGGCCCCTGAGGTTGCTGTTGCGGCAGCGGCGGCTGCTGTGACGGCCGCGGCCGTTGCGGCGGAACTGGATGCCAAGTACGTGGAAGAGCTTCTGGCTGAGGATCCTGAAGATCCGACGCCTGAGCTTGCTCCTGAACCCGAGCCTGAGCTTGCTCCAGAACCGGAGATTGACCTTGAGCCGGAGCCGGAGCTGGTTGCCGAGCAGCCTGCGCCTGTGGTGCCCGAGCCTGTAGCAGAAGAGGACGATCCGTTCGATCATGATTTCGATCTGAGCCTGGACGAGTTCGAGGAAGCGCCAGTGGCTGAGGTTTCCACGATCAACGATCTGGACGATCTGCTACTGGATGAGCCGATTGTTCCGGCTGTGAGTGCTGACGATGAGCTGAGTTTCGAGTCCATCATGCAGCAGCAGAAAGATGCCCAGGCCGCGGCAGGGGTTGATGATCTGGCCGATTTCGATCTGGATCTCTCGGAAGAGGAGCCAGCGCTCAAGGCAGAGGATGATGTGTTGCTGAGCCTGGGCGAGGATCCGCTCGATCTGGGTGAGCCGGCACCTTCATCTCTGGAGGATCTGGAGCTGCCTGAGGACTTCGATCTGTCACTGGCTGACGAGATCGAAACCGATCAGGCGAGCCAGGCCTTTGCTTCCGAGATCGAAGACGTCAACGCGGAACTGGATCGTCTCTCGCAGAACCTTGAGCATCCACCGCTCGATGAGCCTCGTTTCACGGCTGAAGATGCTGCGCTGGAAGACGAGCCCGAGTTCGACTTCCTGTCGGGTGTCGACGAAGCAGCGACCAAGCTGGATCTGGCGCGGGCCTACATCGATATGGGCGATGCCGACGGCGCTCGGGATATTCTCGATGAAGTGGTCAGCGAAGGGGATGACGGGCAGAAGAGTGAAGCGCGCGAGATGTTGGCGCGTCTGGCCTGATTCATGTTCTGCTGCACTGGAACGGCCGCTTTTGCGGCCGTTTTCATTTGCGTGTCTGCTCACTGGCGTCTTTTTTCGACGCCCGTATAATGGCCGCCTTTTCGCAGACTCACAGGCTGTAGCACCTTGGCGAACATAGACAACCCGGCCGCCGAGATGGCTGCCGAGGGCTTTTCCCGAATCGCGCTGGGCGTGGAATACAAGGGCTCGCGTTATTGCGGCTGGCAGCGTCAGGCGTCTGGCGTTCTGACGGTGCAGGAAACCCTTGAGGATGCCTTGTCCAAAGTCGCGGCCTCACCCGTTTCGCTGATGTGCGCAGGGCGTACAGATGCGGGTGTGCATGCCTGCGGGCAGGTTGTGCATTTCGATACCCGGGCCGAACGGACGATGAAAGCCTGGGTCATGGGCGCCAATATCAATCTGCCTCACGATATCAGCGTCACGTGGGCCAGGGTCATGCCGGCTCATTTCCATGCTCGCTTCAAGGCGATTGCACGTCGCTATCGCTACGTGATCTACAACGACCAGATTCGCCCTGCGCACCTTGGCCAGGAAATCACCTGGAATCACCGGCCGCTGGACGTCGAACGCATGGCCGAGGCTGCCCGGTATCTGGTCGGCACCCATGACTTCAGCGCCTTCCGTGCCGGGCAGTGTCAGGCCAAGTCGCCCGTCAAGCAGTTGCACCATTTGCGTGTCACCCGGCATGGCAAGATGATTGTCATCGATGTGCGGGCCAATGCCTTCCTGCACCATATGGTGCGCAATATCGCGGGTGTGCTGATGACCATCGGGGCAGGGGAGAGGCCTGTGGAGTGGGCGCGTGATGTACTGGAAAGCCGCGTCCGCCGTACCGGTGGCGTCACGGCGCATCCTTACGGACTGTATCTGGTGCAAGTCGAGTACAGGGATGAGTTTGCGCTGCCGGATCGCTACATCGGTCCGCACTTTCTTACAGGCTTCAGCGAACTTGACGGCTGACGACCCGAAAAGCATTTGCTAACATCCGGGACTTTCCGAAAGGTCTGAGGTTTTCACCACATGTCAGCCGTTCGCAGCAAGATCTGCGGGATTACCCGCATAGAGGATGCTCTGGCTGCCGTCGAGGCGGGCGCGGATGCCATCGGTCTGGTGTTCTATTCCAGAAGTCCGCGGGCCGTGAATGTGCAGCAGGCGCGGGCGATCATCGCCGCATTGCCGCCCTTCATCACCACCGTCGGGTTATTCGTCAATGCCAGTCGTTGCGAACTCAATGAAACCCTGGATGCCGTGCCGCTGGATCTCCTGCAGTTTCATGGCGATGAAACACCCGAAGAGTGCGATGGCTACCACCGTCCCTACATCAAGGCGCTCAGGGTCAAGGCGGGTGATGACATTGCTGCCATCTGCCGTGCCTACGTCAACGCTCGCGGAGTCCTGCTCGATACCTATGTTGACGGCGTGCCCGGTGGTACGGGCGAAACCTTCGACTGGGCATTGATTCCCGATGATCTGGACAAGCCGGTCATCCTGGCTGGCGGGCTGACTTCTGCCAACGTGGCGCAAGCCATTACTCAGGTCAGGCCATATGCCGTCGATGTCAGTGGTGGCGTCGAAAAGAGCAAGGGCATCAAGGATCGCGACAAGATTCTTGCCTTCATGAGTGCGGTCCACGGCGCTTGATGTGACGGTTGGCGCTTTGCCGCCGTCCATAAGCCTGTCCCCGCCATAAGTATGCGGGTCGGATTGAACGAGCGACTGCATTTGCGTGTGTCGCCGATTAACAGTGGGGTCGAGGGTCATGCAGGTCTTGCCGACCGCTGCCCGTCATCACCGCCACCTATACGAATTTAAGCTAAGGGCATGCGCCTGGTGTCGAACGCCAGGCGTGGGAGCCAAACCGGTACTGGAGAAATAAAGCATGAGCAACTGGTTGGTAGACAAACTGATCCCTTCGATCATGCGTTCCGAGGTCAAGAAAAGCTCGGTCCCCGAAGGGCTTTGGCATAAATGTCCTTCCTGCGAAGCGGTGCTTTATCGCCCTGAGCTTGAAAAGACCCTGGACGTCTGCCCCAAGTGCAACCACCACATGCGTATCGACGCTCGTGCCCGCCTGAACATCTTCCTGGATGCCGAAGGTCGCGCCGAGCTGGGTGCGGATCTGGAGCCGGTGGATCGCCTGAAATTCCGTGACAGCAAGAAGTACAAGGATCGTCTGGTCGGTGCGCAGAAGCAGACCGGCGAGAAAGATGCCCTGATCTCCATGAGCGGTACCCTGCTGGGCATGCCTGTCGTGGTGTCGGCGTTCGAGTTTTCCTTCATGGGCGGTTCGATGGGTGCAATCGTTGGTGAGCGTTTCGTACGTGCTGCCAACTATGCGCTGGAAAATCGCTGCCCGATGGTCTGCTTTGCTGCTTCCGGCGGTGCCCGCATGCAGGAAGCCCTGATCTCCCTGATGCAGATGGCCAAGACTTCGGCTGTTCTGGCGCGTCTGCGTGAAGAAGGTCTGCCGTTCATTTCCGTGCTGACCGACCCGGTCTACGGTGGTGTATCCGCCAGTCTGGCGATGCTGGGCGATGTCATCGTTGCCGAGCCAAAGGCCCTGATCGGTTTCGCAGGCCCTCGCGTCATCGAGCAGACTGTTCGCGAAAAGCTGCCTGAAGGCTTCCAGCGCAGCGAGTTCCTGCTGAACCATGGCGCCATTGACCTGATCATCCCGCGCAGTGAACTGCGTCCGCGTCTGGGCAAGCTGCTGGCTCAGATGATGAACCTGCCGACTCCCAAGTTCGTCGCGCCTGTTCTTGAGCCTATAGTCGTTCCACCGGCACCGGCCACTGTATGACCCCTGAAACCCTGGGCGACTGGCTCGCCTATCTGGAGCAACTGCATCCCTCGGCCATCGACATGGGGCTGGATCGTTCGCGACAGGTGGCGCAGCAATTGGGGCTTACCCGGCCTGCGCCTCGGGTTGTCACGGTAACCGGCACCAACGGCAAGGGCTCGACATGCGCATTCGTCGCAGCCCTGCTTCAGGCCCAGGGCCTCAAGGTGGGTGTCTACAGTTCTCCGCATCTGCTGCGCTATAACGAGCGTGTGCAGGTGCAGGGTGTCGAAGCTTCCGATGCCGAACTCTGTGATGCCTTTGCCGCTGTCGAGGCGGCGCGTGGCGATATCACCCTGACGTATTTCGAGATGGGTACGCTCGCTGCTTTCTGGCTGTTCGAGCAGGCCCGTCTGGATGCTGTCGTGCTGGAAGTCGGTCTGGGCGGTCGCCTGGATGCCGTGAATCTGGTGGATGCCGATCTCGCGCTGGTGACCAGTATCGGTATCGATCATGCCGACTGGCTGGGCAATACTCGTGAGTCGGTTGCCTTCGAGAAGGCGGGTATTTTCCGTCAGGGCCGTCCGGCACTTTGTGGCGATCTTGATCCTCCTGCGCCATTGCTTGAGCAGGCGGATCGGCTAGGCTGTCCCTTGTCATTGCGTGGCCGTGACTTCGACCTGACCGTTACAGGTCAGGGCTGGAACTGGCGTGGCCGTGACAAGGCGGGTCAGGTGGTCGAGCTTTCCGGTCTGCCTTTGCTGGATCTGCCGATGGAGAATGCTGCACTGGCACTCCAGGCTTATCTGTTACTGGATATGCCATGGCAACCCGAGATCATTGGCTCTGCATTGTCGGCTGCGCGGATTACCGGTCGTCTTGATCGCCGTGTGTTCCAGTGGCAGGGCAAGACCTTGAACCTGTTGCTCGATGTCGGCCACAACCCGCATGCTGCACGGTTTCTGGCTCAGCGCATGGCTCAGCGGCCTGTGCTCGGCAAGCGCCTTGCGGTGTTTGGCCTGCTGTCGGACAAGGATCTGGAGGGTGTGGCTGAAGAACTGGTTTCCAGTATCCAGAGCTGGGCGGTGGCGCCACTGCCTACGCCTCGTAGCCGATCTGCCGAACAATTGCAGTCGGTGCTGCAGAACCTTGGCGCTGAAGTAGCGTCTTACGACAGTGTTGCGCTGGCGCTTGAAGCCCAATGCGCAAACGCGACGGCCGATGACGAGATTTTGCTGTTCGGATCTTTTTACTGTGTGGCCGAGGCTCTGGAGTGGTTGGCCCGGTACACCGATGAGGAAGCTGCAAATGGCTTTGCTGGATAAAGTATTCAAGCAGCGAATGGTAGGTGCCCTGGTTCTGATTGCTGTGGCGGTCATCTTTCTTCCGATGCTGTTCACACGTCAGGACGAAGTGCGTCAGGTACAGGTCGAAGCGCCTTCTGCGCCTCAGGCTCCGGTGGTTCCGCAGGTCAAGGTGGAGCCGGTGCCGGTGCCCGAGCCGCAAATCCTGCCGCAGGAACCTGTGCCGGGTGAAGAGGGCACCAACGTGGCCAGCCAGTTGCCGCCATCGATGCCGATCGCACCTGCTCCTCCTGTGGCTGCTGCACCGGTGCCGGCGCCCAAGCCTGCCAAGCCGGCTCCAGCCCCGACTCCAGCTCCGGCGCCTGCCGCTCCTGTTGCTACTGCGCCAGCCACTGCCAAGGCGGCTGCGGGCGGTGTCGATGCCAACGGGCTTTCGGTGAGCTGGTCTGTACAGTTGGCCAGCATGTCCAATCGTGCCAACGCCGATAATCTGCAAAAGACCCTGCGTACCCAAGGCTATAACGCTTACATTCGTACCGCCGATGGTGTGAATCGGGTGTTTGTCGGACCGTTGATCGAACGTGCCGAGGCCGATCGTCTGCGCGATCAGCTGGACAAACAGCAGAAACTCAAGGGAATTGTGGTGCGCTTTCAGCCAGAGCGTGGCTAAAAGTCGCAACGCATCGCGAATCGCAGCTTACCGGCAGGCGGGCGCTCTGCTAAAATGCGCCGCCTCATCAGTCTGTAGGCTGCACCGTGCCATTTACTCCGGTTGACTGGGCGATTATCGGAATTGTCGCCATCTCCGCTCTGATCAGCATCAAGCGCGGCTTCGTCAAGGAAGCCTTGTCTCTGCTGACCTGGATCATCGCGGGCGTTGTTGCCTGGATGTTCGGCGCGGGGCTGTCCCAGTATCTGGTCAATTACATAGATACACCTTCGGCCCGCGTGATTGCGAGCTGCATCATTCTGTTCGTCGCCACATTGCTGGTCGGCGCCATGGTCAATTTTCTTATCGGCGAACTGGTTCGCGTCACCGGGCTTTCGGGGACGGATCGTTTTCTCGGTATGGTCTTCGGCGCTGCGCGCGGAGGCCTGCTTGTCGTTGTAGCGGTCGGGCTGTTGAGCCTGGGGCCGGTACAACAGGATCAATGGTGGCAGCAGTCAAGGCTGCTGCCGCAATTTCTCATGGTCGCTGACTGGTCGAAAAACCTGATTCTCGGGATGTCCAGCAAGTGGCTCGCCAGCGGCATCAGCGTTCCTGCTGAGCTGCCGTTCAAGGAGCAGATCCTGCCGGCTGCAATGCCGCAGGAAGTGCTTGGTAAATCAAGTTCCACTAAGTAGGGGTTGTGTCGCATGTGTGGCATCGTCGGTATCGTCGGTAAGTCGAACGTCAATCAGGCGCTGTATGACGCGCTCACCGTCCTCCAGCACCGCGGCCAGGACGCTGCCGGTATCGTGACCAGTCATGAAGGCCGGTTATTTCTGCGCAAGGACAATGGTCTGGTGCGTGATGTGTTCCATCAGCGCCATATGCAGCGTCTGGTCGGGCACATGGGGATTGGTCATGTGCGCTATCCAACTGCGGGCAGCTCGACTTCGGCCGAAGCTCAGCCGTTTTATGTCAACTCGCCTTATGGCATCACGTTGGCGCACAACGGCAACCTGACCAACGTCGAGCAACTGGCCAAGGAGATTTACGAATCTGACCTGCGCCACGTCAACACCAGCTCCGACTCGGAAGTGTTGCTCAACGTCTTCGCCCATGAACTGGCCGTGCGTGGCAAGTTGCAGCCTACCGAAGAAGATATCTTCGCGGCCGTGACCGACGTGCATAACCGTTGCCGTGGTGGCTACGCCGTTGTGGCGATGATCACCGGCTACGGCATTGTCGGTTTCCGCGACCCGGATGCCATTCGTCCCATCGTGTTCGGTCAGCGTCATACCGACGAAGGCGTCGAGTACATGATCGCCTCCGAAAGCGTGTCCCTGGACGTGCTGGGCTTTACCCTGATTCGCGACCTGGCTCCGGGCGAAGCGGTTTACATCACTGAAGACGGCAAGCTGTTCACCCGTCAGTGTGCGGCCAACCCGAAATATGCTCCGTGCATATTCGAGCACGTCTATCTGGCACGCCCGGACTCGATCATCGACGGCATCTCGGTCTACAAGGCGCGTCTGCGCATGGGCGAGAAACTGGCGGACAAGATCCTGCGCGAGCGTCCCGATCACGATATCGATGTGGTGATCCCGATTCCGGACACCAGCCGCACGGCTGCGCTGGAGCTGGCCAATCACCTGGGCGTCAAGTTCCGCGAAGGTTTCGTCAAGAACCGTTACATCGGCCGCACCTTCATCATGCCGGGTCAGGCTGCACGCAAGAAGTCCGTGCGCCAGAAACTCAATGCCATCGAGCTGGAATTCCGTGGCAAGAACGTGATGCTGGTGGATGACTCCATCGTGCGTGGTACCACCTGCAAGCAGATCATTCAGATGGCTCGCGAAGCGGGCGCCAAGAATGTCTACTTCTGTTCGGCTGCTCCGGCAGTGCGTTACCCCAACGTCTACGGCATCGATATGCCGAGTGCTCATGAACTGATTGCCCACAACCGCACCACTCAGGACGTTGCCGACCTCATCGGTGCCGACTGGCTGATCTATCAGGATCTGACTGACCTGATTGAAGCGGTCAGTGGTAGCAAGAAGATCAAGATCGACAACTTCGACTGCTCGGTCTTCGACGGCAAGTACGTGACCGGCGATATCGACGAGCATTATCTGAACAAGATCGAGCATGCGCGCAACGACGCTTCCAAGGTAAAAAGCCAGGCAGTGAGCGCTATCATCGATCTGTACAATAACTAATCGAACAAGGAGTGACGGCATGACTCAGGAATGGGATGCCGGTCGGCTGGACAGCGACCTTGAAGGCGTGGGTTTCGATACCCTCGCCGTACGCGCCGGGCAACATCGCACGCCGGAAAGCGAGCATGGCGATCCGATGTTCTTTACCTCCAGCTATGTGTTCCGTACGGCTGCCGATGCAGCCGCGCGTTTTGCGGGTGAGGTTCCAGGCAACGTCTATTCGCGTTATACCAACCCGACCGTGCGTTCCTTCGAGGAGCGCATCGCGGCGCTGGAAGGCGCGCAGCAGGCAGTTGCCACGGCAACCGGCATGGCGGCGATCCTTTCGGTGGTCATGAGCTTGTGCAGCGCGGGCGACCATGTGCTGGTGTCGCGCAGTGTGTTCGGCTCGACCATCAGCCTGTTCGAGAAGTACTTCAAGCGCTTCGGTATCGAAGTCGATTACGTGCCTCTGGCAGACCTGTCCGGCTGGGATGCGGCAATCAAGGGCAACACGAAAATGTTGTTCGTCGAGTCGCCGTCCAACCCGCTGGCCGAACTGGTGGATATCGCCGCACTGGCGGAAATCGCTCACGCCAAGGGTGCGACGCTGGTCGTCGACAACTGCTTCTGCACGCCAGCACTGCAACAGCCGTTGCGTCTGGGTGCGGATATCGTCGTGCATTCGGCAACCAAGTTCATTGACGGCCAGGGCCGTTGCATGGGTGGTGTGGTGGCCGGGCGCAGCGAACAGATGAAGGAAGTGGTCGGTTTCCTGCGTACTGCCGGGCCAACGCTGAGTCCGTTCAATGCCTGGATCTTCCTCAAGGGTCTCGAAACCCTGAGCCTGCGCATGCGTGCTCATTGCGCCAATGCCCAGGCAGTCGCCGAGTGGCTTGAGCAGCAGGAAGGTGTCGAGAAGGTTCACTACGCCGGGCTCAAGAGCCATCCGCAACATGAGTTGGCCCAGCGCCAGCAAAAGGGTTTCGGTGCCGTGGTGAGCTTTGAGGTCAAGGGTGGCAAGGAAGGAGCATGGCGTTTCATCGATGCCACGCGCCTGATTTCCATTACTGCCAACCTGGGCGACAGCAAGACCACGATCACTCACCCGAGTACCACGTCCCATGGTCGCCTGACGCCTCAAGAGCGTGAAGCTGCCGGGATTCGTGACAGCCTGATCCGGGTTGCGGTCGGCCTGGAAGACGTTGCAGACCTTCAGGCTGATCTGGCACGCGGTCTGGCGGCGTTGTGAGCGATTGGGCGATGAAAATCGCCAGCACCAACAATGGTCGGGTGGCTCTGGTTACCGGAGCCGCACGCGGGATCGGCCTTGGCATTGCTGCCTGGTTGATCGCCGAAGGCTGGCAGGTTGTGCTGGCGGACCTCGATCGTTCACGGGGTGCCAAAGTGGCCGGGGTGTTGGGTGACAACGCCCTGTTCATTGCCATGGACGTTGCCAGCGAGGATCAGGTAGCCGCAGGTGTGGCCGAAGTGCTCAGGCGCTTTGGTCGCCTTGATGCGCTGGTGTGCAATGCGGCCGTTGCCGACCCCCATAACACCACTCTCGAAAGCCTCGATCTGGCTCACTGGAATCGAGTGCTGGGTGTGAACCTCAGCGGTCCGATGCTGCTGGCCAAGCATTGTGCGCCGTATCTGCGCGCTCATTGCGGCAGCATCGTCAATCTTAGTTCGACCCGTGCCAGACAGTCCGAGCCCGATACCGAGGCCTACGCGGCGAGCAAGGGCGGCCTGCTGGCCCTGACTCATGCGCTGGCCATCAGTCTCGGTCCGGAGATTCGCGTCAACGCCGTGAGTCCTGGCTGGATCGATGCGCGGGATCCTTCCCAGCGTCGTGCCGAGCCGTTGTCGGAAATCGACCACGCCCAGCATCCGGCTGGCAGGGTAGGGACCGTGGATGATGTCGCGGCCATGGTGGCCTGGCTGCTTTCCCGGAATGCCGGATTCGTCACAGGCCAGGAGTTCGTGGTCGATGGTGGTATGACCAGAAAGATGATTTATGTGGAGTGAGTTTTGAGCTACAGGCTTTAAGCTGCAAGCAAAGGTGCGAGAGATCGCGCCTTTTTTGTTTCTGGCTGGTGGCCCGCAATTGATCTCTGAAAGGTGTTTTTTAAAAAAACTTCAAGCAGGGTATTGACTTAGGTTCGGTAGGTGCGTAAATTTCGCGGCCTCAGCGAAGCAAAGGGTGATTAGCTCAGCCGGGAGAGCATCTGCCTTACAAGCAGAGGGTCGGCGGTTCGATCCCGTCATCACCCACCATCGTTGAGTCTGGAAGCTGTTTCACGAGGGCTTTCAGGAATGAAGCAACACATGCGCAGCGGTAGTTCAGTCGGTTAGAATACCGGCCTGTCACGCCGGGGGTCGCGG
>NZ_JBMDJL010000008.1:0-230479 GCF_057809175.1 Pseudomonas sp. FG43
TTGTGGGAGGGGCCTTGGCCGCGACAGGGCATTGAATACAACGATTGAATCTATTCGCGAACCCCTAACACCACACTCAACGCATTCCTCGCATCATCCAGTTGCACCAGCGTTGCATGCCGGGCGCCGAGGGCGTCGCGGTTCTGGATGGCGGTGAGAATCGCCTTGTGTCGCGGCAGCGCCAGTTCATGCAGGTTGGGCCGCTGGTTGGAATGCTTGAGCGCTTCACGCAACGCCAGTGACAGCATGTTGCACAAATGGGCCAGCAGGTCGTTGTGGGTCGCGTCGGCGATACGGCTGTGGAAGTCCAGGTCCGGCTGCAGCAAGGCTTCAGGCGTCGGGGCATCTTCCATGCGCTGGTAGGCTTCGCTGATCGAGGCGATTTCTTCATCGGTCGCATATTGCGCCGCCAATGCCGCAACCGCTGGTTCGATCACCGCACGCACACTGGTCAGCAGATTGAAAAACTCGTTCTGCGGCGAGCTTTGCATTACCCAATGCAGCACATCCGGGTCGAGCAGGTGCCATTCGCGTCGTGCCTTGACCACCGTCCCCACTCGCGGGCGGGAATACACCAGCCCCTTGGCGACCAAAACCCTTGTGGCTTCACGCAACACTGGACGGCTGACGGCGTATTCCTCGCAGAGCAGGGCTTCGGCAGGCAGTTTTTCGTCAGGCTTGAAGCGGCCGGAAACGATCTGCATGCCCAGTTCCTGGACGATGCGCGAGTGCATGCTTTTACGGTCGGAGGGTTTTCGGTAATCCATGGGAACGCAAGTCGATCCTGGCAGTGATGCCGCGCATCATAACATTGCACAACACAGAGGGCGGGAGCCGTACTTATGCAGCCAGTGTGGCTTCCCGCCATTATCGTCACTTAATGTGAATGACGAGGCACTTCGGCACCTCGGCAACCGACCAGAAAGTCGAAATCGCAGCCCTGATCTGCCTGCATTACCCGGTCGACATAGAGTTGGCGATAGCCGCCAGCCAGTAACTGCTGGGGTGCCTGCCAGTCATCCAGGCGTGCCTTGAGTTCCGCGTCCGGGATATCCAGATGCAGCCGCCCGCTGGCGCAGTCGAGTTCGATCCAGTCGCCTTCCTGCACCACCGCCAGAGGTCCGCCCGCTGCGGCTTCCGGCGCAACATGCAACACCACCGTGCCGTAGGCGGTGCCGCTCATGCGTGCATCGGAAATCCGCACCATGTCCGTCACGCCCTGGGCCAGCAGTTTGGCCGGCAGGCCCATATTGCCGACTTCGGCCATGCCTGGATAACCCTTGGGGCCGCAGTTCTTGAGGACCATCACCGAGCTGGCATCGATGTCCAGATCCGGGTCGTTGATGCGCGATTTGTACATCTCGAAATTCTCGAACACCACGGCCCGGCCACGATGTTGCATCAATGCAGGCGTTGCTGCCGAAGGCTTGAGCACGGCGCCCAGTGGCGCGAGGTTGCCGCGCAGCACACAGATACCGCCATCGGAGCGAATAGGGTTGTCCAGTGCGCGGATGACCTGGTCTTCGCCGTAGATCGGCGCATTGCGGGTGTTTTCGCCGATACTCTTGCCGTTGACGGTCAATGCATTGGGGTTGGGCAGCAAGCTGGCTTCGTTCATGCGCCGCAATACGGCGGGCAGGCCGCCCGAATAGTAGAACTCTTCCATCAGAAAGCGCCCGGAAGGCTGAAGGTCGACGATGGTCGGCATGCCGCGTCCGATTCGGGTCCAGTCATCGAGTTCCAGATCCACACCGATACGCCCGGCGATGGCTTTGAGGTGGATGACGGCATTGGTTGAACCACCAATCGCGGCATTGACCCGGATTGCGTTCTCGAACGCCGCTTTGGTGAGGATCTTCGACAGGCGCAGGTCCTCGCGCACCATGTCCACGGCGCGCATGCCGGACATATGCGCCAGCACGTAACGGCGTGAGTCCACGGCTGGAATGGCGGCGTTGTGGGGCAGGGAAGTGCCCAGCGCTTCGGCCATGCAAGCCATGGTCGAGGCCGTGCCCATGGTGTTGCAGGTGCCTGCCGAACGGGACATGCCGGCTTCGGCGGAGAGGAATTCGTCCAGGCCGATCTGCCCGGCCTTATAGGACTCATGCATTTGCCAGACGATGGTCCCGGCACCGATGTCCTTGCCTTGATGCTTGCCGTTGAGCATCGGCCCGCCGGTGACGACGATGGCTGGCACGTCGCAACTGGCAGCACCCATCAGCAGGGCCGGTGTGGTCTTGTCGCAGCCGGTCAGCAGCACGACGCCATCGATGGGGTTGCCGCGAATCGCTTCTTCGACATCCATGCTGGCCAGGTTGCGGGTAAACATCGCGGTGGGGCGCAGGTTGGATTCGCCGTTGGAGAACACCGGGAATTCCACCGGCCAGCCGCCGGCTTCGATCACGCCGCGTTTGACGTGCTCGGCAATCGTGCGGAAGTGGGCGTTGCAGGGCGTCAGTTCCGACCAGGTGTTGCAGATACCGATGATGGGTTTGCCCTGAAACTGGTGATCGGCAATGCCCTGGTTCTTCATCCAGCTGCGGTACATGAAGCCGTTCTTGTCGGCGGTGCCAAACCATTGGGCAGAACGCAGGGTCGGTTTTTTATCGGAATCAGACATGCTCGGCTCTCTTATTGTAAGACTTAATTGCGTTGCTTTCGGCTAAGGTAAGCCTAAATATCGATCATTGGAAGAGTTGTAAGTCTAAATAGTAATACTATATAGTCGGTCGGTAATCGAGGTTCCATAACAAAAACAAAATGGAGACCGCCTTCATGAGCCAGGAACTCAGGCTTATACGTCGCATCACCCTGAAGTTGATTCCCTTCCTGATTCTGCTGTACCTGATTGCCTACGTGGACCGCTCGGCCGTGGGCTTCGCCAAGCTGCACATGGGGGCGGACATCGGCATCGGCGATGCGGCCTACGGATTGGGGGCCGGGCTGTTTTTCATCGGCTACTTTCTGTTCGAGATCCCCAGCAATCTGATGCTGGAGCGCTTCGGCGCACGCCGCTGGTTCGCCCGGATCATGATCACCTGGGGCGCTATCACCATTGGCATGGCATTCGTGCAGGGGCCTTACAGTTTCTACGTGATGCGCTTCTTGCTGGGTGCGGCCGAAGCGGGTTTCTTTCCCGGCGTGCTCTACTACATCACTCAATGGTTCCCGGTGCGCCATCGCGGCAAGATCCTCGGGTTCTTCATCCTCTCGCAACCCATCGCCATGATGGTCACCGGACCTGTGTCCGGCGGCTTGCTGGGCATGGACGGCATTCTCGGGCTGCATGGCTGGCAGTGGCTGTTCATCGTCATTGGTACGCCAGCGATCCTGTTGACCTGGCCGGTGCTGCGCTGGCTGCCGGATGGTCCGCAACAGGTTTCATGGATGAATCAGGCCGAGAAAGACTGGCTGAACGGTGAGTTGAAAAACGATCTGGACACCTATGGCCAGACCCGACATGGCAACCCGCTGCATGCTCTCAAGGACAAGCGGGTGTTGCTGCTGGCGCTGTTCTATCTGCCGGTGACCCTGAGCATCTATGGCCTTGGCCTGTGGTTGCCGACCCTGATCAAGCAGTTCGGCGGCAGTGACCTGACCACCGGTTTCGTTTCCTCGGTGCCTTACATCTTCGGGATCATCGGCCTGCTGATCGTGCCGCGCAGTTCCGACCGCCTCAACGACCGCTACGGACACCTGGCCGTGCTTTATGTGCTGGGTGCCATCGGCCTGTTCAGCAGTGCCTGGCTGACTTTGCCGGCAGCGCAACTGGCAGCGTTGTGTCTGGTGGCGTTCTCGCTGTTTTCCTGCACGGCCGTATTCTGGACCTTGCCGGGCCGGTTCTTTGCCGGTGCCAGTGCGGCGGCCGGTATCGCGCTGATCAACTCGGTGGGCAATCTGGGCGGTTACATCGGCCCGTTCGTGATCGGCGCACTGAAGGAAATCACCGGCAATCTGGCGTCGGGCCTGTACTTCCTGTCTGGAGTCATGGTGTTCGGGCTGGTGCTGACCGGCATTGTCTATCGCGTACTGGAGCGCAGGCACGTGCTGCCTGAGTCCGAATTCTCGGCAAGCGCTTCAACCCATCGTTGAAAGGAGAGGTTTCATGCGGCTTATACAGTTCGAGTTGAGTCATGGGCAGCGTCGGGTCGGCCTGGTGGACGGTGACCGGGTACGTGAAGTGCTGGGTGCCGACAGCGTTCGCGAGCTGGCCTTGAAGGCTATCGAAGCGGGTTCCAGCCTGGCGCGGCAGGTGGATCAGCAAGGGCTTGGCACTGACCATGATTATGCGCAGTTGCTGCGCGAGGTTCGGGTCTTGCCGCCGCTGGATCATCCAGACCCTGCGCACCTGCTGGTCAGCGGCACTGGCCTGACCCATCTGGGCAGCGCCTCGGCGCGGGACAAGATGCATCAGCAGGCCGGCGATGAAATATCGATGACCGACACCATGCGCATCTTCAAATGGGGTGTCGAAGGTGGCAAGCCGCAGGCCGGTCAGGCGGGCGTGCAGCCGGAATGGTTCTACAAGGGCGATGGCAGCATTGTGGTGCGTCCGGGAGCGGCCTTTACGCTGCCGCCGTTTGCCGAAGATGGCGGCGAGGAGCCGGAGTTGAGCGGCCTGTATGTGATCGGTCACGACCGCAAGCCTTATCGACTGGGCTTTGCCATTGGCAACGAGTTTTCCGATCACGTGATGGAGCGGCGTAATTACCTGTACCTGGCTCACTCCAAGCTGCGGGCCTGCTCGTTCGGCCCGGAACTGAGGGTCGGCGATCTGCCGCAGAATCTGGTGGGCACCAGCCGTGTCTGGCGCAACGGGGATGTGTTATGGGAGAAGGAATTTCTCAGCGGCGAGGCCAATATGTGCCATAGCCTGGAAAACCTCGAATACCACCACTTCAAGTACAGCCAGTTCCTGCGCCCCGGTGATGTTCATATCCACTTCTTCGGCACGGCGACCCTGTCCTTTGCCGACGGCATCCGTACTCAGCCGGGAGATCGTTTCGAGGTCAGTCAGCCGGAGTTCGGGCAGTCGCTGGTCAACGGGCTGGCGGCGGGCGAGGCGGTTTTCAAGCCCGGAGATATTGGCAGGCTTTAATCAGCCTTTTTGCGGATACGCAATTTCCACATGAATCGACTTGCGGGCCTTGAACAGTGCCAGCAGGGATTCATCGTCCACCGGGTTGGTGATCAGCGTCCAGGGCTGGCGCAGCGGTGTCCAGTGCTGCTGGCGGGCGCGGCCCAGCTTGGTGGAGTCGGCCAGCACGAAGATCTGTGCGGCGCGGGCCAGCATGTTTTCCTTGAGATAGGCCTGCTCGGCGCTGGCTTCGCACAACCCCAGATCCGCCACCACACCATCGGCGCTGACAAAGAGCTTGTCGGCGCTCAGGTGTTCCAGCGCGGCCTGTGCGGCCACGCCATAAGTCGACATGCTGGACGGGCGCAACGTGCCGCCCAGCACCGTGACCCGGCCTTCGGGAATCAGCGCCAGATCGCTCAATGCCGTCAGGTTATTGGTGATGACATGCAGGCCGCGTCGCTGATTGAGCACATGAGCCAGCGCACTGGTGCTGGTGCCGCCTTCCAGGAACAGCGTGTCGTGATCGTTGATGTGCGCCAGCGCCGCCAGGGCGATGTCCATCTTCTCCTGGCTGTGCTGGCGGCTGCGTTCTTCAATCGTGGTTTCCGGTTCACGCTGGCCAATGTGCGCAGCACCGCCGTAGGTGCGGATGATCAGGCCGTCTTCGGCCAGTGCTGTCAGGTCGCGCCGCACGGTGGCTTCCGAAACGCCGAGTTGGGCACACAGCTCATCGACGTTGGATTTTCCGGAGAGAACCAGTTCGAGTATCGATTGGCGACGATTGGCGACTTTCATTCAAGCTCTTCTAACGCAGGAAAACGAGGTGCAACCTTACAACGACGCACCGCCGCATACCACCAGGCTTTGACCGGTGATGGCACCTGCGTCCGGGCCGAGCAGGAACGCGGTCAGCCCGGCAATCTCGTGGGGCTGCACAAAACGCCCCAGCGGCGGCTTGTTGGGTGGCGTTGCGCTGCGAGCCGGGTCCAGCAGCATCGGGGTTTCGGTGGCTCCGGGGGCAATGAGATTGACGGTGATTCCCCTTGGTGCCAGCTCAATGGCCCATGAGCGGACCATGCCTTGCAGCGCAGCCTTGGTCGCGGCGTACTGGCTGCGCCCGGCGGCGCCCTGCATGGTGCGGCTGCCGATCATTACCAGACGGGCACCGGGTTTGAGTCGCGGGTAAAGTGCATTGACCATATGGCTGGCGGCGGCCACATGCAGATGCCACATGGCCTGGCCGTCGGTATCGTTGAGTTGCCCAAGCGGTGCGGTGCGCATGAAGCCTGCGGCATGCACCAGTGCATCGATCTGCGGAGTCTGTTGCAGCGCCCGGTCCAGGGCGTTGAAGTCATTGAGGTCGCATTCGATCCAGGTGAAGTTCGGGTGTTGCAGGTCTGGCGCACGACGGCTCAGGCCGGTGACGTGCAAACCCTGCTCAAGCAGGCGCACGACGATGGCCTGACCGATGCCGGAGCTGGCACCGGTCACAAGTACGGATTCTATCGGGTCGGGCATATTCAGGGCTTCCGAAGGTGCGCCGGCTCGCAGGCCGGCGCAGGACTTTCAGCGAATCGCATTGAGCGGCAGATGCACGTGCTTGATCTTCTGCCGGAAGTAAGTGAACGCGACATGCAGGCTACCATCGGCGGCCTGGATGATGCTGGGGTAGGAGAACTCGCGGTTGAGTTTTTCCTGCGAGTTGTTGGTCAGGCAGAAGCCGTCACCCAGTTCGATATCCAGACGAGTCGGCCAGCTATGACCGCCATCGCGGGAGACGGCCAGGCTCATCGGCGCACGCGGAATGCCCCAGATGGCTGCCTTGCCATCGCTGCGGGCACCTGG
The DNA here is from genome assembly GCF_057809175.1 of Pseudomonas sp. FG43. Lineage (NCBI taxonomy): Bacteria > Pseudomonadati > Pseudomonadota > Gammaproteobacteria > Pseudomonadales > Pseudomonadaceae > Pseudomonas > Pseudomonas sp. FG43. Next base: position 6,926 of record NZ_JBMDJL010000008.1, read on the forward strand.
CGTTACCCGATCGTCGCCTTCGTCCTCGATCTCGTCGTACAGCGAAGCGCGGCGCTGGCTGTGACCTTCGGCACTGACCGGGTTGTAGACCAGCGCCAGCTCATCGGTGGCCAGCCTGACAAACTGGATCGACGAGTTATTGTTAGGCAGTTCGGTCGGGGCCGGCGCGCTCCAGGTGCGGCCACGGTCGTTCGAGCGGCTGCTGTAGATGAAGTCCGCCCAGCGGCTGCGAAACAGCCCGAGCAAAGTGCCGTCCGGTAACTGGTGGACGTTCATGTGTACGCTGCCGGTGCTGTCCGGCACGTCATGGCGTGACCAACTGACGCCTTGGTCGCTGGAGATCATCACGGCGCTGACGTCATGATTGCCGACCCACTTTTCACCCGGCCCCGTGATGCAGTACCAGACCGGCAGGACCCAGTCGCCGTTGTCCAGCACGGCTGGCGGCTGGCGCACGAAAGTGCCGGCTTCGTCGAACAGGGTTTCGATGGCACCCCAGGTCTTGCCCTGGTCCAGCGACAGGCGACGGCGGATGATCGCCGTCTCCTGATTGCCGGAAACCTGTGCGGTCCAGATCAGCCAGAGTGGCCCGTTGGGCGCCTGGAACAGGATCGGGTTCTGCTCGGAGCGGGTCGAGTCCTCGGACAGCTTTTGCGGTTCGCTCCACACACCGGTTTGCGGGTCGCGGCGCGACAGCAGGACGAAGATGTCGGCCATGCCTTCCTGAGTGCCGGCAAACCAGGTACAGAGCAGCGTACCGTCGGCCAGTTCATGCAGGTTGGCGGCATGGTTCTGGGCGTAGGGCGTCGGCAGGAAGGCGTCCTGGCGAATGTCATTGGTTGGCATTGGGAACCTCGGCGTCTTGGCGTTTGGCCTGGGCGGATTTGGGCAGCAGGTGTTCGATGGCAATCACGATGGCCGGTGTCACCAGAGCGATGTACATGTTGTCGATGCCATATGGGTTGTTCAACAGATACCAGGCGCTGGTGGTGATGGCCGAAGCGATCAGGCCCAGCGTGGCACCACGGCCCGAGCCGAAGAACGGCAGGTAGATGGCGACCATGGCAACCACGGCAATCGACAGGCGCAGGGCGCGGGTGAAGAACGACAGGTTAAGAATTTCCGGTACGAAGAACACGAAGAACAGGGGCACGAAGCCGATCACCAGAGCGATCAGGCGTGTGGTCTTGAATTCCTGATCCACCGAAGGTTTACGCCACGGCACGTAGAAGTCGCGCACCACCAGCGAAGCGATGGCCAGGGCCACGGTGCTGACGCTGACGAAGATCGAGGCCACCAGGGAGATGGTCACGACACCCGCCATGACCGGGCTCATGGATTGCAGGAATACCGGCAGGGCGTAGAGGCTGCTCATGTCCGGGTGCAGGTATTTGGACGCCACACCGATAAAGCCCAGCGCCAGCGCAATCGGGATGCACAGCAGCGATGCATAGAAGGTCGAACGACGGGCCGCATCCGGGCTCTGGGTAGAGGAAATCGCCTGAATGATGAACTGGGTGGAGAAGATCGCACCAACGGTGCCGATGATCCACGCCATGATTTTCGAGCCGCCGATGGTGCCGTCCCAGGTGAAGTAGTGCTCCGGCATGTTCTGGATCACTGGCGTGAAACCACCGGTCATTTGCAAGGCTACGCCCAGTACGATCAACACCCCGATATATTTCACTGCGGTGTGCAGGATGCTCATGTAGGCCACACTCTTCAGGCCGCCGAACACGTAGTAGAGGGTACTGATGATTGCGGTGATGAAAGCCGCAGTAGTGAGGTTGATCTTGAGCACTGTGGCGATGGCGGCGGCACCGCTGACATAGTTGCCGACGTTCACCAGTAGCAGCGCGTAGATCATGATGATCGACACCGCGAGCTTGGTGGACGTGCCGTATTTCTTGGCGATGAAGCCGGAGATGGTGAACTCCCCGGAGCTGTAAAGCTTGCGGGCCATCAACAGTCCGAACAGCGGGAAGCCGATGGCGGCGGCAATTACCGACCATGAAGCAGCGAAGCCGCTTTCAAAGGCTGCCTGTGCGGTGCCGACCGTGGATTTGGCGCCGATGAATTCGGACATCATCAGAATGCCGACGATGATGGCAGGCATGGTCCTGGCAGCGACCATGTATTGCTCGCTGGTCTTGCTGCGCATGCGCATGCTCATCCAGGTGGTGATTGCGATGTAGACGATCACCATGCCGACGATGATCGAGGTGTCTTGTGCGTTGAAGGTATCCATCGGTATCGCTCCATTATTGTTTTTTTGGCGCGTTATGGGTGCCGCACGTCTTTGCCGGTTTTTGCGCTCAGACGGCGATGGAATTGCGGGTGTCGCGTTTACGGGTAGCCAGTTCCACTGCCTGGCGCAGGGCTTCGATCAGGCTGCGTTCGTCGGCAATGCCTTTACCGGCGATGTCGAAAGCGGTGCCGTGATCCACCGAGGTCCTGATCACAGGCAGGCCGATGGTGACGTTGACTCCGGCTTCCAGGCCCATGACCTTGACCGGGCCATGGCCCTGATCGTGATACATGGCGACCACGGCATCGAAGTCACCGCGACCGGCGCGGAAGAACAGCGTGTCGGCCGGCAGCGGGCCTTCGACACGCCAGCCGCGTGCGCGCAGTTCGTCGATGGCGGGCTGGATCTTGGTGGCTTCTTCGCCGTAACCGAACAGGCCGTTTTCACCGGCATGGGGGTTGATACCGCACACCGCGATCAGCGGGTTTTCGATACCGGCCCGCACCAGGGTTTCCCGGGCGCGCTCAATGGTGCGCTTGACCAGACCCGGTTCGATCCGGGCGATGGCGTCGATGATGCCGATGTGAGTGGTGACGTGGATGACTCTCAGAATCGGGGTCATCAGCATCATCGACACTTCTTCCACGCCCAGCAGGTGCGCGAGCATTTCTGTGTGGCCGGGGAATATATGCCCGCCTGCATGCAGCGCTTCCTTGTTCAGCGGTGCAGTGCAGATCGCATCCAGTTCACCGGCTTCGGTGAGTTGTACGGTGCGTTCGATATAGCGAAAGGCGGCATCACCGGCGATGGGCGACAACTTGCCGTAAGGCAGGTCGTCGGGGATCAGGCCCAGATCGATGCAGTCCACCACGCCCTGGACAAAGCGGGCTTGCGCCGGGCTGGCGATACTGTTGACGCGCAGATTGCTGCCGACGATGCGGCTGGCGTCTTCAAGGCGCTTGGCGTCGCCGATCACCAGCGGACGGCAGGTTTCGTATACCGAGGCGTGGGTCAGGGTTTTCATGATGATTTCAGGGCCCACCCCGGCGGCGTCGCCCATGGTGATACCAATGACAGGACGTTCAGACATAGGGAGCTTCCTCTTTGAAAGGTGTGCCGGTCGAAGCCGGTTCGTGCAGCTGTCGCCAGGCCGCGAGAAAGGTGTCGGGTTCGCCAAAGCCGCCAGCCTTGGTCACCACGTTGAGGGTGCGAGCGCCGAGCCGGGCCTGGGACAGCACGACGCCGGTGGCGAGTTCGCCCAGCAGCGGCATCTGTTCGATACCGGCCTCGACCAGAATCGCCCGTGCGGTTTCGCCACCAGTGGCGATCAGCGAACCGGCATGGGGCAAGGCCGGTGCCAGCCACCTGGCCAGTGCGTTGCTCAAGGCTGCGGCGTGTGTCGGGTTGCGTTGTTGCTGATCCAGCCGTACCAGCACGTCATGTCCGGCGCTCAACTGGTCTTTCAAATGTTGGTGCAGTGCATCGCGTTCGGCCTGGGCGCTGCTGTCAAGCAAGGTGCCCGGAGCAATCGTCAGGCTGTATTGCGGGCTGGATTGCGCCAGCGTATCGGCCTGTAACTGGGAGTGCCGGGACATGCTGCCGACCACGGTCAACACGGGAGAGCAGGGCGAAACCTTGATGGGGCTGGCCGCTGGCAGACCCAATGCCTCAGGCAGATGCCGGGCAAGACCTGCCGAACCGACCCAGAACAGTTCTTGATGCCACGGGGCTGAGGCCTCCGCCAGCTTTTGCAGGTCGCTGTCCAGCTCGGCATCGCAGACCAGAGCCTGCACGCCGTTTTCCAGCGCTGTGCGCAGAGCCTGTTTCAGCGTGTCACTGTTGCGTATTTCGTCCAGGCCCAGCCATTGCGTACGCAAGCCTTGCTTGAGCAGAAGTTCCAGCAGGTTGCTGGTGCCTTGCAGGTTTTCATTGCGCCACACATCGCTTTGATCCACCGGCACACCGTCGATCAATTGCACGCCCTGGCTGGTGGTGCGTTTCATGTCCGGGAAGGCTGGCGCCACCAGTGCCATGCCGCGCACCGATTGCAGCGCGTCGATTTCGCTGGCGACATTGCCGCGCAGGGTCGAGTCGATTTTCTTGTACAGCGCCATCGCCGTCGCATGCTGTTGGCGCAGTACGGCATGGTGCTGTTCGGCGGCCTGCTGAGGGGCAAGGCGACGGGAGTCTACGTCGATTGCAACGACACCCGTGCCAGCCACGTGTGCGCCGCCATGGTTCAGCACCACGCGGGTATCGATACGGGCTGCAAAGTCCGCTGCACAGTCGGCGGCTCCCGACAGATCGTCGGCGAGTATCAGCAGGCCGGGAAAGTCGGCGCGAATCATGGCAGCAGGCACCGGTACAACTGCTGAATGTCTTCCAGGCTCAAAGGCTTGGGATTGTTGGTCATCAGGCGGGTGACTTTGGAGGCCGCTACTGCCATGTCCGGCAGATGCTCTTCGGCCACGCCGAAATCACGCAGGTTCTGGGGAATGTTCAGCACCAGAGTCCATTGGCGGATCTGCTCGATCAGCTTGTGGGCCGCCACTTCGTTGCTGTCGTCATGGCTGGCCAGACCGCACACCAGCGCGGCGCGCTTGAGGCGTTCGGCGCAACTGTCCAGGTTGAAGGCCATGACATGAGGCAGCAGCATGGCGTTGGCCACGCCATGGGTGACGTGGAACTTGCCGCCCAGTGGATAAGCCAGTGCATGCACCGCTGCGGTTCCGGCTGCGGTCAGGGCCAGGCCGCCATACATCGAGCCCAGCAGCATATCGCCGCGTGCCCGTATCGATTCCGGTTGCTGATAGGACTCGACAATGCTGCCCGCGATCAGGCGCATGGACTCCAGCGCAAAGGCATCGCTGATGGGGTTGGCCTTGGTGGAAATGAAGGATTCCAGCGAGTGGGTAAAGGCATCCATCCCGGTGGCAGCGGTGATCGGGCGTGGCAGGCTCAGGGTCAAGAGCGGGTCGAGCACCACCAGCGTCGGCAGCAGATGGCGGCTCACTACGCCGATCTTCAATTCTTCATCGGACAAGGTAACGATGGCATTGGGCGTGACTTCCGAGCCTGTGCCCGACGTGGTCGGCACCAGCACCATAGGTTTGCCGGGGTGCGTGACCTTGTCGATGCCCAGCAGGTCCTTGAGCGGTGTGTCGTTGGTCAGCATCACGGCGAACAGCTTGGCCGCATCCAGCACGCTGCCACCACCAATGGCGATCAGTGCGTCGGGGGCGTATGGTGCAACGTCTTCCCGAAATACGCGCTCGATGTTTTCCAGAGTCGGTTCGATCTCGACGTTATCGAGCATATGCACGGCGATGTTGCGGGCCTTGAGTTGCTCAGTGACACGCTGGGTCACGCCCAGGTTGTGCATGGCATTCTGGGTGACCAGCACCACTGTTTTGACCGGGACGTCGAGCAGCGGCAGCTTGTCAGTGAGCAGATCGAGGCTGCCGGGGCCGTGAACCACATGCTTCACGGTCTGGAAGTGATAAGTGGCGGACATGGGATTACCTCCGGCTTAGCGGTAGACGGCCAGCAGGCCTTGGAGTTTTTCCAGTGCGGCGGCATCCAGCGGCTGGACCGGCGCACGGCACGGGCCGACGGGGACGTTGAGCAATCGGGTCGCGGTTTTCAACACCACAGGCATGGTGCCCAGCGCAAAGGCATCGCGCAGTGGACGAAGAGCTTCCTGGGCAGCGCGGGCGGCTTCGTGATTACCCGACTGGAAGTTGTTCCAGATCGACATGACCACATCCGGCACCGCATTGGCGGTGGCTGCGATAGCGCCATCGCCACCGGCCAGCAGGTTCCAGTAGATCAACGAGTCAGTGCCGGCGAACACGGCGAAGTCGTCGCTGCGGTATTTCATCATCTGCACCAGCGCGTCGAAGTTGCCGGCGCTGTCCTTGATGCCTTTGATTTTCGGGTGCTGGCTCAGGGTTGCCACGGCACCGATGCCGATGGACATGCCTGTCTTGGCCGGAATGTTGTACATCATCAGCGGCAACTCGGAGGCATCGGCAATCGCGGTGTAGTGCTTGATGAGTTCGGACTGGCTGATGGCATTGAAGTAGGGCGTGATGATCGACAGGGCATCTGCGCCCACATCGATCATTTTTTTGTTCAGTTCGATCACTTCATGAGTGGCAAAGGCACCGGTACCGACCACTACAGGCACACGTCCGGCCGCCGCTTCGACAGTGATGCGGGCGATTTTCAGTTTTTCGGATTCGGAGAGGGTAAAGAACTCGCCGTTGGTGCCCAGCACAAAAAGCCCGTGTACACCGGCTTGCAGAAGGTTTTCGATCAGGCCGCGAAGGGCTTGCTCATCGAGTTGCTGATCATCGGTGAAGGGCGTGACCAGAGCTGGAATGATGCCGCGAAATTGCATGGCCATATTCTCGTTTTATTGTTAGTGGCTTGATAATGATTGAATCGATCATTTGTGGCAAGGATTTTTGATTGGTTTTTTCAAAAAGGGGGGCGACGAGGGGGAGGGGAAGCAGATGGGACAGCAGGCGATTGGGCAATCGCCTGCTGGATAGACCTAGCGAATCAGGCCGCTTGTTTTGATTTTTTCGATCAGGGCAATGCCGCGCTTCAGGATTTCGTTCTCGCCGGGGTCTCCTACATCCAGGAGCTCTTTGAGGCTGGTGAGGTTGTAGCTGAAGAGTTGTGTGGGAGGGTCTGTCCTCAGGAATGTGGTGACACCGATAGGTTTTTTTTCTTTTTCTTCTAAATCTTTATTTTTTTCTACTTCTGCCTTTGTATGTTCTGAAGCAATCCAGTCCGCAGCTGTGGGGAATTTGCCTGTATTGGTATAAAACCTCTGCATCCATGCAGCCTGCTCTGAGCGAATATGGCCTGGCTTCAAGTCGCTAATATTGACGATAGGTTTCTGGGTGATAGGCATCATGGTGGTCATGCGCTGTATGGAGCCATTCTTTTTCTTGTCGAGCGTGCTGTCTTTAATGCGTGGGTCCATATGGCCTACAACAACCGGAACATTCACGCCGAGTGTGGTAATCAGCCCTGCGCACATATGGCATGGTGCTAGTGTCGAGTAAATACGTACCCCCTCGGGCAATTTGCTGACATTTTTTTGGGCCAGATAGGCCAGAATCATTGATGTTTCAGCATGGAAGCAGCCATTCAGGTCTTTGATATTGACGCCCCAGCCAAGAATGAGGTCTGTGCTACTGACCATGATGGCGGCAACGTTATGGCCGTGGGGTAAGAAAGAGGGCTTTTTCTTGTTTTTTTGCTTTTTCCTTTGATCAGGCAGTGCTGCTGCGGCCAGGGCATAGGCAATTTTCATCCATATCCGGTCCTTCCTTTCCGGATCTGTATCGACCTTTCCTGTCTGTACTGGGATGCTGGTGGATATGCGTGTGAGCATACTGGTTTCAGTTCCCTTGCTCACACGTTTGTCATAAGTTCCGATGCCCTGATTGCTGGAGTAGATGTCTTCGGCAGCGTCGCTGAGTTCTATCTGAGGGGCTGACTGATTAAATAAGGCATCCCAGTTATTGAATAACAATTGGGTCGTTGGATATGTATTCAGCCTCGCCTCTCCGCCGGGAGGGACTATTTCAAATGAACTTCCGATCTCCAGGTCAACTGGATCGTGAATAACGTCGTCTATCAGTGAAATACTTTTTGGAGCAAAGTTTTCGGCGTAGATGATCTTTTGTAAGCTCTTTTGCCAGGCTAGCCCCTGGCACATATCCGTTGGTGCATAAGTGGCGAAGATTGTGCCTTCGGGAGACGAATGATTGTGCAGCATGTTCACAATCGGCTCTTCATATCCCTTGTCGCCTTTAACCCCCTTGGCAATGATCTTGTCATCCTGGACCAGATACGCCACATCCTTGCCGGTGCTGACTTTTTCCATCAAGGCCAACAACAGAATATAACGAGACACATCCATTCAAGCTCTCCAGAACATGAGATAAGCACACCGGACGAAACCGTTTGATTCTACATAGCCATTAGTTTTTGGGTTGATCAGGCCTGAAAAATAAAAAAGCCAGACACGAAGTCTGGCTTTTGGTGCTGCAAGCAAGGATTACGCAGCAGCGGCCGCCTTGGGCGCTGACTGGCGGCTGATCCGCAAGGCCACCAGGCTGCCGACGATGGTCAGGCCGGCCAGGGAGTACAGCGCCATGGTGGTGGAACCGGTCTGGTCCTTGATCCAGCCCACCAGATACGGGCTGAGGAAGCCCGCCATCTGGCCGATGGAGTTGATCAGTGCCAGCCCGGCCACGGCGACGCTGGCGTTGAGCAGGGCGGTGGGCAGTGGCCAGAACATCGGCAGGCCGGTGAGGGCGCCCATGGTGGCGATGGTCAGGCCAAGAATCGCGATGACCGGCACGGTGGCGAAGTTGGCGGCGATGATCAGGCCCAGAGCACCCATCAGCATCGGCACGACCAGGTGCCAGCGTCGCTCATTGCGCAGATCCGCCGAGCGGCCCACCAGAATCATGAACACGCCCGCCATGAGATAAGGCACGGCGCTGATCCAGCCGATCACCAGTGCATCGCTGAAGCCCAGGTTCTTGATGATCGACGGCAGCCAGAAGTTGATCGCGTACACGCCGCTCTGGATGCAGAAGTAGATGAAGCCCAGCACCCAGATGAACGGCATGGTCAGTACCGAAAGAGGGGAGGCCTTTTCACTGATCACCGGGCGGCTGAGTTCATCGGTGGTGATGTCGGCCTTGACCCGCTGACGTTGCTCGGGTGTCAGCCAGCCTGCATCTTCGACCTTGTCGCACAGCAGCAGGAACGCCAGCAGGCCCAGCACGACAGTCGGCAGGCCCTGAATCAGGAACATCCACTGCCAGCCCGCCATGCCGCCCTGGCCAGCGGCGAAGTGGTTGAGAATCCAGCCGGAGAACGGGCCGCCCAGCAGGCCGGATACCGGAATGGCGGACATGAACAGTGCCATGATCCGACCACGCCGCTGGTTCGGGTACCAGCGCGAGAGGTAGAGCACGATGCCGGGGAAGAAGCCGGCTTCGGCCATGCCGGTCACGAAGCGCAGTACATAAAACTCCACCGGAGTAGTGACGAACAGCAGGCAGGTGGAGAACGTGCCCCAGGTGATCATCATCAGGCCGATCCAGCGCCGGGGTCCGAAACGATTGAGCGCCAGGTTGCTGGGCAGGCCACACAGTACGTAGCCAATGAAGAAGATCCCGGCTCCCAGGCCGTAGACGGTTTCGCTGAAGTTCAGGGCATCGAGCATCTGCAGCTTGGCAAAGCCGACGTTGACCCGATCCAGGTAGTTGAACAGGTAGCAGATAAAGATAAAGGGTATGAGGCGCAGAGTGATGCGACGGTAGACATGATTGCCTTCGACGTCGCCAGCATCCCGAATCGATGGGTTGGACATGGCGGTGAATCCTCGGAGCTTGTTGTTTTTATACTGCGTGCAACTGATCCCGATCTTAGGGGGCCGGGAACAAAAACTCTTTGGCGATTTGCACTGCCATGCGGGGTGGTTGTTGTGAGATTGCACAAAGCAGGAGCGAATTCATTCGCGAAGCCACATTGAAAACGATAAAAATTTATTGGATGTACCGATTATCGCGAATGAATTCGCTCCTACGCGCTCATTATTCAATCGCTTCGTAAGGCAGCCCCACATAGTTTTCGGCGATGGTCCTTCGGCCTGACTCCGAACCCACGTAGTAATCCAGCTCGGTCTGCTGAAGCCGCTGGCTGAAGTCATCGGTGCCGGGAAAGCTGTGCAGGATCGAGGTCATCCACCAGGAAAAACGTTCGGCCTTCCAGATCCGGCGCAGGCAGATCTGCGAATACTTCTCCAGCAAGTCCGTCCGGCCTTCCTTGTACACCTTGAGCAATATCCGGTACAGCGTGCTGACATCGCTGGCAGCCAGGTTCAGACCCTTGGCGCCGGTGGGCGGGACAATATGTGCGGCGTCGCCGAGCAGGAAAAGACGACCGTATTGCATGGGTTCCACGACAAAGCTGCGCAGCGGCGCGATGCTTTTCTCGATGGAGGGGCCGGTGACCAACCTCTCAGCCAGATGTTCGGGGAGACGGGTTTTCAACTCTTCCCAGAAGCGCTCATCCGACCAGTCTTCGACTTTCTCATCCGCGCTGACCTGCACGTAGTAACGGGTGCGAGTGGTCGAGCGCATGCTGCACAGGGCAAAGCCGCGTGGATGGCTGGCGTACACCAGTTCTTCGTTGACCGGCGGCGTGTCGGCCAGTACGCCGAGCCAGCCAAAAGGGTAAACGCGCTCGAAGACTTTCAGGCTGTCTGCGGGAATGGATTGCCGAGAAACACCGTGAAAGCCGTCGCAACCGGCAATGTAGTCGCAGTCCAGGCGCTGCGTTTTGCCGTTGTGGTTGAAGGTCACGTAAGGGCGATCGGTTTTCAGGTCGTGGGGTTGCACATCCTCGGCGTCATAAAGGGTCATGGCGCCTGCTGCCGAGCGGGCCTGCATCAGGTCGCGGGTGACTTCGGTCTGGCCGTAGACCATGACGGTCTTGCCATCGGTCAGGGTTTTCAGGTCTATACGCTCGCAGCGCCCGTCAAAAGCCAGTTCAAAGCCATCATGAATCAGTCCTTGGGCATCCATGCGTTCACTGGCACCGGCTTCGCGCAGCAGATCGATCATGCCTTGTTCAAGCACGCCGGCGCGGATACGGGAAAGGATGTAGTCGGGATTCTTGCGTTCGATGATGACGTTATCGATACCGGCACGTTGCAGCAGTTGGCCCAGCAGCAGCCCGGACGGGCCTGAACCGATGATTGCGACTTGGGTCTTCATTATTGTTTTCCTGCCATGTGATCCCTGCCAACCGATGGTCGGTGAGATGTCTTTGTTTTTGTCTCCTGTATTTTTAATGGATGCCGATGGCATAAGAAGGCAATATCCAGCGCATTATCTGGACTTTTCAAGGATTACCCTTCGGAGTCGGTCATGCCCAGAGCAGCGCTCGTTGCGATTCCGGTATTCAAGCTCTATGGCGAGACGGCTGCCTGGCCGACGCCTGATCTGATTCACTGCGAGTCGATCCCCGAGCGCAGCAAGATCCATGAATGGGAGATCAAACCCCATCGGCACAGCGATCTGGTGCAGTTGCTGTATGTGCAATCGGGGCTGGCGATGTTGAAGGTCGAAGACTCGGTCCAGCATGTCGATACACCTTCGTTGCAGGTGGTCCCGGCGTTGAGTGTGCATACCTTCAGGTTCTGTGAAGACATTCAAGGGCACATTCTCAGCCTGGCCAGGCCTTTGGTGGAGCAACTGGAGACGGCTCTGGACGGCTCGGTCCTGAGTGCGGCGCGGTGCTATTCGCTGGGTGACGACAGTCATTACGTGGATACGCTGTTCAGCGCGATTGCAGCGGAGTACCGACAGCGTCGACCTGGGCGTGACCTGATGTTGCAGTCATTGATCAATGTGCTGATGGTCTGGCTCAGTCGGCGCAACAATGAGCACTCGCGTCAGGAAGTTCAGGTGCCGGATCGCGGGCGCGAGCATTTGCAGGCATTCATGCATCAACTGGAATCGAGTTTTCGCGAGCATTGGTCGATTGAGCGACATGCGCAGAAAATGGGCATCAGCGCCGCACATCTCAACGTATTGTGTCGCCGTCTGTGCGACCAGTCGGCCTTGCAGATCATCAACCAGCGACTGTTGCTGGAAGCCAGGCGCAATCTGGTTTACACCACCATGACCATCAATCAGGTGTCCGACAGCCTGGGGTTTTCAGAGCCTGCTTATTTCTCGCGTTTCTTCAAGCGTGCGACGGGGCTGTCGCCCAGGCAGTTTCGTATTCAGCGTTAAAAAAACGGGGCGCAAGTGGGAGGGGCCTTGGCCGCGACGACTAACTGACAGGCAACACATTTTCAGCGCCTTCAACTGGCTGTCGCGGCCAAGGCCCCTCCCACAGATTGTGAGTCTGGCCACCGGTTTTTTTGAAATCAGCCTCTTGCGTTTGTGTTTACGTCACTACCTGATAGCACGGCACATAGGCTGCGCCGCCGGGCAGTTTCATGCGGTGTTGTTCGACGAACGCCTGAAGCAGTTTGTCCAGCGGCTTCATGATCGCCGGGTCGCCATGGATCTGGTAAGGGCCATGTTCCTCGATCAGGCGAATGCCCTTGTCCTTCACGTTCCCTGCCACGATGCCGGAGAATGCACGACGCAGGTTGGCGGCCAGTTCATGAGGCGGCACGTCATGGTTCAGTTGCAGTTTCGCCATGTTTTCGTGGGTCGGATCGAAGGGGTGCTGGAAGCTTTCTTCAATCTTGAGCAGCCAGTTGAAGTGGAAGGCATCGTTGCGCTCGCGGCGGAACTGTTTGACTTCCTTCAGGCTGCGGGTCATCACCCGTGCAACTTCCGCAGGGTTATCGACGATGATCTGGTAATGCTTCTGCGCGGCTTCACCCAGCGTCGCGCCGACGAAGGCGTGCAGTTGTTGCAGGTAAGGCTCGGTATTTTTCGGGCCGGTCAGAATCACCGGGAACGGCACATCCTTGTTGTCCGGATGCATCAGGATGCCCAGCAGGTACAGGAACTCTTCAGCCGTGCCAGCGCCGCCGGGGAAGATGATGATGCCGTGGCCGACACGCACGAAGGCTTCCAGGCGTTTTTCGATATCCGGCAGGATCACCAGTTCGTTGACGATGGGGTTCGGCGCTTCGGCAGCGATGATGCCCGGTTCGGTCAGGCCCAGGTAACGGCCGCCATTGATCCGCTGTTTGGCGTGGGCAATGGTGGCGCCTTTCATTGGGCCTTTCATGACGCCAGGGCCGCAACCGGTGCAGATGTCCAGGCTGCGCAGGCCCAGTTCGTGGCCGACTTTCTTGGTGTATTTGTATTCTTCGGTGTTGATCGAGTGGCCGCCCCAGCAGACCACCATCTTCGGCTCTACACCGGCGCGCAGGGTACGGGCGTTGCGCAGCAGGTGGAACACGTAGTCGGTAATGCCCTGGGAGTCACTCAGGTCGATGCGCTGGCTGTCCAGTTCGCTCTCGGTGTAGACGATATCGCGCAGGGCGCTGAACAGCATTTCGCGAGTGCTGGCGATCATTTCACCATCGACGAAGGCGTCGGCGGGAGCATTGAGCAATTCCAGGCGAACTCCGCGATCCTGCTGATGAATGCGGACCTCGAAGTTCTCGTAGGCTTCAAGAATGGTCTTGGCGTTATCGACATGGGCGCCAGTATTGAGAATGGCCAGGGCGCACTGGCGGAAAAGCGTGTAGGTGCTGCCTGAACCGGCAGCGCTGAGCTGCTGCACTTCGCGTTGAGAAAGGGTTTCGAGGCTGCCTTTGGGGCTGACCGAGGCGTTAATCACTTGTCTTGGGATCATTCTATTTTCCATTAGAGCGATGCAGTCGCAGTTGCATCAGGAGGGTGAGCATCACCTGGCCGTATTCTCTACGGCACATGGACGGGAAAGCAAACACTGCACACCACAGTCACTGTGTTCAGCATAGTCGCACGGCTGAATCCGTTTGAAATCAGTAAATAACGGGCCTTGTGCCATATGGCTGAATTTTGACGCTTGGGGGCGCGATAGTGAACCTGACCCCTTTCGCAGGGTCTGTTAGCTGACGGACTCACTCGACGGACCACAAGGTCAGGAGCCTCAGGGTCTTAATTTCTTATTTCAGACAAAGATAATCATTGCCATGTCTCTTCATCTTTCTGCACTCGTTTCCCGTGCGCCTGTCTTCTTCAACTCTTCCCGTCGTGCGCTCGGGGCCGGTCTGCTCGGCACATTGCTGACTGTTTTTACCCCTTTTCATGCCCAGGCTGCCGAAAACGAACGCTGGGTCAGCGACAGCCTCAACACTTATGTGCGCAGTGGCCCTACCGATGGGCACCGTATCGTCGGCACCCTGAAATCCGGGCAAAAGGTCGATCTGCTCTCAACCCAGGGCAGCTACAGCCAGGTCCGGGGCGAGAGCGGCAGCACCGTCTGGATCCTCAGCAGCGACCTGCAGGATGTGGCCGGTCCGGCCGAAAGGGTTCCGCAACTGACCGAGCAGGTGGGGCAGCTCACCGGCCAACTGGCGGACATCGACAATACCTGGAAGACCCGTGTGCAGGGCATGCAGGAAACCCTGGATGCGCGCAAGAAGCTGATCGATGAGCTGGAAGCCCGAAGCCAGGCGCTCAATACCGAGCTGGCCGACACACAGGCCGAACTGCGCACGACCCAGGCTCGTCTGGGTGACGAGAACAAGCAGGTCATGATGCGTTACATGGTCTATGGTGGCAGCATTGCCGGGATCGGCTTGCTGGTTGGCCTGATCCTTCCTTCCCTGACCCGCAGCCGCAAGCGTAACGACGGCTGGGTGTGAGGTTGCATAACCTGCGTCGCGCAGCAAGCAGGTGCAGGTAGGAGCGGATTTATCCGCGAGACGTCCTTGAAGGCGATACATTTTCTTCGGATGTACGGGCCTCTCGCGAATAAATTCGCTCCTACGCCTATCTCATTCGCGAACGACCATTCAGTTTTTTAACCTTCGGTCGAAAAACTAAAGAGTCTTGTCAACTTTCTGGCAAATAGCGCAAAGAGTCCCGTCTGTGGAAAAATGTTTAATGGCTTCTAGCCATTAGTTATCATGTGCGCCCTGAAAGTTGGTTGCAAAGGCCGAACTAAAGCGTTTTCAGGTTTTTAGACGCATATTTTCACCCTCTGCAAGACAGGAATCTGGATGCTGGCGTACAACCAAAAGAGCTTTCTTATCGTCGACGATTTTTCCGATTTCCGGAGTTCGGTAAGGTCGATGCTGCGCGAGCTGGGTGTCAAGGACGTGGATACTGCCGACACCGGCGAGCAAGCCCTGCGTATGTGCTCGCAAAAGCGTTATGACTTTGTCTTGCATGACTTCAACCTGGGTGACGGTCGCAAGAACGGCCAGCAGGTGCTCGAAGACTTGATGGTCGAAAGACTGCTGAGCTATGAAAGCGTCTTTATCATGGTCACCGCCGAGAACAGCCAGGCCATGGTCATGAGCGCCCTTGAGTGGGAGCCCGATGGTTACCTGACCAAACCGTTCAATCGCGCGGGCCTGGCTCAGCGTCTTGAGAAGCTGGTACAGCGCAAAACCCTGCTCAAGCCGATCCTGCAAGCGCTTGACCGTCGCAAGCCTGCCGAAGTTCTGGCGGCCTGCAATAACCTGATTCAACAGGACCCACGTTTCGCGCCCTTGTGCCTGCGCTACAAGGCCGACGCCCTGCGTGACCTGAACCAGAACGAGCCTCTGGAAAGCTTCCTCAAGACCATCCTGGCCGACCGGGCTACGCCCTGGGCTTACGGCGCGTTGGGCAACCTGCTGCTCAAGCGCGGCAAGGTGACCGAGGCGCAAGCGGTGTTCGAGCAGGCCATCAAAGCCTTTCCGACCATGCCGGCCCTGTTTGACGGTCTGGCCGAAGTGCTGGTGGCCCGTGGCGATGCCAAACGTGCCCAGAGCGTGCTGGAAAACGCCGTGCGCCTGTCGCCACTGGCGGTGCGCAGGCAAAAGCTGCTGGGCAAACTGGCGCTGGGCAACGAGGATTTCGAGAGTGCTTCCAAGGCTTATCGACAGGCTGTATCCCAAGGCCAGCATTCGCGTTTCAAGGACCCTGAAACCAATCTCGGTCTGGCCCACGCCCTGATCAGCAAGGGCGGCGACCAGGGGCTGGATGCGCGGACTCGCGTTGAAATCAACAATGCCTTGGGCGATGTGGCCAAGGAGCACGGCGAAGACGAAGGCTTGCAGGTGCGTACGCGCTTGATGAAAGCGGCCAGCCTGCAACATTCCGATCCTGAAACTGCCGCTAAACTGACCGAGCAGGCCATGTCGCGTCTGGACAATATGGGGCAGTTTCTCAGTGCGGAGGCGGCGCTGGTAGTGGCCACCCAGCTCAAGCAACTGGGTCAGGAAGGTGCTGGCGCAGGCGTGCTCAAGAACTGTGCAGAAATCTACGGCGATGACCCGGCTGTCATGAAAAGCATCGCCACCATGACTGATGATCCTGCGATCCTTGGTGCCAACAAGGCAGCCATCGATCTCAATCTTCAAGGCGTGCGCAGCTACAAGGCCGGTAATCTCACCGAGGCGCAGGACATGTTCCGGCGTGCCCTTGCCTTGCAGCCCAAGAACATCAGTATCGCGCTGAACATGGCGCAGTCCTTGCTGCATCCAGGGCAGAACCTGGGTGAAGCAGGTCGTGAGGAGTGTCGTGCCACCCTGAAAATGGTTGGCAAGATGCCCGATAGTGATCCACGGTACGAGCGTTATCAGAAACTCAAGGAAAGGGCGTTTGGCGCATGAGTGACAAAGAGAACGGACTCGATTTCTCGATGGTGATCGCTTCCACCGTCCACGACATGAAGAACTCCCTGGCGACCCTGACCCAGGCTCATAGCGAGTGGCTGGCCCAGCTTCCCAGCGAGCAGCGCAGTAACCCCGAGCATGGCGTCATCGATTACGAGTTCGCCAACCTCAATGGCATGCTGGTGCAGTTGCTCGGCATCTATAAGCTGGGCGTCAACCAGCTTCCATTGCGTCCCGATTATCACGAACTGGATGATTTCATCGAGGCGCAACTGGCTCACCATCAGGAAGTGCTGGGTAGCCGTGGCATTATTGCCAACTGTGAAATCGACGCCTTGAGCCCGCTGGGCTTTTTCGACCGTGAACTGATCGGTTCGGTGGTGGCCAATATCATCGTCAACGCCATCCGGTTTGCCCGCGAGGAAATCGTGATCAGTGCCAGCGAAGAGGACGGCCAGTTGAAGATCGTCATCAATGACGACGGTCCAGGCTATCCGGCGCACATGATCGAGAATCAGGACGATTATGTTCAGGGCATCAACCAGAGCACTGGCAGCACAGGGCTCGGCCTGTACTTCGCGGCGCATATCGCTCGCCTGCATGAACGCAATGGCGTGCGGGGCCGTATCGAGATTGCCAATGGCGGTGTGCTGGGCGGCGGCAAGTTCAGCCTTTACCTGCCTTGAGCCCTTCCTTGCGGGCGATTTCGATTAAATAAGCCGTGTGGTGCTTCCTGGCCACGGCTTGCACCTCTCTGGAAGTCGCTGCTATATTTTTGACGCACCCTGTAATTTAACTGGCATATGGATAAATTCCGTGAAGTTGACAGACGATAATCAACACGTTTCGGGTCGCACTTCGCAAGTAAGGTTGTTGGTGGTTTCCGATAATCCACCACTTTCCGCGGCGCTGATAGAGTGCCTTGAAACGCTGGATGAGCATTTAACTGTCACGCTGGACTTGCGCTATACCTCCTACAACAAAACGCCCCAGAGCATGGTTGAACTGGGGGCTCGCGAGATCAATGTAAAAGATGATGAGGTGGTGGATTTCATCATCAGTCATTACGATCTGGTGCTGAGTGTTCATTGCAAACAGCTTTTTCCAAAGCGTCTGGTGGAAGGCGTGCGCTGTATCAACTTTCATCCGGGGTTCAACCCCTTCAACCGTGGCTGGTATCCCCAGGCGTTTTCAATACTCAATGGCCTGCCGGTGGGCGCAACGATTCATGTCATGGATAAAGAGATCGACCATGGTCATATCATTGCCCAGAAGCCGGTCACCGTGGGGTCGGGTGAAACGTCGCTTGAGGTTTACAATAAAGTCATCGAGGCTGAAAAGGAGTTGATGCGTGAATACTTGCCTCGAATCCTGCAAGGCAGATACGAAGTATTCAAACCGCTTTCCGAAGGTAATTACAACGGTATCAAGGATTATAACGAGCTGTGTGAGTTGAACCTGGATGAAGTGGGCTCTTTGCGAGACCATATCAATCTGTTGCGTGCTACATCACATGGCAACTTCAAGAATGCCTATTTCCATGACGAACTGGGTGAGAAGTACTTCATCAGGGTTGTTCTGGATAAAGCCTGATAAAGGCACCACAAGAATGTGGTGCCTTCACACTGGCCTTATCGAGGCCTTGACCAGACAGTCTGCCAATCCTGCAGATTCGTCGTATCCAGCATCCAGTTCTCTCTCACTTCACGCCTGAACTCGTCCCCAAGACGAGCACATTCGTCAGGTTGACTGATGTGCGCCTCGATGGCCGTGATCCAGGCTGAGGTTTCATTGCTGACTGTGGTCACCGGCAGATTGCCTTCGATACACAGCACATCGCTGCAGATCACCGGGTAGCCGCAAGCGCCAAACTCCAGCAGGGACACCGGGCTTTTGCTCTGGGTGGTCAGGTCCGACCGGGCCGGAACCAGCACAAGGTCCAGGTTCAGGCTGGCCAGCAGTTCGGGATACAGAACGCCTTCCACCGGCGAGCGCAGCTCATGGATGTACGGGCGCAACCAGCGCGAGCATGGGCCCATGATCACCCATTCCACCTTGTCGGCGAGAGCCTCGATAACTCCGGACAGGATCAGCAGATCGGCCTGTTGATCGGCTGTGCCGATCCAGCCTACACGCGGCTTGTCCCGGGTTTTGCGCTGGCTTTGCACGTTCAGCCAGATATCGGGCGACAGCCTGGTCGGGATCACCTGGATGTTGGGGTGTGCATCCTGGATCAGGTCGGCCAGAGCCTGTGTCGGCACGGTGACGGCGTCCACCTGTTCCAGCGCGCTACGTAACGAGGATGCCGACTCAAGGCCTGTCGGGTATTGGGGCAGGTCAAAGGTTACCCAGGCATTGGTGTGTTCCTTGATGGAACCGATGGCCTCTATTTGCGATGCCGTGATCGAACCTTGCAGCACAACCGTGTCCGGGCTCAGGCGGGCGATTTCTGGCAGCGAGAGAGGGCTGTTGCTCAGAACACCGTCCACGGCCAGGGCAGTCCCCAGCATTTGCAGTGGCTGGGCGACGCGAGTGCCTGCATGGGCATCATCCGGTTGTACCAGCATCACAGGCAGCGGACGGTGGATCAGCGGACGCCATGCCAGTTGCGGATTGTCTTGGCTGACAAAGCTGCCGGCCTGCAACGTCAGGTTGGTGTTGTAGGCCGGGTCCCAGGCCATGTAATGCAGCCAGCGGTGATGCAGTGCTCGCCGGGCGAAGTCCATGGCTTCTGCATCGATGGCTTGAGGGGCAGAGCGCAGCTGGATGACGGTATGAGGCGTCCAGACCACCAGATGCTGGGCGTCGCGAACCCTGAGGCACAGATCGACGTCGTTGAAGTACTGATGAAACAGATGTTCTTCCAGGCCCTGGACATCGTCAAAGAGCGACTTGCGAACCATCAGGCATGCGCCGCTGACCGCGCTGTAGTTCTGCTCTGTTTCCAGACGCGCAGCAAAGGATGCCGAGGCTGCGGGTTCGCCGCCCGTGACGGCCTGCGCCGTGTCCTGTAGGCCGACAATGATGCCGGCGTTGGCGAGGCTGCCGTCTGCGGCCAGAATCCTGGCCCCGACCACGCCGACTTCAGGTCGCTGCGCCTGATTGAGCAGGTTGTGCAGCCAGTCCTTGTGCAGGATGGCGGCATTGTCGGCCAGCAACAGCAGGTATTCGCCTTGTGCCTGTCGAGCCGCGCTATTGAGCAGGGCGGACTGGCTGAGGGTCTGTTGATGATGTACGACGCGGATCTTGTCCGATTGCAGCGAATCGATGTTCGCCAGCCATTCAAGGGTTTGCGCTGACTGGCTGTTGTTGTCGCTGATCAGGATTTCATAGTTCTGATAGGCCGTGTTTTCCAGGACGCTCTCTACACACGGCAGCAATGTTTCCAGTTGATCGTTGGAGCTGACAATGATGGAAACCAGCGGCTGTCCGGCATGACCATAGGTGATCCGGTAATGGCCCGACGCGGTTGTCTGGATTTCGCTGTCTGCATAGCCGCGAGCGAACAGGTGGCGCTGTAGCGTGCGCAGCTCGTCGTTGTTGTACTGGGGCTGGGCTTGTGGAGCGAGCACCAGCGGTTCGG
This sequence comes from Pseudomonas sp. FG43, assembly GCF_057809175.1. Taxonomy (NCBI): domain Bacteria; kingdom Pseudomonadati; phylum Pseudomonadota; class Gammaproteobacteria; order Pseudomonadales; family Pseudomonadaceae; genus Pseudomonas; species Pseudomonas sp. FG43. The sequence continues at coordinate 27,086 of NZ_JBMDJL010000008.1, forward strand.
CTGCATGGGCAAACTCGGTAAAGTCCGGGTGCTCGATCATGCGCAGGATCAGGTCCAGTTCCATGGCCTGTGCATGATCGGGATTGAAGCCGCCCACCAGCAGGGTTTTCTCTCGGCTGAACAGCCAGTTGCGGCTGGTTGCCGAAGGGCTGGCCAGCAGGTAGTCGAGGCTGAATTCCGGGCGCAGGCCCAGGCTGGCGCCCGCCTGGTTTTCGAGTGCGATTTCATCGCCGAACAGGGCGCAGGCGTGTGGTGCATCAATCAGTTTCAGTGCCGCGCTCAACAGGCCGCTTTGCGTGAAAGTAGTCCCTGCGTCGACCAGTACCCACCAGTCGTGTTCGTTTTCTGCCATCAGGTCATTGATGACGATGGCGCGATCCTGCTCAGTGGCGCTCAACCATGGCAACTGGGCTTGCAGTGGCGTCTGATTCGACGTGTCGTAGTCGGCGAGGATGAACACCTTGAGCTTGTCCAGCAGTTGCGGGTCGCCAGCCAGGCTCTGCACGGTGGCAAGGACGCTTTCGGGCTGCTGATTGAAGTCCGACACGACAATGGCAATTGTCGGGCCGCCGTCATGATCCTGCAGGTGCTGCCTGATCAGGGCCTGTTGCGGGACCGTAGGCCTGCGGGTGCCCAGCCAGCTGGCGACCTGCTGGTTGCGGCGCTGGTTCTCAGGGCGCCGGTCGAAATAGGCAACCAGGTCAAGTTCCTGAATATTGTCACGCTGCGACAGCGGGGCGATCTTGACGGTGCGATTCTGCTCTTCCGGGCGTACCCAGCCAAGCTCACGGGTGATGCGGTGATAATCGGCGCGTCGTTGTCTCGGGAGTTCAGGGTTGTTACGGCAGACTTCACTGCTCTGCTGATCGGAAACCCGGAAGTACGAAAGCGGGCGCGCAAGCATCGCCAGATTGCCCTGGCGAAGCAGCTTCACAAACAACGCAACGTCCGCCAGGCCCCAGATGAATATGCCCTTGAGCGACATGATTTCATTGCCGAACACCAGTGCATCTTCGCGGCGGAACATCACTGAGCTGGGTTCGCCAATGAAGTTGATCGGGTACTGGGCAATGAACGACACCAGTTCCGGACCATTGATCACGACATTGCGCCCGAACGGGTTGCGGGTGGCCATGTTGTCCTGCATGAACTGGCCTTTGTCGTCTACCAGTTTGCGGGTAGCGCAGACCATCTTGATGTCGGGGCTGTCGTGCAGGACATCGAAGAGCAGGCGTACACAGTCAGGGACCAGAATGTCATCGTCGTACAGGAACTTGATGAACTCACCACGGGCCAGGCTGATGGCGCGGGCACCGTTGTGCTCTTCGCCCAAGCCTACGGGGTTTCTCTCGTAGCGGATAGGCCAGCGGCTGCCAGGGCTGAGTTTGTCGACGATGTTCTTGATGGCCTCGGTCGGGCAATCGTCGCAGATGACGATTTCAACGTCGTCATGGTTCTGGCTGATCGCGCTGGCAAGCGCGGTCTCGAAAAAGGTGGCCTTGTAAGCCGGGATGACAATACTGACCAGGCGTGAAGAACTCATCGCAATACCACGTGTGAAGAGAGTAGGGAGGACCAGCCGTTCAACGGGGTCGGTGCAAGTGGGCCAGGTTCGCTCAGCACTTGCGGCCTATGTACAGAACCGATTGCTCGGTAATGCCGTGCTGTTTGAATACCCCGTCACCGAAGGCTTGGGTGCCCAGGGCATCGATCTGGAATCCGGCTGTTTCCAGGCGGGTCACGAAGTCATGTTTGGCGTACATGCGTACATGATCGTCCTGACCAAACCGCGCCCAGCGCTCATCCACGTTTTCTTCGTCCGGATCTTCGTCGGTCACGGTGGCGGTCAGCAGCAAGGGCACCATCAGAATGGCCGAGCCGCCTTTGGCCAGTACGCGATACAGCTCTGACATGGCCCTGGCGTCGTCACGCACGTGTTCGAGTACGTGGGAGCAGACGATGAAATCGAACGACTCATCGGCATAGATGTTCATGTCCATGATGTCGACCTTGTCATCTGCCATGGGCGAAAACAGGTCTGCCGAGCGATACCGGGCATTGGGCAGGCTGCGCAGGAATCTGGACAGGACCGGGGCTGGCGCGATGTCCAGGATGCGCAGTTCCTTGCCTTGCGGGTTGTTCAGCATATGCATGGAGAACAGTGCATAGAGCCGGTCGCGATCCGAGGCTGCGCATTCAGGGCAACTGTACTGGCTGACATTGAGTGTTTCGTAGTCTTCCATCGAGTAGTGGACATTCAAACGATGGGCGGCTTCCAGATAGGTTCTACCCAAGGGATAGAAGTTCGGAAAACGACAGGAGCATACCGGGCACGTTCGCATGTTCAGTTCTCATTACTTGCAGTGACGATCACATCGATGATGCTGTCGAAGGCTTCATCGGTGAGGCTGTCGAAAATGGGCAGACAGAGGATCTGGTTGGACAGGTCGGTTGCGATAGGCAAGCGATCGGGCTTGGCCGAGTCCAGGCCTCTGTACATCGGGAAGGTGGAAATCAGTGGGTAGAAATAGCGGCGTGCGAGGATATTGCGGTCGCGCATCCGTTGGTAAAGGTCATCGCGGGAAACGGCAAACTCGTTTCTGACCAGTACCGGAAAGTACGAGTAATTGTGCTTCTCGGTGCTCTGCCAGACGATGTCGATACCGGGCACCGAGGCCAGAGCCTCCCGATAGCGTTCGTCGATACGCTGACGCTTCAGAAGCGCCTGGTCGATATGTTGCAACTGCAAAAGGCCGAACGCTGCATTCACTTCGCTCATCTTGCCGTTGATGCCGGGCGCGACCACGGTGACTTCATCGGCGAATCCGAAGTTCTTCAGGTAGTCGATGCGTTGTTTGGTTTTCGCATCCGGGCTGACGATGGCGCCGCCCTCAAAGGTGTTGAACACCTTGGTGGCGTGAAAGCTCAGTACCGACAGGTCGCCGTGGTTGAGCAGGCTCTCGCCACGGAACTGCACGCCAAAGGCATGGGCCGCGTCGTAGATGACTTTCAGGCCGTAACGGTCGGCAATCTGCTGGATGCGGTCCACATCGCAAGGGATTCCGTAGCAATGCACGGGCATGATTGCCGTGGTCGCCGGGGTAATGGCTTCTTCGATACGGTCGGGGTCCAGGCTGTAGGTGTTGGGGTCGATATCGACGAACACCGGAGTCAGGCCATTCCAGAGCAGGGAGTGAGCGGTGGCGACGAAGGAGTAGGGCGTGGTGATGACTTCGCCCTTGATCCGCAGGGCCTGGATAGCGGTCATCAGTGCCAGGGTGCCATTGGAAAACAGCGACAGATGCTGGACGCCCAGATACTCGGCCAGCTCTTTTTCAAGCTGCTGGTGAAACGGGCCGCCGTTGGTGAGTTGGTGGCTTTGCCAGATCTGTTCGAGGTAGGGAATGAATTCCTCAAGAGGCGGTAACAGGGGACGAGTTACGGGAATCGGTGCGCTCATGGAGAGTTCTCTACTCGTGTCGCAGATGATTGCTGCTCGACAGGACATTTCTTGACGCCTTCCCTGTTCACGAGAATGGCTTTGACATAAAAATGGCAGCCGAACTGTTTTGCCGATGGTAAAAGCAAGAAGTCGGCCAAGAGTGCGGCGCTGAGATTTGCTGTACGCGGGTTGTGATCCTGTCGACGAAGTCATTTCAGTGCTTGATATCTCGAACGGGCGATGCGTATTTTGTGCAGGTTGCACTGAGCGACCTAATGACAATCAAGGACTGAGTGATGACAGCCAATGACCCCCGCTCTCTTGCGCAGCGACTGGCGGGTATCGATGAGGTGGAGTGCGTGACGCCGGATCTGAATGGCGTACCGCGTGGCAAGGTGATGACTGCTGCCGGGTTTCTGGAAGGGCGTCGCCTGCAATTGGCTCGTGGTGTTTTGCTGCAATGCATCATGGGCGGCTATCCGCCCGCGCATTTTTACAGCATCGATGATGGCGACCTTGCTCTGGTTGCTGATCCACAGCAGATCCACCGTCTGCCGTGGAGCGAGCAGACTCGTGCGCTGGCGATCTGCGATGCGGACGATCTGAGCGGTGAGGGTTGCGAGCTATCGACGCGGGTACAGCTCAAGGCTGTCATTGCCCGCTATGCCGAGCGCGGTCTGTCGCCGGTGGTTGCCACCGAACTCGAATTCTTTGTCTTTGCCCCCAACCCCGATCCTTCCCGAGCTTATGTGCCGCCGGTAGGGCTGGATGGTCGGCGTGAAGAGGGTTTTTCGGCGTTCAGCATCAGTTCCAATAACGGCCTGCGCCCGTTCTTCACTGAGGTCTACCGGTGCATGGCGGAACTGGGGTTGCCCCGAGATACGGTCATGCACGAAATGGGTGTCAGTCAGTTCGAGATCAATCTGTGGCATGGCGATCCTTTGCTGTTGGCTGACCAGACCTTTCTGTTCAAGCACCTGCTTAAAGAGGTTGGACTCAAGCATGGCCTGAACGTGGTGTGCATGGCCAAGCCGTTAGCGCAGACGGCAGGCAGTTCGATGCATATTCATCAGAGCGTGGTGGAGTCGGCGTCGGGGCGTAATGTCTTCAGTGATGAAAGTGGCCAGCCGACAGAGATTTTTCGGCATTTCATCGGTGGTCAGCAGGCCTGCCTTGTCGATTTCACTGCGTTGTTTGCGCCGCATGTGAACTCTTATCAAAGGCTGTTTCATCCTTATGCCTCGCCCAACAATGCGTGCTGGTCCTGCGACAACCGCGGCGCGGGGCTGCGCATTCCGGCGAGTTCGGCCGAGGCCAGGCGAGTGGAAAATCGTTTGCCGGGTGCCGATGCCAATCCTTATCTGGCCATTGCGGCGAGTCTGGCGGCAGGTCTGTATGGCGTCGAGCAGAAGCTGGAGCCGACAGCGCCGATTCAGGGTGAAATCGTGGTGCCGCAAGAATTGGCATTGCCATGTACCTTGCATGCGGCTCTGGAGCGTCTGAAGCGCAGTTCGCTGGCCAAGGAACTGTTTGGCCATGCTTTTATCGAAGGCTACATCGCCTCCAAGACCATGGAGCTGACCAGCTTTCTTGATGAAATAACCCCCTGGGAGCGGCGTGTGTTGGGTGCCCAGGTTTAAAAACCGCTGTTTTGGATTCGCCTGTTCGGGCGTGTCTTTATTTTTGGAACGTTCATGCGCCAAATCTGGAAGTCTTTTCGGGGTCTTTATTTCGCTTCGCTGATGATGTTGATCGGTTCGGGTCTGTTAAGCACTTACCTGGCTTTGCGGCTGGCTGCCGATGAGGTCGACGGTCTGTGGATCGGTGCGATGATGGCGGCAAACTATGTCGGGCTTGTGCTGGGCGGCAAGGTAGGGCATCGCCTGATCGGTCGGGTAGGGCACATCCGTGCCTATGCGACCTGTGCCGGGATCGTGGGCGCGGCGGTGTTGGGGCTGGGTTTGATCAACTGGCTGCCAGCCTGGCTGTTCCTGCGCATGATCGTCGGGCTGGGGATGATGTGTCAGTACATGGTCATCGAGAGCTGGCTCAACGAGCAGGCGGCTGCACGCCAGCGAGGCATGGTCTTCAGTGGCTACATGATTGCGTCGTATCTGGGGCTGGTATTGGGGCAAATGATTCTGGTGGTCCATCCGGGGCTCGGGCCTGAGCTTCTGATGTCGATTGCGATGTGTTTTGCCTTGTGTCTGGTGCCCGTGGCCATGACCCGCAGCATTCACCCGGCGCCGTTGCGTCCTGCTCCGCTGGAACCGCGCTTTTTCATCAGTCGCGTGCCGCAGTCGTTGACCACTGTGCTGGCGTCCGGGCTTATCGTCGGTGCCTTTTATGGCCTGGCGCCGCTGTACGCCGCCCAGCAAGGGCTGTCTACCGAGCATGTCGGTATGTTCATGGGTGTCTGCATTCTTGCCGGCCTGCTGGTGCAGTGGCCGCTGGGCCTGTTGTCCGATCGTTATGACCGGGCGCACCTGATGCGCGCTTTTGCAGGTGTTCTGGTGCTGGCCTCCTTGCCGCTTGCCGTTCTGCCGAGCATGCCGCTGGAAATGCTGTTTATAGTGGGTTTCATCGCTTCTCTGGTGCAGTTCAGCCTGTATCCACTGGCGGTGGCCTTTGCCAATGACCACGTTGAAGGTGAGCGGCGGGTATCGCTGACAGCAATGCTGCTGATGACTTTCGGGATTGGCGCCAGTATCGGCCCTCTGGTCGCCGGAGCCCTGATGAAGCTATTCGGCAATAACATGCTTTATGCGTTTGTCAGCTTCATTGCGCTGGCACTTGCGCTGCTTACCCGACCCAAGGCAGTCACGCATCAGCATCAGGTGGACGACGCGCCGCTGCATCACGTGGCGATGCCGGACAGCATGTCAAGCTCACCACTGGTCGTGGCGCTTGACCCTCGGGTCGATGAGCAGGTGGTTCAGGATCAGATGCAGACCACGGTCGAGCCGCAAGTCGAGCCTGAGGCGAGTGCCGCACCCGCACCGTCGGTGAGGCTGGAAGAAGAGGAAATCAATAGGCCTTGATGGGGAGGGCGCTGCAAGCTGCAAGCTAAAAGCCGCAAGTCAAAAGCTTGCAGCTTAAAACTTGCAGCTTGCAACTGCTTCTATCAAAAATCGTCGTCTTTATCGAATCGACGTGCTTCGCGCTGCAGTTGGTAAACGAAGCGTTCTACCTGGCGTTGTACCAGGCCGCTCATGTTGTGAAAGCGTACGCCTGCGAAGGTCGTGTGGAATCTTTCTTCGAAGTGCAGATAGCGCAGCTCCACCGGTGCCGTCATTGCGCCGAAAGGCAGCTTGGCGATGAAGCGTTCGTACACTTGACCCAGTTGCATGCGTTCGGACACATCGCCCTCGAAGCGCAGCTTGCAGCCGGTTGCCGAGATATCCAGAAGCTTGCCGGCCAGGGGGAACTTGAGTTTGTCACCACCGATTTCAATGTCGACCAGTTGTGCAAGCTTGAGAGCGGCACGGAAGGCGTTGCGACGCTGGTGGTAGACGACTTCTGTAGGAAGGGCGCCGCGGTAGAGGCGTTGGCCATCCACGTCGACGATGGTCATCTGCTCCGAACTTTCCCAGGCGATGCGCACGCCGTCATGGAAGCCTTCGACCCGAAACGATTCGCCGTTGGCCAGGAATCGTTCACCGTCGCGGGGGATCATTTCATCAAGGGCCATGACGTTACTGTCACGGTCAACTTCGATCAGGTAGCTCTGGAAGCGTTGGGAGCGCTCATGAAAGGTAATGATCAGCGGATCATTATGTTCAAGTAGTAACCGCAGGTTGGCGGCGATTTCCAAAGGAGTATTCAGAACCTTCGGGGGCTGCGGAGCATCATCCGCGCTTGAGCCATTCACGTTTTTACTTCTCCAGGCAAAATACTACGGCAACGCAACAACAGGCATTCTGCCACTACGCACTAAACCTTGAAACAGGAAGTTACGCCTGACTGAGCGGGCGTGGTCTTGCTCTTCCTGCGGTCGACCCGCGGCTGTCATACAGCGTCGGGGTGTCGACACCATTCAAGATGCGGAGCTGGTGAGCGGTTGTCACCTGCTGCAACTGGATAAGGCTACCATTCTGCTCGTTGATAGCCTGGCATTCAGCGATCAGTGCGCTCAGTTCATCGCTCGCGGCGAGAAGCTGTTCGCCCACATCGGACTGGCTGGCCAGCTCCTGGAGACCTTTGCGGTTCGCAGGTAGCCCAAGGCCCGCGAGTAACTGACTGCGCCTGCGACCATGTTGTTCGAGCAGAATCACCAGCGCCTGTTTCTGCGCCAGAATATGTTCCATCTCGCCCATGTCGCGGCCATGCAGAACCAGTGACTCGGCCTGCAGCAACTCAAGCAGTTGCCGGGTCGGAACCATGCCGTCGGTGATCATCTGAAGCAAAGTAGTATCTTGCATCGCATGCTCTGGTTTTCAAGCGTCCAGATTATCCACCGCAAGCACAGGGCTAGCGCTGGGTTTCGAAATTAAGCAGTTTGCTGGCTACGCGGTTGCTGTCCACTGTGTAGGTGCCGTCTGCAATCGCTTGCTTCAACTCGGCTACGCGAGCGCTGTTGACGGTTGGCAGTTCGCCCAACTTATCAGTGATCTTCTGCAACTGTTGAGCCTCACTGCTCAAGTGAACGGATTCCCCGGTGCCTTTGACGTTTGCAGCAGTCGCTGCAGATTCCGTTGCATCGGTTTTACCGCTTTCCTTTGTAGTCCCGGTGCGCGAAGTGCTACCGACAGACTGTGAATTTCCAAGGCGACTGAAATCTATGACCATGATTGAAAAAACCTCTGGGTGTTTGGACGCTTGCCTTGTTTTCGGCCCAACCCAAAAAAACTTTAGGCTTTGTGTGAAAAGCACACGGAACGCGCTTTCCACCGCGGGAATATGCACCGCAGTCTAGGAAAAACGCGCGTTCGACGCCAGCCTCAATCGATCTACATGGCGACTTCCACCTGTCCAGGGCCGGTAATGTTGGCCTTGATGACGCGATTGGAATTCAGGTTTTTCACCCGTATTTGCTCGTTATAACTGCCGTCGGACAGTGCCTCGCCGGGCATGCGTACCGACAGTGAGCCGCTCCTGGCCGTGATGACCACCTGATCTCCCTTGCGGATCATCTGTGGCTGTTCCAGATAAACCGGGGACAGCACCTGGTCGATGACCGTTGGTCGGATTACCTTTTGTCCTACTACATGGTCCAGTGATGTCATGAAACCCAGCCCCAGGCTGCCAATATCCCTTTCACGCAGGGCGATGTCTTCTTCTGACACGACACTGTCGCGTTTCAAGGGGCGTACCGAAACCACCACGTTGCGAAACAGCTTGACCTCTGCCGGCACGAATACGGTCCATGGCGATGAGCCTTCACAGCGTACGCGCACGCTCACTCTGCCTAGCGGCTTTGCGCTTTCCAGTTTTGCTGTCAAATCCTTGTCGCAGGAGCCCATGCGTAATCTGGGGTCCAACTGCCTGACCTGAATTTCAAATCGACCTTCAATCTGGTTACTCGATAAATAGTCTTCTACTGTGAACTCAAGAAACCCCTGAGTGACGCCGATAAGCTGTTCAGGCAGTGTGAAACTCTCGGCGCGGCCGTAGTTTGCAGTGCTTGAAAGGCACAGCATTGCGATCACGCAGAGCAGTCTGCGGGTTTCCAGTGTCAGGTGTCGAAAAATTGTCGTCTTTGTGTTCATGGCGTATAAAAAGCAAGGCTCGTGCCGCTTGCCAAATCTGGTGTGTGGCGAACGGTGGCTTTTGTTAAGGGGGTCGGGCATGGCGGGTGTAATGGATTCGGTGAACCAGCGAACTCAGCTGGTCGGTCAGAATCGCCTTGAGCTGCTCTTGTTCCGTCTTGACGGCAAGCAGCTCTATGGGATCAACGTATTCAAGGTTAAAGAAGTACTGCAATGCCCGAAACTGACCATCATGCCCAAGTCCAGCCGGATTGTGCGTGGTGTGGCCAACATTCGCGGTGGCACGATCCCGATCATGGATCTGGCAATGGCGACGGGCTCGACCGGGATGATTTCGCTGGTTAATTCCTTCGTCATCATTACCGAGTACAACACCAAGGTTCAGGGTTTTCTGGTGCATTCGGTAGAACGCATCGTGAACATGAACTGGGAAGAGATTCATCCGCCACCCAAGGGCACAGGGCGCGACCACTATCTGACGGCCGTGACTCGTGTCGATAATCAGTTGGTGGAAATCATCGACGTCGAGAAGATTCTCGCCGAGGTGGCGCCGATTACCGAGGGTGTTTCCCATGGTGTGATCGACGAAGAGACTCACAGCAAGGCCGTTTCGTTGCGAGTGCTGACGGTCGATGACTCGTCGGTTGCACGCAAGCAGGTGAGTCGTTGTCTGGAAACTGTCGGTGTCGAGGTGGTTGCCTTGAATGACGGTCGTCAGGCGCTGGATTACCTGAAGGCAATGGTTGAAGAGGGCAAGAAACCTGAAGAAGAGTTTCTGATGATGATCTCCGACATTGAAATGCCGGAGATGGATGGCTATACCCTTACAACAGCCATACGCAATGATCCACGGATGCAGAAACTACACATCACCTTGCATACCTCGCTTTCCGGGGTATTCAATCAGGCGATGGTAAAGAAAGTGGGTGCTGACGATTTTCTCGCGAAGTTTCGACCTGATGACCTGGCGGCCAGGGTCGTGGCGCGGATCAAGGCGGCAGATAATAGCTAGGGGCGTCGTCCCTGGTGGTTCACATGATTTTGAGAGGCGGCACCTTGTCTACAGGTAATTTGGATTTTGAACAGTTCCGGGTCTTTCTGGAAAAAGCCTGTGGCATCTTGCTGGGGGAAAACAAGCAGTACCTGGTCTCCAGCCGTCTCAACAAGCTGATGGAGCAGCAGGGACTCAAATCGCTGGGCGAGCTGGTTCAGCGTATCCAGTCTCAGCCTCGCAGCGGTTTGCGTGAGCAGGTGGTCGATGCGATGACGACCAACGAAACCCTGTGGTTTCGTGATACCTACCCCTTTGAGGTGCTGAAAAACAAGGTGCTGCCCGAGCAGATCAAGGCCAGCCCCGGTCAGCGTTTGCGCATCTGGTCGGCCGCCTGTTCATCCGGCCAGGAACCGTATTCGCTGTCGATGTCCATCGACGAGTTCGAGCGCAGCAATCCGGGCCAGCTCAAGGCTGGCGCGCAGATCGTTGCTACCGACTTGTCCGGCTTGATGCTCACCAACTGCAAGACCGGTGAGTACGACAGCCTGGCAATCGGCCGCGGCCTGTCGCCGGATCGCCTGCAGCGCTACTTCGACGTGAAAAGTCCGGGTCGCTGGGTTGTGAAGGCGCCGATCAAGAGCCGTGTCGAGTTTCGTTCATTCAACCTGCTCGACAGCTACGCGAGCCTTGGCAAGTTCGACATCGTGTTCTGCCGCAACGTGTTGATCTACTTCTCGGCCGAAGTGAAGAAAGACATTCTGTTGCGCATCCACGGTACGCTCAAGCCGGGTGGCTACCTGTTCCTGGGTGCCTCCGAAGCGCTCAACGGCCTGCCGGATCATTATCAGATGGTTCAGTGCAGTCCGGGGATTATCTACAAGGCCAAGTGATGGTGGGTTTTGTATGAACATGAAAGAGACCTTCGGGTCTCTTTTTTGTGGGCGGGATGTTGTGAAGACTGATTTATATGATTGAACAGGTTTTCTGGGAGGCAACGAGCGAAGAGTCTCATGAGACTTGCAGAGTCACCGATAATTGAATGTCGATGATTCCGCAAGTTTCTGGTCGGGATTAATTATCCCAGTTCACGATGACTTGTGCCGGGCCACCCGATACCGGAGAGAAGGTGCCTGAGCGATAGATCTGGTGATACAGGAAGAATGCCTGATTAGGCGCTCTGTTGTTGAACGCCTGTGTCACTCCGCTTCTCATGGAAGTCACGTTGATGCAGGCGCTGGTACTGCCCTGGCACAGGTAGGCAGTGAAAGTTGCATTTGCGGGGATGGTGCCGATCGAGTAGTTCCAGCTGATGGATGTGATCCTGCCGCTGGCGGGAGGTGCGCCCAGAATCGGAAAGTTAGTGGTGTTCCAGAGGTTGGAGGAGTAGGTGGGGCTAACGACTGCGTTTCCAGAATAGGCGCCGCCTGCCGCAACGGCGTTACCGGCAACTGTTGCCATCGCCAGTGCTGCCAGACATCCTAAAATACCTTTTCTTTTCATCTTTAATAATCCCTATATTCCATATTGTATTACAAGCTACCTCCCGTCGTGCACGGGAAGGCTGGCACTTTATACCTTCTCATTTTCACTGAAACAAGGAGGTTTTATAAAAAAACAATATTAAGGATGCTTAAGGTTTTATAGCATTCTTCGTGCCGAAATAGTTGCGTCATGTGGTGGGCGGGGCGGGTTGACTTGGCTTTGGAAGTGCTTGTCTTGGGAGGTTTTCATACAGGTGCTTTATTTTCATGAGGTTATGGTAGTTTTGATATAAAGGCCCTGCTGAAAGGGTTGGTTGTAATTGAAATCTCTTGTCACATTTTGATTTTCCTTATCGTGTTGTTAATAAGTCTGCTCAGGATGTGGGAGGCGGGTGTTGAATTCTTTTTTTGAAAATACTCCAACCTTCTCTGTTGAAGTGCTATAAGGGCGGGCGAATACGAGGTCATGGAGAAGGCTGTACGCAATGGAAGGGCAAGTCACTCAGGAGCAATGCAGAAGCGCCACGCCGCTACCTTGCGCAAACCTGATTCAACTGGAGCGTATTTGCCACTCCTATCAGGCAGGAGCCGTGACACATGCGGTCCTGCGCGATGTCTCTCTTTCCATCGAGCGCGGCCAGAGCTGCGCCATCGTCGGAAGCTCTGGCTCAGGCAAGAGCACGCTGCTTAATATCCTCGGTCTCCTTGATCGTCCAACCTCTGGCGGTCTGTTTCTTGATGGCCTGGATATGGGGAGCGCCTCGGCAGAGCAGCGAGCCAGGGTGCGCAATCAGCTTATCGGGTTTGTCTTTCAAAGCTTCAACCTGCTGCCGCGCCTCAATGCCCTTGATAACGTAGCCTTGCCGTTGCTGTATCGCGGTTATTCCCGTCATGCCGCGCGAGTGGCGGCGCAGCGTGAAATAGAGCGCGTTGGCCTGGCCGACAGGGCTCACCATCGGCCTGCCGAACTGTCGGGCGGGCAGCGTCAGAGGGTTGCGATTGCTCGCGCTCTGGTCGGGCAGCCTGCTTTGATTCTTGCCGACGAGCCTACCGGAAACCTCGACAGCACGACCGCCGCCGAGATTCTTGCCTTGCTGCTTTCCCTGAATCGGGAGCAGGGCGTCACGCTGATCGTGGTGACTCACGATAACGCCATGGCCCGGCACATGCAGCGATGCCTGAATGTAAAAGACGGTTGCCTTGAAGAGCATGTGTCGTCTGTCGGGATTGCACATGCCTGAGAATAAGTCTGTACGTTACGGCCCGTCGCTTGGGCAGATCTTCATGGAGCCCTTGAACAGTTTGCGTCTTTTGGGGCGCAGGTCGTTGCTTGCCTTGTTGGGGATCGCTGTGGGGTGCGCTTCCGTAGTTGCCTTGCTGAATATCGGTCAGAACGCGGCCAACGAGGCAATCAGTGCATTCAAGGGGCTCGGCAGCGATATGCTGGTCGTCAGCTTTGCGGCAATGCCTGGGGTCAAGGTGCGTCCGGCGCCCTCTACGCTGGATAGCCAGGCCGTCATGGATGCAGTCCCCGGAATCCTTGATATCGCGCCCCTCATCGTGCTTTCGACCAGGGTTCGTTTTGATGGCCGTGCGCACAATGCAAGTGTTGTCGGCACATCCAGTGATTTGAAGGCGGTCCTGGGGCTTCGGGTAACTCAAGGCCGGTTTCTTTCTCGTCATGACGCTAGAAGTACTTATGCCGTGCTGGGCGCGCAAGTGGCCAGGGATCTGGGCATCCTGAATATTCAGGATGTGGCAGGCAGGCATATACAGGTCGACAGTTATCTCTTCGAAGTGGTCGGGATACTGGCCGATCACGGGCAGAATCCACTTATTCCCGTCGCTGTCGATCAGGCTATTGTCGTGCCGATAGAGGGCATGCGGCGGATCAGTTCAAAACCTGAAATCAGTAATATCGTCGCCAGGGGGAGAGGGAGTGAAACCCTTGAGCAGGATGGCAAAGCCCTGACGGACTTTCTGCAGCCATTGGCGCCGGGACGAGATGTTCAGGTGCAGATTCCCCAGCAATTGATTGACGGCATGGCCCAACAGTCCCGCACCTTTTCCTATCTGCTGGCAGGCCTTGGCGGTATTTCCCTGCTTGTCGGCGGGGTCGGGGTCATGAACGTGATGGTGATGAATGTCTCCGAGCGCCGCCGGGAAATCGGTGTTCGCATGGCGCTGGGGGCAAGGCCACTGGATATCGGGCGGCTGTTCTTGCTGGAGGCTGCTGTGCTGTCCATCGCTGGAGCGTCGGTGGGTGCATGCATCGGTTTGCTGGCGGCATGGCTGTTTTCGGTGGTGTCGGGCTGGGGCTTTACGCTTTCTATTCCTTCTCTTCCCCTTGGCATTACCAGCTCGCTGCTGGTGGGGCTTTTCTTTGGCTTGAACCCGGCCCTCATGGCAGCCCGGCTTGAGCCGGTACAGGCGTTGCGCGATGACTGATCTTTATCGTTTCGCGGCAGTGATCTGCCTGGTTTTTTACAGTGTCCAGCCTTCGCTTGCTGCGCCTTTGGCTCCTGATGCCCCGAGCATGCCGGCCAGGACTGTTTCGCTGAATGAGCAGACGATCGACCTTACTCTGGCTGATGCCGTATTTTTGGGATTGCGCGCAAACCGTTCCATCCGCAGTGCTTATCTGGAGCGTATTGCGCAGAAATTCGACTTGCGGGTTGCCAAGGACCGTTTTACACCCAAGCTCGTTCTGAGCAGTCGTTATCTGGCCAACCGCAGTCAGAGTGATAGCTATCGCCAGACCCAGGTTATCCCGCAAACCACAATGCTGGGTGAGTACGGTACCCAGCTCAGTCTGGCCTGGACTAACCAGTTGACGCTTGCCGACAGTACCGGCCGCAGTCGTAATGATGGTGCAACCCTGACCATCATTCAGCCTTTGTTGCGCGGTGCCGGGAAAGATATTGCCACCGCTCCCGTGCGTCTGGCTGTGCTTGCAGAAAAGGTCAACCGTCTGGCTCTGAAGTCGACGGTTTCGGACACCATTACCCAGATCATCACGGGTTATCGTGAGTTGCTGCGCGCTCAGGAGCAGGTGCGTATCGCGCGCGATGCTCTGGAGCGATCACGCCAGTTGCTTGACGCGAACAGGGCCATGATTTCTGCGGGGCAGATGGCCGAGTTCGATATCGTTCAGACTGAAGCCGATGTCGCCACTCAGGAGCTGGCCATCGAAGAGGCTTCCAATCAGTTGGATGCCAGTCGTCTTGAGTTGCTGCGTCTTCTGGCTCTGGACCTCGGGACGCGAGTGCGAGCGGCGGAGGTGCTTGAGGCTCGCCGCATAGAGGTGGGGCTGACGCAGGCGCTTGCAACGGCCCAAGAGCGACAGCCTGCCTATCTCACGCGGTTGATCGCCACCAAGCAGGCGGAAATCAACCTCGCTGTCGCCCGCAATGATCGGCTGTGGGATGTGTCATTGATCGGCGGTGCTTCTCAGATCCGTGATCGCATTCAGAATGACTTTGGTCCGGGCACTACACGCACCTGGGAAGGCTATGCCGGTATTCAGGTCGACATTCCGATTGGTGATTTAAGTCGGCGGCAAGCCGAGGTTCGGGCAAGGGTCGATGTGGAAAATCAGGATCTGCTTCTGGCTGAGGCCAATCAGTCCCTGGCGCGTGATGTCGGTGACGGGGTGCGCGATCTGGGGACGCGCTGGCGGCAGTATGAGATTTCCCAGCGCGCCCGTGAATTGTCGTTGCGCAAGCTGAATATCGAACGGGAAAAGTTGCAGGCCGGTCGTTCCAGTAACTTCCAGGTCTTGAGTTTCGAGGCGGATCTGCGTAACGCGGAGAATGCTCGCCTTAATGCATTGATTGCCTATCTTAATGCTCAGACTGACCTGGATCAGAGGCTGGGTACGACCCTGGAGAGCTGGGAGATTGATCTCAATGACTAAGTATCTGGCGCGATTACGCATATCTCGCGTCAGTGGCCGGGCTATTGTCGCGGGTGTTGTTGCGGCCGGGCTTTTTGCGGGCATTGTCTATGGCTATCAATCGCGGCTTGAGCCGATATCTCCGGGTGTCAGCTGGGTTCCTGTGCAGCCGCAGTTGCTGGAAAACCAGTTGGGGCTGGTTGGGCGAATCGAAGCTGCCAGCCGCTCGACTCTGGCGGCTCCCTTTGAGGGTGTTGTGCAGGAGGTTACTGTTGTCGAAGGGCAGCAGGTCGAGCGTGGCAAGCATTTGCTGACGCTGGATACGGCACAACTGGATATTCAGTTGCGTGAGGCGCTTGCCGCTCAATTGAAGCTTCAGCGGTCAGTAAAGGACATGCAGAACTGGGCGCAGGGCGAGGAAATGGCACGGGCGCGGCGTACCGTGACCACTGCGCAATATGGTTTGAGTGATACCGAGCGAAAACTGGCTGACACTCGCCGCTTGTTTGAGCGCGGTATTGTGGCTCGCATGGATGTGGAGGCGCTTGAGCAACAAGCCAGAATGCAGCAGCTTGATATGGTTGCCTCTCAGGCGGAGTTACGCACCGTGATGGAGAAGGGGAAAGGGGAAAACCGGCAGATAGCTGAAATGGAACTGGCCAATGCCCAGTCACGCTATCAGGCTTTGCAGGCGCTGCATGCCCGGCGCACAATCGAGGCTCCGTTTGCCGGCATTGTATTGCGTCCCCAGAGGCCTGAAGGGGGCGCCTCTCCTTTGGTCCAGCAAGGAATGCGCATGGCTCAGGGTGTACCGCTTTTTGAGTTGGCCAGCCTGGAACAGATCAGGGCGGTTGCTCGTGTCGAAGAGGCGGATCTGCATCAGTTGGCTGAGGGTATGCCTGTGCAGGTCACGGGTGATGGTTTCGATGGTATTACCCTCGATGGGGCCATTTCTTCCATTGCTGCCCAGGGTGTGGCCTCCGATATGTTCGGTGGCGGTACGACTTATGAAGTTGTCATAAACATCGCTTCCTTGACCGCTGCTCAGCAATCGAAAGTGCGCCTTGGCATGAGTGCGCGGCTGGCTATCGTGACTTACCGCGCTGAAAACGGTTTCGTACTTGCTCCTGAAGCCTTGCGCCAGGATGCTGAAGGCAGGACCTTTGTTGTCTATCGACAGGAAATGGCCGATGCGCCGCAGCAGGTCATTGTCACTGTCGGCCGTGCGATGCCTCAGGGTGTCGAAGTTTCGGGCTTGAAACCCGGTTATGTCGAGTTGCCTGCCACTGCACAGTGACGGGCTCGGGGATTTCTGCTGTCAGCGGCCGGCCATGCCTGCCGCTGACATGGCAAAAAAACGACACATCCCTTGCCGCTTTACCCTCTCATAGCGGAAATGCCTTGCCGCTTTTCTGGCATTGCCGCTCTGGCCGTCGCTACAACCCCCGTAAACACTGGTTTTGTGGATTTGGCACGCTGATTGCTTTCTCAGTGATACGAGAATCAGGTCAACCGGCAAAGGTTTCCCGAAATGAGCATCAGCTTCGATAAAGCATTAGGCATACACGAAAAGGCCCTTAACTTCCGGGCTCAGCGTGCAGAGGTGTTGGCCAACAACATTTCCAACGCCGATACCCCGAACTTCAAGGCCCGTGATCTGGATTTCTCCTCGGTGCTGGCCGCCGAAAGCGAGAAGGCTCAGAACGGTCGTTTTGCGCTGAACATGACCAATAGCCGTCATATCGAAGCCGAGGGCATGAGCAGTGGCGACGGTACGTTGATGTACCGCACTCCGTCTCAGCCTTCGCTGGACCAGAACACCGTTGATTCGCAGGTCGAGCAGGCCAGCTACACCGATAACGCCATGGGTTTCCAGGCCAGTTTCACCCTGCTTAACAGCAAGTTCAAAGGGCTGGTTTCAGCCCTGCGCGGAGAATAATTCATGTCACTAGCCAATGTGTTCAACATTGCCGGCAGCGCCATGAGTGCCCAGACCACACGTCTGAACACCACGGCCAGTAACATCGCCAACGCCGAGACTGTTTCATCGAGCATGGATCAGACTTACCGTGCCCGTCACCCGGTATTTGCGACCGTGTTGCAGGGTCAGCAGTCCAACGGTGGCTCGCTGTTTCAGGATCAGGGCGATGCCGGTCAGGGCGTTCAGGTCAGCGGCATCATTGAAGACAGTTCCAACCTTGAGGCGCGCTTCGAGCCTAATCACCCTTCTGCCGACAAGAACGGGTATGTCTATTACCCCAACGTCAATGTCGTGGAAGAAATGGCCGACATGATTTCCGCCAGCCGTTCGTTCCAGACGAACGCCGAAATCATGAACACCGCAAAATCCATGATGCAGAAGGTTCTGACCCTCGGTCAGTGATAAAGGGCGAAAGTTATGGCCGTTGAAAACGATGTCTCGACGAATTTTATAAGTTCGCTGCAGAACCCCAAAGCCAGTGCGAGCAGTTCGGGCGAAGCGCTGGGCAAGGATGCGTTCCTGCAGTTGCTCGTCACGCAGATGAAGAACCAGAACCCGCTGGATCCGCAGGACAACACGCAATTCGTTGCGCAGTTGGCGCAGTTCAGTAGTCTGGAAAGCATGCAGAACCTGACGTCGACCGTTGACTCGATTGCGACCAGCTACAAGTCCTCGCAGGCATTGCAGGCTTCTTCGCTGGTGGGTCGTTCGGTGATTGTCGAAACCGGTACCGCTCAGGTGGATACCAGTAAAGGTTTGACTGGTTCTGTTGTAGTGCCTGCTTCAACGTCAGCGACGACGGTCAAGGTCTACGACGCCAGCAATAATCTGGTCGATACCATCGATTTGGGTTCCAGAAGTGCAGGCAATGCAAGTTTCACCTGGGATGGCCTCAATAGTGAGGGCACCGCCATGCCGTCCGGTACCTACAGTTTTATTGCAAATGGCACTATCAACGGCACAAACAATGGTCTCTCGACTTATCTTCCAGCAACGGTCAACAGTGTGACCACGGCTGTGAGTGGCGGGGAAATGACTCTAAACCTGGCTGGCGGCAGTTCGATCGCTTTGTCCAAAGTGCAATCAATCGGAATATAGAGCCGACTAGACGGCGTAGGAGTGGTACATGTCATTCAATATCGGCCTTAGTGGGCTCTATGCGGCAAACAAAAGTCTCGACGTTACCGGCAACAACATTGCCAACGTGGCGACAACAGGCTTCAAACAATCGCGTATCGAGTTTGCTGATCAGTATGCTCAGTCGATTCGTGGCACTTCCGGCGGCACCAGTATTGGTAGTGGCGTGACCACGGCTGCCGTTTCTCAGCAGTTTGCCCAAGGCGGTCTTACCACTGGGACGGGTAACAGTCTGGACCTGGCAATCAACGGTAATGGCTTCTTCATGCTCAGCAACAGCGGCGAGACGCTCTATACCCGTGCCGGTGCATTCCGTACCGACAAGGATGGCTTCGTCGTCAATAGTGCGGGTATGAATCTTCAGGGTTACAACGTTGATGCGAACGGCAATGTTGCTGTTGGTGTCTCGGGCAACCTGAGGGTTGACAGTTCAAATCAGGCGGCGAGTCCGACCAGCATTATCACCAACGTCGCCAACCTTAATTCGACCTCTACAGTTCCGACTATCACGCCTTTCGATGCGACGAATACCAATAGCTATAACTTTACCTATAGCACCAAGGTCTTCGATTCTCAGGGTAACGAGCACTCTCTGGAAACTTACCTGGCTAAAACAGGTACCAACACCTGGGCCATGTATTCGCTGATCGATGGTCGCAGTATCAGCAACCCGGCCAGTACCACAGCTGACCGTAACGACCTGACTTTCGACACGTCCGGCAACATGGTCATCAATACGGCGGCAACCCCGTCTGTTCCGTCGGCCAGTACCAACGTTGCAGTCAATGCCGATGGTACTTTCCAGGTCAACAATTGGGTCCCTGCCATGCAAACCGGTACGGGTACCTCGGCGACCTGGGTTGCCAACGGTGCTGTTGGCGTCACTTCGGGTATCAGGCTGGACATGACTCAGGCTACCCAGACGGCTTCTGTTTCGGGTCCTATCACTCAGACCCAGAATGGTTATGCAGCCGGACAGATCAAGGATATGAGCGTGGATGCCAGTGGCAACCTGTTTGCGTCCTACACAAATGGTCAGTCGAAGGTGATTGGTCAGGTTTCTCTGACGACATTCGCCAACGTGCAGGGGCTCTCTCCGGCGGGTGGTACTAACTGGCGTGAAACCTTCGCCTCTGGTTTGCCTGTGACCGGTGTTCCGCAGTCAGGCACTCTGGGTTACATCACGGGCCAGGCGCTGGAAGACTCCAACGTCGATCTGACACTGGAGCTGGTCAACCTGATCAAGGCGCAAAGCAACTATCAGGCGAATGCGAAAACCATTTCGACTGAAAGCACCATCATGCAGACCACTATTCAGATGACCTGATAATCAGGTTTGATGAAGTGTTGAAGAAAGCCCCTTGCGAGGGGCTTTCTTGTTTGTGGCGGTTGTGAAATCCGATGCAGGGAGCGCTTTTCGGGGTGCTGTTCAGACCGAGCAGTCGGACTTGATAAACGAGCCGTTCAGTCGTTTCCATCCCGGTCCCGGGCTGGTCTGGGCGCAGACGATCCTGCTGTCGCCCTGCCATCTGTAATAAGGCGCAGGAGCGGCCTGGGCGAGGAGGGGGCTGGTCATCAGCAGGGCTGCAATGCTGGCGAGAAGACGCGCTCGAAAGTGCATGACGATTCCCGTTATGTGGGTTCCCGGCAAGATTATCACCCTCGTCAGGCGTATCGGTCAGGGTGAGCGAAGTTTTTTTGGCGGTGTGTCAGGCCGGTTTGCTGGGTGGCGGCAATCTACCGCCGCTCTTGTGTGGCGCGGTGCCGAAGGTTGTCCGGCATGCTCCGGTTTTTACAAGAGAATCAGGCGTTTGTATCCATTCTGAAAAGTTGGTTCAAAAATTGCTTTCTCCCATGCAGAACAGCTACAGGCGGCAAGCGTCTGTCGGAGGAGGAAGACTGTGGACAAGTTGCTTTATGTCGCAATGAGCGGGGCGTCTGAAAACGCTCAGTCGCAAAAGGTTCATGCCAACAACCTGGCTAACGTATCGACCAATGGCTTCATGCGCGACCTGCAACAGGCCCGTTCGATGCCGGTATTTGGCGAGGTCATGCCTTCGCGTGCCTATGCGATGGGCGAACGTCCGGGTACTGACTTTTCCGGTGGCGCGCTGGTCCAGACCGGTCGTGAGCTGGATGTCGCCGTCAAGGGTGATGGCTGGATTGCGGTTCAGACTGCCGATGGTGGTGAGGCCTATACCCGCAGTGCCGGCATGAATATCGATGCTCTGGGTGTGCTGCGCAACGGCAGTGGTTTGCCGGTCATGGGCAACGGCGGGCCGATTGCCGTGCCGCCTGAGCAGCAGATCGAAATCGGTGCCGACGGCACGATCAGTATTCGCTCGATGGGTGAAAGCCCGCAGGTCATGGCGGAAGTTGACCGTATCAAGCTGGTCAACCCTGACCTGAGCACCATGGAAAAAGGCCCTGACGGTTTGATCCACACCAAGAGTGGCCAGGCTGCGCCGGTCGACGCCAATGTGCGTGTCGAGTCCGGCTTTCTGCAGGCGAGCAACGTCAATGCCGTGGAGGAAATGACCTCGGTACTGGCCTTGGCCCGGCAGTTTGAATTGCACGTCAAAATGATGAAAACAGCTGAAGAAGATGATCAGGCGATGGCTCGCGTCTTGCAACTTGGCTAACCATTGACAGCTTGCGTCGACAATCCGGCGCTTGAGGAGAAAACGAATGCTTCCTGCACTATATGTTGCGAAAACCGGCCTCGCTGCTCAGGACACCAACCTGACCACAATCTCCAACAACCTGGCGAACGTTTCGACCACAGGTTTCAAGAGTGATCGTGCCGAATTCCAGGATTTGCTCTATCAGATCAAGCGTCAGCCAGGTGCTCAGTCGACCCAGGACAGCGAACTGCCGTCCGGTCTGCAACTGGGTACCGGTGTGCGCATTGTCGGCACGCAAAAGAACTTCACCGCAGGCAGCCTGCAAACCACGGAAAACCCTCTGGACCTGGCAATCAATGGTCGCGGTTTCTTCCAGATCTCGCAGCCTGACGGCACCATCGCCTACAGCCGCGACGGTACTTTCCACCTGGATGCCAACGGCCAGATCGTGACTGCCAATGGCTATGCCCTGGAGCCTGCGATTGTCGTTCCACAAAACGCCCAGACCTTCACGGTCGGTCAGGACGGTACTGTTTCGATCACTGTGGCGGGTGCTACTGCAACGCCGCAGGTCATCGGCAATATTCAGACTGCCGAGTTCATCAACCCGGCCGGTCTGCAGGCCATTGGCGGCAACCTGTACCTGGAAACCGGTTCCAGCGGCGCGCCTCAAGTGGGTACTCCTGGCTTGAACGGTCTGGGTACGACCCTGCAGAACACTCTGGAAAACTCCAACGTGAGCACGGTTGAAGAGCTGGTCAACATGATCACCACTCAGCGCGCCTACGAGATGAACTCCAAAGTGATCTCCACTGCCGACCAGATGTTGCAGAACCTGACTCAGAATCTGTAAGACCCTGATGTATCTGCTCAAATCGACAGGGCGCCCGATCGGCGCCTGCTACACCGCGAGGTTTCAAGTGTCATGAAACGCCTTAGTGTTCTGCGTTTTTCAGTATTGATCGCCCCTTTGTGCGGGATCGCTTTGCTGTCAGGCTGTGTGGCGCCTTCTGCCAAGCCTAATGACCCTTATTACGCGCCGGTGTTGCCGCGCACGCCCATGTCTGCCGCTGCCAACAATGGCGCGATCTATCAGGCCGGTTTCGAGCAGAACCTGTACGGCGACCGCAAGGCCTTCCGGGTGGGTGACATCATCACCATCACGCTTTCCGAGCGTATGGCTTCCAGCAAGGCTGCCAGTTCTGCCATTACCAAGGACAGCACTGCCAACCTGGGTCTGACTTCGTTGTTCGGTTCCGGGTTGACGACCAATAACCCGATCGGCAGTAACGACCTGAGTCTCAATGCCGGCTACACGGGCGCACGTTCTACCGCAGGTCAGGGGCAGGCCGCCCAGAGCAACAGCCTGACCGGTTCGGTGACGGTGACGGTAGCTGATGTGATGCCTAACGGAATTCTGGCAGTGCGTGGCGAAAAATGGCTGACCCTCAATACCGGTGACGAGCTGGTCCGTATTGCCGGTTTGATTCGTGCCGACGACATTGCCACCGATAACACTGTGTCATCCACGCGAGTGGCTGATGCGCGTATTACGTATTCAGGTACTGGTGCATTTGCCGACTCCAACCAGCCAGGCTGGTTCGACCGGTTCTTCCTCAGCCCGTTGTTCCCTTTCTGATAGCGGGATAGACATGATCAAGTTCAAGCAACTGATTGCGGCAACCCTGCTGCTGTCCACCGCCTTCGGTGTTCAGGCCGAACGCCTGAAGGACATCGCCAGTATCTCGGGCGTCCGGGCCAACCAATTGATCGGTTATGGTCTGGTCGTGGGCCTCAATGGTACGGGTGACCAGACCACTCAGACGCCGTTTACTCTGCAAACCTTCAACAACATGTTGTCGCAGTTCGGTATCAAGGTGCCGAGCGGTTCCGGCACCGTGCAGTTGAAAAACGTTGCTGCAGTAGCGGTCTATGCGGACCTGCCGCCATTCGCCAAGCCAGGTCAGGTGGTGGATATCAGTGTGTCGTCCATCGGTAACTCCAAAAGCCTGCGCGGCGGCAGCCTGTTGATGACTCCGCTCAAAGGTGTCGATGGCAACGTCTACGCCATTGCCCAGGGCAACCTGGTGGTCGGTGGTTTCGATGCTGAAGGTCGCGACGGCTCGAAGATTACTGTCAACGTTCCTTCGTCTGGTCGTATTCCGGGTGGTGCATCGGTTGAGCGTGCAGTGCCGAGCGGTTTCAATCAGGGCAACAGCCTGACGCTGAACCTCAATCGCTCCGACTTCACCACTGCCAAGCGCATTGTGGACAAGATCAACGACATGCTTGGCCCAGGCGTCGCCCAGGCTCTGGACGGTGGTTCGGTTCGTGTGACCGCGCCTCTGGATCCGGGGCAGCGTGTGGATTACCTGTCGATTCTGGAAAACCTGGAAATCGATCCGGGCCAGACCGCCGCCAAGGTCATCATCAACTCGCGTACCGGCACTATCGTGATCGGTCAGAACGTCAAGGTATCGCCAGCCGCCGTGACTCACGGCAGCCTGACCGTGACCATCACTGAAGATCCGATCGTCAGTCAGCCCGGCGCGCTTTCCAACGGGCAGACGGCTGTCGTGCCGCGTTCGAGGCTCAACGCCCAGCAGGAAATGCACCCGATGTTCAAGTTCGGCCCGGGCACCACGCTGGATGAGATCGTCCGTGCGGTGAACCAGGTGGGCGCTGCTCCTGGCGACTTGATGGCCATTCTTGAAGCATTGAAGCAGGCTGGCGCGTTGCAAGCCGACCTGATCGTGATCTGAGGAATCGAGCATGGATATGCCCAAGAGCGGAATTTCCACGACGGTCGATTCGGGTGCCTATACCGACGTCAATCGTCTGGCCGCTTTGAAGAATGGCGACAAGGACAGCCCGGAAAACCTGAAGAAGGTTGCCCGGGAGTTCGAGTCGCTGTTCGTCAGCCAGATGCTCAAGGCCATGCGTTCGGCCAACGAAGTCCTGGCCAAGGACAATCCGCTGAATACTGCGGCAACACGGCAGTATCAGGACATGTATGACCAGCAGTTGGCAGTGACCTTGTCGACCCGCGCCAATGGTATTGGCTTGCAGGATGTGCTGATGCGTCAGTTGTCCAAGGACAAGGGTGTCAATCACGCGGCTGCGACGGCTGAAAACCCGGCTGCCGCTGCGGATGCCGCCAAGACGGGATTGGCCACCAGTGTCTATCAGCGTCCGTTGTGGGCGACGCGCTCGGCGGCAGCAGACAAGGCGGGCGCTACAGGTTCTGTCGAAGGTCGCAATGATATGGCGCTGCTCAATTCGCGTCGTCTGGCATTGCCCAGCAAGCTTACTGACCGATTGTTGCTGGGGATTGTGCCTTCGACGGCAACGGCCAACACCAATAGCCCATTGTCTGCGCAGCGCGCGACGGTTACTGGCAGCAATGGTGACTGGACGCTGGACCCCAATCTTGCCGAGCCACAATATGTTCGTACCATGGCCCAGCCGCCATTGGCTCCTGCCAAGCGCGCCTTCAGCAACTCCGACCAGTTTGTGGCGACCATGTTGCCTCTGGCCAAGGAGGCGGCAGCGCGTATCGGGGTCGATCCCGTCATGCTGGTGGCGCAGGCTGCGCTGGAAACCGGCTGGGGTAAATCCATCATGCGTCAACAGGATGGCAGTAGCAGCCACAACCTGTTTGGCATCAAGGCAACCGGCAGTTGGCAGGGCGCGCAGGCTCGTGCGATTACCAGCGAGTTCCGTGACGGCAAGATGGTCAAGGAAACGGCGGACTTCCGTTCCTACGATTCCTACGCTGACAGCTTCCATGACCTGGTCAGTCTGCTGCAGAACAACAATCGTTATAAAGAAGTCATCAACTCCGCCGATAACTCTGAACAGTATGTAAAAGAATTGCAGAAGGCCGGTTACGCCACGGACCCGGCCTACGCAAGCAAGATTTCGCAGATTGCGAAACAGATGAAGAGTTACCAGAACTACGCCGCCGCAACGGGCTCTTCCACGACTTTATAAGGTTTGAATCATGTCGCTGATTTCAATTGGGCTCTCGGGTATTACCGCCAGCAGTGCCGCGATCAATACCATCGGTAACAACACGGCCAACGTGGACACTGCCGGGTATTCGCGTCAGCAGGTAATGACCACGGCTTCGGCGCAGATCAACATTGGCCTGGGTATCGGCTACATCGGTACCGGTACCACGTTGTCCGATGTGCGTCGTATCTACAACGGCTATCTCGACGCCCAATTGCAAACCAGCACGGCGCTCAGTGCCGATGCAGTGGCTTACTCTGGTCAGGCGAGCAAGACCGATACCTTGCTGTCGGACAGCACCACGGGTGTTGCGGCGCAGATGTCGAAGTTCTTTACCGACCTGCAATCCGTTGCCTCCAATGCGACCCAGTCGGCAGAGCGTTCGACTTTCCTGACCCAGGCAAGCGCGTTGAGCGCCCGTTTCAATTCGATTGCTTCACAGTTGTCGTCGCAGAACGAGAACGTCAATGCACAGCTGACTACATTGACCGCTCAGGTCAACGAACTGACGAGTACGATTGCCAGCCTGAACAAGCAGATCACTGCAGCTTCTGCCGGAAATACCACACCCAACACATTGCTTGATACGCGCAACGAAACCGTGCGCAAACTCAACGAGCTGATCGGTGTCAAGGTGCTTGAAAGCAGTAATGGCAACTATGATGTCATGACTGGTACCGGGCAGTCCCTGGTGAGTGGTTCTACAGCGGCGACCCTTTCGGCTGGTCCAAGCAAGACCGACCCTTTGCAGTACAACCTGCAGATCAAGATAGGCCAGACCAGCACCGACGTTACCTCGGTAGTGACAGGTGGCGCCATCGGTGGTCTGTTGCGTTATCGCTCCGAAGTATTGACGCCTGCATCCAATGAGTTGGGTCGGGTGGCGCTGGTGCTGGCTGATCAGATGAACAGCCAGATGAGTCAGGGTATCGACAGCAAGGGCAATTTCGGCTCGGGCCTGTTCACCAATATCAACAGCGCTGATCTGATCACACAGCGCAGCACCGGCAAGGTGGGTAACAGTGCAGGTTCGGGCAATCTGGATGTCACGATCAAGGACACCAGCAAACTGACGGCCGACGATTACGAAGTCACCTTCAGCGATGCGAACAACTTCACTGTGCGTCGCCTGCCCAATGGCGAAAGCGTCGGCACCGGTTCGTTGACGGATAACCCGCCGACCCAGTTCGAGGGCTTCACTGTAAGCCTCAACGGCAATACGTTGGCCGCAGGTGATTCTTTCAAGGTCTCGCCAACACGTAACGGTGCTTCGGGGATCGCTGTTGCCCTGACCGACGCCAAGGACATTGCCGCTGCTGCGCCACTGACCGCCAAGGCGGGTGTCAGCAACTCCGGTACTGGTGGCTTTACCCAGCCGGTCCTCAATACCAAGGCCGACATCTACGATTCGACCCAGACCAGTGATCTGCGCAATGCGCTGCAAAACTCCACCCCGATGAAACTGGTGATGGGCTCGGTCAGCAGCACAGGCGTGCAGAGCTATACGCTGGTGGATTCCACCGGTGCAGCTGTGCTCGACCAGAATGGCAATGCCGTGGGCGGTTCCATCGTTCAGGGGCAGAGCAATAATATCAAGCTCAGCGTGGGCTACACCGATACCCGTACCACGCCAAGCACCCAGACCGCATTCGAGATCGAGATGACGCTCTCGGGGTCTCCAATCGTCAATGACACCTTCAGTATCGATATGACCGGTGCCGGTTCTTCCGACAACCGTAACGCCCTGGCCGGTGTGGCCTTGCAGACCGCCAAGAGTGTTGACGTGACCGGTGGCAGTGTCGGCACCAGCCTGTCGGGTGCCTACGGGGATCTGGTCGCCAAGATCGGTACTCGCGCCAGTCAGGGCAAGAGTGATGTGACGGCCACCGATGCCGTTCTGGCTCAGGCCAAGTCAGCGCGTGATTCGGTATCGGGCGTGTCCCTGGATGAAGAAGCGGCCAACCTGATCAAGTATCAGCAGTACTACACCGCCTCTTCGCAGATCATCAAGGCGGCACAAACCATTTTCAGCACGCTGATCAACAGTCTTTAAGGAGTCGTGAACCATGCGTATTTCAACTTCCCAGTTCTACGAAGCCACGACTTCAAACTATCAGCGCAACTATTCGAACATGATCAAGACTGGCGAAGAGGTTTCCAGCGGGATCAAGCTCAATACCGCCAGTGATAACCCGGTGGGCGCGTCGCGTGTGCTGCAACTGGCACAGCAGAACTCCATGCTGACCCAGTACTCGTCGAACATCGGCACGATCAATACCAACACCACCAACTCTGAAACTGCGCTGAGCAGCATCATTGATGCCATGCAGACTGCTCAGGAGCTGATCGTCAAGGCCGGTAACGGTTCGTATACCGACAAGGACCGTATCTCCACGGCAGATGAACTCAAGCAGTTGCAAAGCCAGATTCTGGGCCTGATGAACAGCCAGGACTCCAACGGGCAGTACATGTTCTCGGGTTCAAAGTCGTCTATTCCTCCGTACTCGCAGAATGCCGACGGCACCTACAGCTACAACGGTGACCAGACCCACGTGAACCTCGCGGTGGGTGATGGCCTGGTCCTGGCAAGCAATACCACCGGTTTCGAGGCGTTCGAGCAGGCCGTCAACACCTCCCGTACTTCGGCGACATTGACTTCCCCTGCTGTGGAAGATGGCAAGGTCTCGTTGACCGGTGGTCTGGTGAAGTCCAGCAACGCCTATAACAACAACTATCAGGCAGGCGAGCCTTACACGCTGACCTTCCTGAGCAGCACCCAGTTCAAGATCACGGATGGTTCGGGCAATGATGTGACCGCCGATGCTTCGACGGCGGGTAATTTTACCCACGGCAGCTTCAATGATCAGTCATTCACTTTCCGCGGTGTCGAGCTGACCATGAACGTCAACCTGACGGCGGCGGAAAGGGCCACGACTGCGGCTGCGGATGCGGTCCTGACCAACCGTACCTATCAGTTGGCTTCTACGCCGGACAGCGTGACCACCTCCCGTAGCCCGGGCAACCCTTCGACTGCGAACATCAGCAGTTCGGTAGTGGGGACCAGCGCTGCGGACCTGACCGCGTTCAACAATACATTCCCTACCACGGGTGCGATTCTCAAGTTCACCAGTGCCACGAATTACGAACTGTATGCCTCGCCCGTCACCAGCAGCAGTACGCCGGTGTCCACAGGCACGCTGACCGGAACAACCGCCAATGCGGCGGGCGTCAACTTCACCATCAGCGGCACGCCGGCCAACGGTGACCAGTTCGTGGTGCAATCTTCCACGCATCAGACCGAAAACGTGCTGAACACCCTGTCGGCAGCGATCAAGGCGTTGACCACACCTACCGACGGCGATCTGGTTGCTTCGCAAAAACTTGATTCTGCTCTGTCTTCGGCTCTGGGCAACATCATCAGCAGCATGGAGCAGGCTTCCACTGCGCGCTCGGCTGGCGGTGCGCGTCAGGTCGCTGCTACTGCGCAAGGCGTGACCAACGACTTGCTCAAGGGCAATAACGAGGTTGAGCAGGGTACGTTCGTCAACTCGGACATGGTTGAGGCAACCACCCGACTGACGTTGCAGAAGACTATGCTGGACGCATCCCAGGCGGTGTTTGTCCAACTGTCCAAGTTGAACCTGTTCAGCCAGATCTGATTCCTGGCATTGAGCATCCGCCGTCTTTTTTCAGCGGTGAGGGAAGCCATTCGACTGGCTGGTTTCCCGCCGCTCATGAGTTCGTACTGTGAATCAAACTTCTCTCGTCAGCATTGTCATTCCCGCCCTCAATCCACGGTTCTTCCGCGAAGCGCTGCAAAGTGCTCTGGTTCAGAGCTACGACAATCTTGAGATCATAGTTTGCGACGACTGTCAGACTGGTGAAATCAAAGAAATCTTCGACGAGCTGGTGCCCTCATCAGATGGTATTGCACGCTATGTAGGCAATCCTTATCGTCTGGGCTTTCAGGGCAATCTGCTCAAGTGTCTTGAAGAGTCGAAGGGCGAGTACATCAAGTTTCTGTGCGATGACGATCGTCTGTACGCTTACTGCATTGCACGCCAGGCTCAGGCACTGGATATGTGTCCTGATGTCCAGTTGGTGGTCGGCAAGCGACATCTGGTCGATGTCGATGACTATGTGCTGCCGACCCGTATGGAGAACGTTGGTCTTGTTCCCTACGATGCCCTGTTCAAGGGTGAGGACATGCTGGCGATTTTCGAGCGTACCTCACGCAATACTCTGGGTTGTTTCAGTAGCGCTCTGATGCGCAGAGCCGATGTTCTGGAGTATTTGCCATCATTGGCGCAACCGGGGCAGGGCTTTGTTGCGCTGCTCGACTTCGCGTTGTTCAACTGCCTGTTGCGACGCGGCAACCTGATTGCGCTGAACAGTCTTGAATGTCTTGAACGCTTGCATCCAGCTCGCCTCAGCAGTCAGCCGGACATGTATCACATTGCAACCACGGAATGGGGTTGGCTGAACGAGATGCTCAAGGCGCGTAGCGGCGAGCAGGCACCGGCCAAGGGTTGGGTGCGCTTCATGGCCTTGCACAAGGCTCTGGAGTCTCCAAGGGAGTGGGATGAGGTTGACATGAACGGCGTCATGGCCAGCCGGCAAGGCATCATGCGCAGCCGGGTCGGCAGTGGCAGTCAAAGTTACGCCGAGCTCTATGCCGAGTGGTTGTCATGCCGTCTCTTCACTGAGCCTCAGAAAAAGCTACTGGAGCAGCGTATCGCGCGCTGGGCATGGAATCCACGCATTGTGCCTGTGGTGATCGATGCGCAGAATGACCCCGACGCGCTGGAAATGACCCTCAAGAGCATTGCCGATCAGGATTACCCGGCCGAGTCCGTTGTGGTCTTGACCAATGCGGCCAGCCTCGAAGATCAGCAGGTATTGCGCTTCCCGCTGCAGGCCGACTGGTCGCAGCAACTGAACGATGTACTGCCGCTGCTTGAGAATGCCGACTGGGTATATCTGCTGCATGCCGGTGATCGGCTGACCCAGCCTGCGTTGCTGGTCCTGGCCGAGCGTGTCGCCCAGATTTCCGGCCTGTTGTGTGTCTACAGTGATGAAGGCGCAATCGTTGATGACGAGTCGCAGGAGCCGGTGTTCAAACCGGACTTCAACCTCGACCTGATGCGGGGCTACCCCTATGTGGGACGAGCATTGGCGTTCGAGCGTCGCAACCTGCTGGCAATGGGCGGTTTTGATTCGGCCCATGGCGAGCTGGCACCCCATGATGTGATCTGGCGGCTGGTAGAAAGTGCCGGCCCGCAAACCGTCGAGCACATCGCCGAAGTCCAGGTCGAGTCCAGCCTGTCGTTTGCCCAATGGCTGTCACTGCCAGCAGTGATCGAGCGCAGCGAGCCGCTGGTTTCGGCTCATCTGCAGCGTATCGGCCTGGAGCATGTGATCCAT
The DNA here is from genome assembly GCF_057809175.1 of Pseudomonas sp. FG43. NCBI lineage: Bacteria > Pseudomonadati > Pseudomonadota > Gammaproteobacteria > Pseudomonadales > Pseudomonadaceae > Pseudomonas > Pseudomonas sp. FG43. The sequence continues at coordinate 57,786 of NZ_JBMDJL010000008.1, forward strand.
CATGACCAGTTGCCGCTGCTTAACCGTGTCGAGTATCTGCATGCGTCCAGCCCGCTGGTCTCGATCATCATCAGCACCCGAGATCAATTGGTCGATCTGGAGCGTTGTCTCGACAGCCTGCTCAGCAAGACCCGGTATCCGAATTACGAAGTATTGATTGTCGACAAGGCCAGCGAGAGCGCCGAGGCCCGGACCTGGTTTGCTGCCATGGGTGAGCTGGGTAGCGAGAAGCTGCGGATTTTCGCTTCGCCCGATGCCGATAACGAAGCAGCCACGCAGAACTTTGCGGCCTCCCATGCCCGTGGCCAGTATCTGGTTACCCTCAGCCCTCACGCGCTGATTCATCAGGCCGACTGGCTTGATGAGTTGCTTAATCATGCCCAGCGTCCGGAGGTCGGTATTGTCGGCTCGCGGATCCTCAACCCGCAGGGCAATATCCTGTACGCCGGTATGGTGCTGGGTATGGACGGGCTGGCAGGCAGGCCGTTCATCAACTTGCCAGCAGGGGCGAGTGGTTACATGCATCGGCTGCAACTGACGCAAAACTGGAGCGCTGTCAGTGGCAACTGCCTGATGGTGCGCAAAGAGGTATTTGACAGTGTTGGCGGGATGGATGCGGCCTCATTCTCATTGGGGCTGCATGATCTTGACTTGTGTATGCGCGTTGGCGGCGAAGGTTATCTGATTGTCGGAACGCCATGTTCCTCTGTAGTCCTGGCCGAGCCTGCAACTGCTCAGCGTTCGGAGTCTTCTCGCGAGAAGCTTGATAACGAGCAGAAGTCCTTTTACCTGAAATGGCTGCCGAAAATGGCCAGGGATCCGGCCTATAACCCGAATCTGTGTCTGGGCGAGGTATCCTCCTTCAATCTGGAAACCGGGTTGCTGGCAGGCTGGAACCCGTTCTGCACTCGCCATTTGCCCTCGATTCTGGGCATGGCCGTCAATTCCTCGGCGGTGGGTCACTATCGGGTCAGTCAGCCTTTGCTGGAGCTGGTGGCCGCCGGGCGTGTGCTCGGGAAAATGACCTACGAGTCGCCTTCGGCTATCGAGATCGAGCGCCAGACCCCTGATGTCATCGTCTTCCAGGGGCGCTACAGCGAAGGCAAGGTGCCGGATATTGTCCTGGCAAAGAATTACTCCAGCGCAATGCGTATTTTCGAGCTGGATGACTACATCGCCGATGTTCCCGAGAAAAACGAGCATCGCCGCAATATGCCGGACAACATTGCGGCCATGTTGCGCAAGGGGATCGGGCTCTGTGACCGGGTCGTGGTGTCGACTCATCCACTGGCTCAGGCCTTGTCCAGCATGCACAGCGATATTCGCGTGGTGCCCAACATGCTGGCACCCCATCTGTGGAGCAACCTCAGGAGTTTGCGTCGTAGCTCCGGCAAGCCGCGGATCGGCTGGGGTGGCGGAACCAGCCACCGCGGCGATCTGGAACTGATTGTCGATGTGATACGCGAGCTGGCCGATGAAGTGGAATGGGTTTTCTTCGGCATGTGCCCTGACCTGCTCAGGCCTTACATCCATGAATTCCATTCGGCTGTGAGCCTGCACACGTACCCGGCCAAATTGGCGAGCCTGAATCTGGATCTGGCTCTGGCACCGCTGGAGTTCCATATCTTCAACGACTGCAAGAGCAACCTGCGTCTGCTGGAGTACGGGGCTTGCGGCTACCCGGTGATCTGTTCGGATACCGAGGCCTATCGCGGTCACTTGCCAGCCACGCGCATTTACACCAACAGTTCGGATGAGTGGTTGCAGGCAATTCGCATGCACTTGTCCGACCCCAACGCCAGCTATCGCATGGGCGATGAACTGCGTGAAACGGTATTGCGTGATTTCATGCTGCGCGGCGATAACCTGCAGTACTGGGCCAACGGCTGGTTGCCGGATTGATCCACACAAAATGAATGCTCTCCAGCGCAGGACTTGCGCTGGAGATGCTATGTTTTTGCTCTTGTTTCAGCAGCGGGCCGAGCAGTCCCCTCTGTTGAGAGAGTCATCGGTTCGCTATGGGAAAGACTATGCAAAGCAATTTCGGGAATGAAGCTACGCCGTTGAATCAGCGTCTGACACTGGTATTGCTGGCTCAGGATCAGCCGGACTTTCTGCGTCGAGCCTTGAAGTACTACAGCGACTATCCCTGTGCTCTGGTGGTTGTGGATACATCTCGGGTGCCCGATACCGAAATCGCCAAGACCCCGGGTCTTGAGTACTGGCACGATGCGGCACTCGCCGAGGCCGGTTTGAGCGCCCGGATTGCCGAGGGTATCAAACGTGTTACCACGCCTTTTGTTGCCTATCTCGATGCCGGCAGTTTCCTGTTGCCAGGCGCACTGACTGAGGCATTGCGCTTTCTTGAAGAGAATGACCAATACGGTGCTAGCCAGGGCTATAGCCTGAGCTATCAGGCCCAGGTTGGTCAGGTGGATTATCTGCGTCGCGATCGCAAGGTCATCGAGGATCATTCATCGGATCAGCCGGGTGAGCGGCTTGTCGGCTTCCTGAGGGAGGGCATTTCCTTGCTCAACGCCGTCACCCGAACTGAACTGGCCCGGCAGTGGTTCGCCGCTGTACCCGAAAATACGGATCTGCACTGGCAGGAAATCGGCTACATGGCGTATCTGGCAGCGGCTGCCAAACTGCGTGTCCTGCCCGTTCCCTATGGACTGCACTTCATTGAAAGTGAAGAAGTGCTGTCGAGTCATAATGCTGCGATCAATGCTGCGCTTACGCATATGGATCCCAAGGCCAGGGCTGGGCGCGAAGGTTTTGCCCAGACGCTGGTGTCTGTCCTGGGTTCGGCTGCGGGCTTTGCGGGCGAAGAGGGTAAAAAGCAGATTCTGGCCGGTTTTGAGGTTATGGGCGAGTCCTTGGACACTCAGAGCTTTCAAGGCAAGGAAAAAATTGTCAGTGCGGTATGGAGCGTTGCCTTCGAGCGTTCCGAGCCGCGTTTCGAGCCCCAGCAGTTCGTCGAAATGCCTTTTTACAACCAGTCATTTTTCGACGAGCTGGCAAGGATCGAGTTTCTGATTCATATCCTGCCGGCCGGTCGTCAGCAACTGGAGGGGCTGGAAGCTGCGTTACTCAAGCAGAGCGAGCTGCTGCGCCCACAAAGCAACCCCGATGCCGAGACGCTGGTCAGCCGGCTCTGGCAGGCATATGGAGCCTACGCCTTCAGTCATGGCGTTGTGCAGAAACTGGCTCAGGAGCTGGGCAAGTCTGCAGACGATGAGGAAGAGGCAGAGCGGCTCGTGGCCTGGGGCAAGCGCCTGCAGGCTGTTTCCGGCAATGACAACGGCAAACTGCTCGACGGCATGGCTTCCGGTCGTCTGCTCAAGTGGCTGGGTGCGCGCAGCCCGAGCCCTGTAGAGCTGAAGAAGCTCAATGCCCGGCTGGAGAAAAAGCCGGCGGGTTCGCAGGTCGGCATTCTGCTGCTTGATCTTGACGCCGATATTTTCAAATTGCAGGCCACTTTCGATAGCTTGATCAATGGTCATTATCGAGCGTTCAAGGTCATTGTTTTCACCACGGGTGAGCTGCCAGCGACCACCACGCTGCAAAATACCCTGCATTTCGTGAAAGTCACCGAAAGCAACTATGTCGACAAGATCAATCAGGTGGTCAAGCAGTCTCCAAGTGACTGGCTGATGCTGGCGCGTGCCGGTGAAGAGTTCACCCAAAGCGGCCTGCTCCAGGCCAGTATCGAACTGATCGACGCATCCCAATGCCGGGCGGTGGCGGTAGATGAAATCCATCGTCAGCCTAACGGTACGCTGGCACCTCTGTTCCGTCCGGGCTTCAACCTGGATCTGCTGCAAAGCCTGCCTGCGCTGATGGCGCCTCACTGGCTGATCCGCCGTGACTTGCTGGTCGAGTCCGGTGGTTACTCCCGTGAATTCCCGAAAGCGCTGGAGTTCGATCTGCTGCTGCGCTTGATCGAGCAGGGTGGCATGAGCGGATTGGCGCACCTGAGTGAGCCGGTTCTGATCTGTGAAGCGCCCGAGCTTGTGGAGAATGAAGACGAGAAAAAGGTGCTGACTCGCCATCTTGGCAAGCGCGGCTATCAGGCTGAAGTCAGTTCGATACTGCCGGGCACCTACAAGATCGACTACCGCCACACTCATCGGCCGATGGTCTCGATCCTGCTGCAAAGCCAGGACAACCTGCCGCAGTTGCAACGCTGCCTGCAAAGCATTCTGCAGCGCACCCGTTATCAGCGCTTTGAAGTGTTGATTGCCGATAACAACAGCAGTTCTCCTGAGCTGTCGACCTGGCTCGATCAGCAAGAGAAGTTGTCCAACCGGGTTCGTGTGTTCAGGTCTGACCAGCGTTTGAGCCCGGCGGTCTTGAATAACCTCGTCAGCCAGGAAGCCAAGGGCGAGTACCTGATTCTGCTTGATGCCCAGAGCCAGATCGTCAACGTTGGCTGGATCGAGTCGTTGCTCAACCAGGCCCAGCGTCCGGAAGTCGGTATCGTTGGTGTCAGGCTGGTGGATCGCGAAGGTACCGTGACGCAGGCGGGCCTGATTCTGGGCTTGAATGGCGGTGTCGGTTCAGGCTTCGTGGGTGAGTCGAAAAAATCCAGAGGCTACATGCACCGTCTGGTGGTCGAGCAGAATTACTCGGCTGTGTCCTCGGCTTGCCTGATGATCGAGAAGTCGTTGTTTGACTCGGTAGGCGGTCTGGATGAAGGTGATTTTGCCGAGGCCCTGTCCGATGTCGATTTGTGCCTCAAGGCTTCCCAGGCCGGTTATCTGACGGTCTGGACGCCCCATGTCCAGGTCGTGCATTCCGGCGTGGTGAATGCTCCTGACGAGGAGCTTGCGGCACTGATCGACAAATGGTCGGCACAGTTCGCGCATGATGAAGCTTACAGTCGCAATCTTGACCTCAATGGCCCGGGCTTCACGCTGGCTGCGCGTTAATCCTGCCTGATCAGGTGATCCGTCTGTAACGCAGGCGGATCACCTTTCCCTGGCAAGGTCAGGGGAGACGCTTTTTTCTGTTTTTCCATGCTCCACAAACCGTAAAGCACGCATCTCGGAGTGACCTGCGGGTCATAAAGTGCATCTCCACTGTATCGTGTTACAGGGAGCGACGTGCGTTCGACTTGCGTAAGCATGCACCGCCCCCTGAAAATGCCCGCAAATCGCCTCTATTCGGTAGCGCCCTGATTTCTTTGGGACGAACATTTACCTGTTTACTAATCGGGAAGCCATGATGATTGGCATAAAAAGCATAGCGAGTTACGTGCCCACAGATGGCGTGGATAACTACGCTCAAGGTGCCAGATTCGGCAAGGATGAAGAGTTCATCTTTGGGAAAATAGGCTCCACATTTCTCCCGCGCAAGGATTCCGCACAGGAGACGTCGGATCTGTGCGTGGAAGCGGTCAATAAACTGCTGGCCAACAATCCTCAGCTGACGCGCGAAAGCATCGATGTGCTCATCGTTGTCACTCAGAACGGTGACGAAGAAGGGCTGCCGCATACTGCTGCCATCGTGCAGGACAAGCTGGGCCTGTCGACCAGTGTCGCTGCGTTCGATATCTCTCTGGGTTGCTCCGGTTATGTCTACGGCATCTATGCGATCAAGGGCTTCATGGAAGCTGCGGGCCTGAAGAACGGCTTGCTGGTGACTGCCGACCCTTACTCGAAGATCGTCGACCCTGAAGATCGCAACACCACCATGCTGTTTGGCGATGCCGCCACTGCGACCTGGATGGGCGAAGATGCTCCCTGGCAGTTGGGCAAGGCCAAGTTCGGTACTGACGGTTCCGGTGCGCCGCACTTGAAGGTCAGCAATGGCGTGTTCTTCATGAATGGCCGTCAGGTCTTCAACTTCGCATTGCTTAAAGTGCCTGCGCACCTGCATGAGCTGCTGGGTGATTCCGGCCTGCAGCCTGACGATATCGATGCCTTCTGCATTCATCAGGGAAGCGCAGCCATCGTTGATGCCGTGGCGCGTCGTTTTGAAGACAAGCCCGAGAAGTTTCTCAAGGATATGGTCGAAACCGGCAATACGGTGTCTTCGAGCATTCCGCTGCTGATTGAAAAACATGTGCTCGACTCTTCCTGGAAGCGCGTTGCACTGAGCGGTTTTGGTGTCGGACTGTCCTGGGGATCGGCGATCATCTACAGAGCCTGATTCCGGCCTGTTCAAAAAAGCGCTTGCGGGGTCTCCCTCAAGCGCTTTTTTCATGAAAAAGAGTGGTTGCGTAATAGCAGCAGTTTTGAGTTTCTGCTTTTTCCATCCTCGCAAGTCCTTTCATGCAAGGCCGTTTACCGGTGTTATTTCCTCGTGAGCAGGGTCCCAAGCCCTTGTTTTATAAGGGCTGGCAGATTGCTGGCAAAAATTTTCAAAAAAATGCTCAAGCAACCTGCCACCGCGACGATAACTATTACGAAGGTTCTCTAGGCACACCCGGCGCTTGCAGGGGCCGGAAGCCACGTAGTACCCAACCAACGAGGAATTCATCATGGCTTTAACAGTAAACACCAACGTTGCATCGTTGAACGTTCAGAAGAACCTGGGTCGCGCCTCTGACGCACTGTCGACTTCGATGACTCGTCTGTCTTCCGGTCTGAAAATCAACAGCGCCAAAGACGACGCTGCCGGTCTGCAAATCTCCACCCGTATCAACTCGCAGATCAAAGGCCAGACCATGGCCATCAAGAACGCCTACGACGGTATGTCCCTGGCTCAGACCGCTGAAGGTGCTCTGCAAGAGTCCACCAACATTCTGCAGCGTATGCGTGAACTGGCTGTCCAGTCGCGAAACGACAGCAACAGCGCTACTGACCGTGACGCTCTGAACAAAGAATTCACCGCGATGAGTGAAGAACTGACTCGTATCGCAAACAGCACCAACCTGAACGGCAAGAACCTGATCGACGGTACTGCCAGCACCATGACCTTCCAGGTCGGCTCCAACACTGGCGCTTCGAACCAGATCACTCTGACTCTGAGCTCCAGCTTTGATGCGAGCACCCTGGGTGTTGGTTCGACTATCAGCATCGCCGGTTCCGACAGCGCTGATGCAGAGTTGAAATTCTCTGCTGCAATGGACGCTATCGACTCCGCTCTGTCGACCATCAACGCCACTCGTGCTGACCTCGGTGCTGCACAAAACCGTCTGACCAGCACCATCTCCAACCTGCAGAACATCAACGAAAACGCCAGTGCTGCACTGGGTCGTGTACAAGATACCGACTTCGCTGCTGAAACTGCACAGCTGACCAAGCAACAGACCCTGCAACAGGCTTCCACCTCTGTTCTGGCTCAGGCTAACCAGCTGCCTTCCGCTGTACTGAAACTGCTTCAGTAATATCGGAATGAGTTTGGCGGGGGAGTGCTTAACAGTGCTCTCTCGCTTTTTTACTTTCGGAGGTGATGGTCATGGATATGAGTGTAAAGCTGAACGTGTCTTATCCACCCGCTCAACCGGCAAGTCCTGTTGTAGCAACGGATAAGCCAGTTGATAAGCCTTCCGTCGAGCGAGTGGCTCCGACGTCCGAAAGTAAGGGTTCCGACTTGCAAAAGGACGACTCACAGGATGAGGAGAAGGTGAAAGCTGCGGCGGAAGACATTCAGAAGTTCTTTCAGTCGTTCAAGCGTAACCTCGAATTTTCGATTGACGAAGATTCTGGAAAAGTCATTGTCAAAGTGATTGCGAGTGACTCCGGTGAGGTGGTTCGACAGATTCCCAATGCGGAAATCCTGAAACTGGCCGATAGCTTGAACAACGCGCATAGCTTGTTGTTTCACGTCAAGGCCTGACTACTGGCACGAAACTTGTTGCAGGTTTTCCGATTCCTTGGAAAGGGTCAAAAGATCGGCGACATTCTTGAGGGGTAAGCATCATGGCTACAATTACAGCAAGTACAGGCATCAACTCTGGTCTGAATATCAAAGATATCGTTGATGGTCTGGTTGGGGTCGAGAAGGCTGCCAAGCAAAACCAGATCACCAGGCAGACAAGTGTCAATACTGCGGCTTCTGGTGGTGTCGATCAGCTGACTGCTGCATTGAGTGCCTTCCAGACGGCGATGAACGCTCTCAAGAGCACCACAACACCTGCCTTTCAGGGTTTTGCCGCCACTTCGGCCAATGAGTCTGTGGTCAAGGCAACTGCGGGTAATGCGGCGGTCAGTGGTACTTACTCTCTTAACGTGAGCCAGTTGGCGACCAGTTCCAAGGTTGCGACGGCTGCGCTCAATTCGTCTCAAATCAGTGCTATTCCGAGTGGTACCCTGAAAATCACTCAAAATGGCACTATTCACGAAGTCAAGATTACTTCGACTTCTACGCTGCAGCAGGTGCGTGACACGATCAACTCCACGCTCCAGGGTAAGGGTATTACGGCGAACATCATTACCGACAGCAACGGCTCTCGGTTGGTGTATAGCTCGACGACTACCGGCAAGGGCAGTGATATTTCAGTGGATGGTGGTACAGACCTCAGCATGCTGAGTGTTGATGGCACCAAGTTGATGAGCACCACCAGTACCTCGAACGACGCCAATGGCAATCCTATTCCAGGCGCCGGCGCGATTTCGGCCTTGGCCATGGATGCCGAGTTCACTATCGACGGGCTGAAGATTACCAGTGCGACCAATACGGTCAGCAATGCTGTATCCGGTCTGACGTTCGAGCTGGTGGCCAAGAGTGCCAGTAACACCGCGGACACGGCGATCACAGTGGCAACCAATACCGAGGGTTTGAAAACCTCGCTGCAGACCTTTGTCGACTCCTACAACACCTTGGCCAAGCTTGTAACGACGCTGACCAAAGGCACTGTATCTGCCGATGGGAAAAGCTTCACTGCAGCTGCCATGACCGGTGATTCGACGCCTCGTGCCTTGCTCGCGGTTGTTCGTAACCAGATTGCTACGGCGACCTCCAGCAGTGGTCTTGGGTCTCTGGCTCAGTTGGGTATCACGACACAGCAAAACGACGGTACGCTGTTTTTGAATACCACTGAATTTACTGCTGCTCTGAATGAAAAGAAGTTTGGTGGTGAGATTCAGCAGTTATTCACCGGTAGTGGTGGCTTGATCGAGCGTATGGAAAAAGCCCTCGAACCCTACACGAGGTCGGGAGGGGTTCTTGCTTCCAAGAAAACCATGCTGACTCAGGTTCAGACTCGACTCACTGCTGAGCAAGAGGCTCTTGATCGTCGTATTGATACGCTGACTGATACGCTGACCAAAAAGTACAACGCGATGGACCTGGCGGTAGGTAGGCTCAAGGCAACGGCCAGCAGTATCACCTCGATTTTCGAGGCGATGAATGCACAGAAAAACGCTTCGTAAATTAAAGATGATGCCAAGAACCCGACCCCGTGTCGGGTTTTTGCTTTTGGGCTAAAGTTTTTTGACCGTACGTCGATAGCTTGGGTATACGTAATATGGATCTGCTACGAGGCCCCCTATGAACCCGATGTTAGCACTGCGTCAGTATCAGAAGATTGGCTCCCAGGCACAGACCTCTGAAGCCAGCCCTCACCGTCTGGTTCAGATGTTGATGGAGGGTGGCCTTGACCGCATCGCCCAGGCCAAGGGCGCCATGGCGCGTAAGGATATCCCCAATAAATGCATTTTTATCGGCAAGGCCATTGGCATTGTGGGTGGGTTGCGTGAAGGACTGGATCTGGAAAACGACCCGACGCTGGTTCGCCAGGACAGTCTTTATCACTACATGATGAAGCGTCTGGCTGAAGCCAATGCCAAGAACGATGAAAAAATGCTCGATGAAGTTGCCGGCCTGCTGATTACTGTCAAGGAAGGCTGGGATGCAATCGGCGCTGTACAACAATAAGTTCGCTGTCTTCTGGAGAAAAACACCATGAGTGCTGCGCTCAAGCGTATCGAAGAAACCCGTGAAGCGTTGGTCGGGGCCTTGGCCGAGCGTGACTGGGAAGCAATCGTCAAGCTTGATCTGGCGTGCCGTGAATGTGTTGAAGCAGTTGTCAGCGAAGCGCCTGCCGATGAGCCGGGTTTGCGTAGCAATCTCGAAGAGCTGCTGGGTGTATATCGACAATTGATTGACGTTGCTACAGATGAGCGTCAGGCAATCGCCGATGAAATGACACAAATCCGCAATGCCAAAAATGCCGCGAAGGTATACCATCTGTTTGGCTAGCTTTTAATTGTCGGTTTGATTGTCCGACAATAGTTTCGCCATAAATTTGACTGTGTATGTTTTTTTGACTTAACTAGTGATGTTCACTATTTTCTGGCGTCTTATCGGATATTACGGCTGAGATGCCAAGCTGCCCCCGATCTCGGGCATTGAGTTGACTAGGGAAGTTGCTATTGCATGTGGCGTGAAATCAAGATTCTGCTAATCGATGACGATAGCCAGCGCCGCCGGGATCTGGCGGTTATCCTGAATTTTCTGGGCGAAGAAAATTTATCCTGTTCCAGCCAGGACTGGCAGCAGGTTGTCGGTTCATTGGCCTCCACTCGCGAAGTTCTCTGCGTCCTCGTGGGGAGTGTGAGCGCTCCAGGTAGCCTGCAAGGACTCCTTAAGACAGTCGCTGCATGGGATGAGTTCCTTCCCGTTCTGTTGATGGGCGAAAATTCTGCTGTCGACCTTCCCGAAGACCTGCGCCGGCGTGTGCTTTCCACCCTCGAAATGCCTCCCAGCTACAGCAAGTTGCTGGATGCTCTGCATCGTGCCCAGGTTTATCGTGAAATGTACGATCAGGCCCGAGAGCGTGGTCGGCATCGCGAGCCCAATCTGTTCCGCAGCCTGGTAGGTACCAGCCGTGCCATTCAGCACGTGCGGCAGATGATGCAGCAGGTTGCCGATACTGATGCCAGCGTGCTGATTCTGGGTGAGTCGGGTACGGGCAAGGAAGTGGTCGCTCGCAACCTGCACTATCACTCCAAGCGTCGCGACGCGCCTTTTGTTCCGGTGAACTGTGGTGCGATTCCGGCCGAGTTGCTGGAAAGCGAATTGTTCGGTCATGAGAAGGGTGCATTTACCGGGGCGATCACCAGTCGTGCCGGGCGCTTTGAACTGGCCAATGGCGGTACTCTGTTCCTCGATGAGATCGGTGACATGCCGTTGCCGATGCAGGTCAAGCTGCTGCGTGTCCTGCAGGAGCGCACTTTCGAGCGGGTCGGCAGCAACAAGACTCAAAGTATCGATGTGCGAATCATTGCTGCGACTCACAAGAATCTCGAAAACATGATCGAGATCGGCAGTTTCCGTGAAGACCTCTATTATCGTCTGAACGTTTTCCCGATCGAGATGGCGCCGCTGCGTGAGCGCGTCGAAGACATTCCGTTGCTGATGAACGAGCTTATCTCGCGCATGGAGCACGAAAAGCGCGGTTCGATCCGTTTCAATTCGGCCGCCATCATGTCGCTGTGTCGCCATGCCTGGCCGGGTAACGTTCGCGAGCTGGCCAACCTTGTGGAGCGCATGGCGATCATGCATCCATATGGTGTTATCGGTGTTGCGGAACTGCCGAAGAAATTCCGCTATGTCGACGATGAAGACGAGCAGATGGTCGACAGCCTGCGCAGTGATCTGGAAGAGCGTGTGGCTATCAATGGCCATACGCCGAACTTCGCTTCCGGCGCCGTGCTTCCACCGGAAGGTCTGGACCTCAAGGATTATCTGGGTGGTCTGGAGCAGGGTCTGATTCAGCAGGCGCTGGATGATGCAAATGGCATCGTGGCCCGTGCTGCAGAGCGTTTGCGGATTCGTCGTACAACGCTTGTGGAAAAGATGCGCAAATATGGCATGAGTCGCCGGGAAGGTGATGATCAGGCGGATGATTGACGCTTCTTCCAGGTGCCAAAAATCAAACCTCTGAATTTTCAGGGGTTTTTTTTAGGCACGAGGATTGCTAAGTCACTCTCAACATACCGTTTAATGACGGTTCGCCATGCGAGAGATGATTTATGTCCAAGGCCGCCCAAATGTCTTCTGACTTGCCCAGCCAAGCTCAACCTTCCCTGGAATTGGAAAGTCGCCAGGGGCTTGAGCAGGCGTTCTCGTTGTTTAACCAGATGTCAGCACAACTGTCTGATTCCTACGGCCTGCTGGAAACTCGCGTCGCGGAGTTGAAAGGGGAACTGGCCGAGGCTGGTGTTCAGCGTATGCAGGAGTTGGCAGAGAAAGAGCGCCTGGCCAACCGTTTGCAGAATCTTCTGGATCTACTGCCTGGTGGCGTGATCGTCATAGACGGCATGGGGGTTGTGCGCGAGGCCAATCCGGCGGCCATCGAAATGTTGGGTCAGCCTTTGCTGGGCATGTTGTGGCGTCACGTTATCAGTCGCTGCTTTGCCCCTCGTGAAGATGACGGGCACGAAATCTCTCTACGGGACGGGCGTCGTCTGTCCATTGCCACTCGATCGCTGGATGCAGAGCCGGGGCAACTGGTATTGCTCAACGATCTGACTGAAACCCGTCATCTTCAGGAGCAACTGGCGCGCCATGAGCGTTTGTCTTCTCTGGGGCGAATGGTCGCTTCTCTGGCGCATCAGATCCGCACACCTCTGTCGGCAGCCATGATCTATGCCAGTCATTTGACCGAGCAGGAGTTGCCGGTCGAAACCCAGCAGCGTTTTGCTTCGCGGCTCAAGGAGCGCTTGCATGAGCTTGAGCATCAAGTGCGTGACATGCTGGTCTTTGCGCGTGGCGAACTGCCGTTGACCGATCGCCTGACGCCGGGCGAGTTGTTCCAGGCTTTGCAGTCTGCGGCGCAGACTCATGTCCAGGATGTGGCGGTGCGCTGGCAGTGCGATTCGATTGATGGTGAGTTGCTGTGCAATCGCGACACGCTGGTGGGTGCGTTGCTCAATCTGGTGGAAAACGCAGTGCAGGCCAGTGTGGGCAGGACCCGCCTGAAAATTCATGCCTACAGCCGTGGCAATACCTTGCGCCTGTGCTTCAGTGATAACGGCGGCGGCATGGACAAGTCAGCGCTATCGCGTATTGGTGAGCCGTTTTTCACTACCAAGACGACCGGCACCGGCCTTGGTCTTGCGGTGGTCACGGCGGTAACACGGGCTCACCAGGGTGGTGTGCAGTACCGTTCCACTGTCAATCGCGGGACTTGTGCAATCGTCAGTTTGCCGTTGATTCCGGTCTGCGCCTCAGTGAGTAATAGCTGATGTCGATCAAGGTGCTGTTGGTCGAAGACGACCGTTCATTGCGCGAGGCGCTGGGTGAGACTCTTGAGTTGGCCGGATACGGCTACCGTGCGGTGGGTTCGGCTGAAGATGCCTTGCTCGCGGTGGATCAGGAGCCGTTCAGTCTGGTCATCAGTGATGTGAACATGCCGGGCATGGATGGGCATCAATTGCTGGCGCTGTTGCGCACTCGCCATCCGCAATTGCCTGTTCTGCTGATGACGGCTCATGGCGCTGTCGAGCGTGCCGTCGATGCCATGCGTCAGGGGGCGGCGGATTATCTGGTCAAGCCGTTCGAGCCGCGAGCCTTGCTGGCGTTGGTTGCCAGGCATGCGCTTGGGCGCTTGGGGCCTGTTGAAAGCGATGGGCCGATTGCTGTGGAGCCCGCCAGTATTCAGCTTCTTAATCTGGCAAGCCGGGTGGCGAAAAGCGATTCCACCGTGCTGATTTCAGGCGAGTCCGGGACCGGCAAAGAAGTATTGGCGCGATTCATTCATCAAAATTCTCCGCGTGCCGATAAGCCTTTTATCGCGATCAACTGCGCGGCGATTCCGGACAACATGCTGGAGGCGACGCTGTTCGGTCATGAGAAGGGCTCGTTTACCGGCGCCATTGCGGCGCAGGCAGGCAAGTTCGAGCAGGCTGATGGCGGTACGATCCTGCTTGATGAGATTTCTGAGATGCCCATGGGCTTGCAAGCCAAACTGTTGCGAGTGCTTCAGGAGCGGGAAGTAGAGCGTGTGGGTGCCCGTAAACCGATCAGTCTGGATATTCGGGTGCTGGCGACCACCAACCGTGATCTGGCGGGTGAAGTGTCGGCAGGGCGGTTTCGTGAGGATCTGTTTTATCGGTTATCGGTATTTCCATTGGCATGGCAGGCGCTGCGTCAAAGGACTGCCGATATTCTGCCGTTGGCTGAGCGTCTGTTGGCCAAGCACGTCAATAAAATGAAGCATGCGCCTGTGCGGTTGTCTGCCCAGGCGCAGGCGTGTCTGGTGGGATATTCGTGGCCGGGCAACGTGCGGGAACTGGATAATGCCGTGCAGCGGGCCTTGATCCTGCAGCAGGGCGGCGTGATCGAGGCCGAGGATTTCTGTCTGGCGGGACCTGTCACGGGGGCCGTGCAGTCTGTAGCTTCGCTGCCGTCGGCGCCTGTGGCTGCGGTCGACAATGTGCAGGCAGGCGCGAGTGCCGAGTCGGCTGGTGCGCTGGGGGATGATCTCAGGCGTCGTGAGTTTCAAGTGATTATTGACACGCTGCGTACTGAGCGTGGGCGTCGAAAGGAGGCGGCCGAGCGATTGGGGATCAGCCCAAGGACTTTGCGCTACAAGCTGGCGCAGATGCGTGATGCGGGCATGGATGTCGAGGGTTATCTGTTCGCGACTTGAGTTGTTCAGGCAGGTCGGGGAGGGTGATCCTTTCTTTTGGCTTTGTCGTATGAATGATGTAATTCAATGGCATATTGACGTCATTGGTGCAAGGGAAGGGGTTCACCCAGAAGGTCTGGGTCGCGGGTGAGAGCAGGGCGAAACGAGATGTCGTTATCTATTTGGCACTCTTGTTGCTATGTCTTCACTATCCGCTGAATCAGTGTCAAAAAATTGCGGGCCTTACGAGAGAAAATGTCCATGAGCCAAGGTGTTGAATTTAATCGCTTGATGTTGGATATGCGGGCCATGCAGATGGATGCCATGGCGGCCTCCAAACCAGTGACCGCTACGCCGGAAGTCGGCACCAGCAGCTTTGCCGATATGCTTGGCCAGGCCGTCAACAAGGTTTCCGAAACCCAGCAGGCCGCAGGTCAGCTGGCTAACGCATTTGAAATCGGCAAGAGTGGTGTCGATTTGACTGACGTCATGATTTCCTCACAAAAAGCCAGCGTCTCGTTTCAGGCTTTGACCCAGGTTCGTAACAAGCTGGTTCAAGCCTATCAAGACATCATGCAGATGCCGGTTTAAAGGACGTACTGAGTCATGGCCGAAGCAACAGCCGAAACCGTTCCGGCAAGAGCGGGCTCTCCAGACAAGAAGCCATTGTTTGGTCTGTCTTTTCTGGAAAATCTTTCTGAAATGACCATGCTGCGTCAGATTGGCCTCATGGTCGGTCTGGCTGCCAGCGTGGCCATTGGCTTTGCCGTGGTGCTCTGGTCCCAGCAACCCGATTACCGGCCGCTTTACGGCAGCCTGGCGGGGATGGACAGCAAGCAGATCATGGAAACCCTGACTGCCGCGAACATCTCCTATACCGTCGAGCCCAACTCCGGTGCCTTGCTGGTGAAGGCCGATGACGTGCAGCGTGCGCGTATCCAGCTGGCTCAGGCAGGTGTGGTGCAGAACGACTCCAACATCGGTTTCGAGATTCTGGACAAGGACCAGGGCTTGGGTACCAGCCAGTTCATGGAAGCCACACGCTACCGCCGTGGCCTGGAAGGTGAGCTGGCTCGCACCATTTCGTCCTTGAACAACGTCAAGGCTGCGCGTGTGCATCTGGCGATTCCAAAGAGTTCGGTCTTTGTACGCGACGATCGCAAGCCAAGTGCTTCGGTTCTGGTCGAGCTGTACGCCGGGCGCACTCTTGAGCCAAGTCAGGTCGTGGCTATCGTGAACCTGGTTGCGACCAGCGTTCCCGAACTGAGCAAATCGCAGATCACGGTTGTGGATCAGAAGGGTCACCTGCTTTCCGATCAGGCCGAAAACTCCGAGCTGACCATGGCTGGCAAGCAGTTCGACTACAGCCGTCGCATGGAAGGCATGCTGACCCAGCGCGTGCAGAATATCCTGCAACCTATTCTGGGCAGTGACCGCTACAAGGCCGAAGTCTCGGCAGTGGTGGATTTCAGCGCCGTCGAATCGACAGCCGAAAGCTTCAACCCTGACCAGCCTGCCCTGCGCAGCGAGCAGTCGGTCAATGAACAGCGCTCCAGCAGTTCCGGCCCGCAAGGTGTACCGGGTGCCTTGAGCAACCAGCCTCCAGGCCCTGCGACCGCACCCCAGACTGCCGGTGGCGGTGCTGCCGGTGCCGCAGCGGCTATCGCGCCTGGCCAGCCGCTGCTCGATGCCAATGGCCAGCAGATCATGGACCCGGCCACTGGTCAGCCAGCCCTGGCTCCGTACCCGGCCGACAAGCGTGTGCAGTCGACCAAGAACTTCGAGCTGGATCGCTCTATCAGCCACACCAAGCAACAGCAGGGTCGTCTGACTCGTCTGTCGGTGGCGGTGGTCGTCGATGACATGGTCAAGACCAACCCGGCCAATGGCGAAGTGACCCGTGCGCCATGGAGTGCTACTGATCTGGCCCGCTTCACGCGCCTGGTTCAGGATGCCGTCGGTTTCGATGCCAGCCGTGGTGACAGTGTCAGCGTGATCAACGTGCCGTTCTCTACTGAGCGCGGTGAAGTGATTCCGGAAATTCCGTTCTACTCGCAGCCATGGTTCTGGGACATCCTCAAACAGGCCGTGGGTGTGATCTTCATCCTGATTCTGGTGTTCGGTGTTCTGCGTCCAGTGCTGAACAACATCACCAGCGGCAAGGGTAAGGAGCTGGGCGGGTTCGGCGACTCGGAGCTGGGTGGCTTCGGTGGTATGGGCGGCGGTGGCATGGATGGCGAACTGTCCAATGACCGCGTCAGCCTGGGTGGTCCGCAAAGTATCCTGCTGCCTAGCCCGACCGAGGGTTATGACGCACAGTTGAATGCAATCAAGAGTTTGGTGGCCGAAGACCCGGGTCGTGTGGCCCAGGTTGTGAAAGAGTGGATTAACACTGATGAATGATCGAGCCGTCGTAGCCAAACTGAGCAGGGTGGAGAAGGCAGCCGTGCTGCTGCTTTCTCTGGGTGAAACCGATGCGGCCCAGGTGCTTCGGCACATGGGACCAAAGGAAGTCCAGAAAGTGGGTGTGGCCATGGCTCAGATGCGCAACGTGCATCGCGAGCAGGTCGAAGAGGTCATGAGCGAGTTCGTCGATATCGTCGGCGACCAGACCAGCCTTGGCGTTGGTTCTGATGGCTATATCCGCAAGATGCTCACCCAGGCCCTGGGCGAAGACAAGGCCAACGGCCTGATCGACCGTATTCTGCTGGGTGGCAACACCAGCGGCCTGGACAGCCTCAAGTGGATGGAGCCGCGTGCGGTCGCCGATGTGATCCGTTTCGAGCACCCGCAGATCCAGGCGATTGTGGTGGCGTATCTGGATGCCGACCAGGCGGGTGAAGTGCTTGGGCATTTCGACCATAAGGTGCGTCTGGACATCATCCTGCGCGTTTCATCGCTCAATACCGTTCAACCGGCAGCTCTCAAGGAGCTCAACCAGATTCTCGAGAAGCAGTTCTCCGGCAACGCAAACACTTCGCGTACTACCCTGGGTGGTATCAAGCGCGCTGCCGACATCATGAACTTCCTCGACAGTTCTATCGAAGGCGCGCTCATGGATTCGATCCGCGAGGTCGATGAAGACCTGTCGGTGCAGATCGAAGACCTCATGTTCGTGTTCAACAACCTGTCCGACGTGGACGACCGTGGTATCCAGGCGCTGCTGCGCGAAGTGTCTTCGGACGTACTGGTGCTTGCGCTCAAGGGTTCGGACGAGGCGATCAAGGAAAAGATCTTCAAGAACATGTCCAAGCGTGCTGCCGAACTGTTGCGCGACGACCTGGAAGCCAAGGGTCCGGTGCGTGTCAGCGACGTGGAAACCGCACAGAAAGAAATCCTCACCATTGCACGTCGTATGGCCGAGGCCGGCGAGATCGTGCTCGGTGGCAAAGGTGGCGAGGAAATGATCTAAGGATTGCCCTGACTCATGTCCAGCTCCAGTAAAGAATCGGTTAGCGATCTTATTCGCGCCAAGGATGTCGTTGGTTTCGACATGTGGTCATTGCCCAGCTTTGACCCACATAAAGAACCTGAGCCGGAACCCGAGCCGGAGCCAGTGGAGGAAGAACCTGCCGAAATGGAAGAAGTTCCATTGGAGGAGGTTCAGCCGCTGACCCTGGAAGAGCTGGAAAGCATTCGCCAGGAAGCCTGGAACGAAGGGTTCGCCACGGGCGAAAAAGAAGGCTTTCACAGCACACAACTCAAGGTTCGCCAGGAAGCGGAAGTGGCGCTGGCGGCCAAGATCGCCAGCCTTGAGCAGTTGATGCTCAATCTGCTGGAGCCGGTTGCCGAGCAGGACACGCAGATCGAAAAGGCGGTTATCCACCTTGTCGAGCACATCGCGCGTCAGGTCATTCAGCGCGAGTTGCAGACTGACTCGCAGCAGATCGCCCATGTCTTGCGTGACTCCTTGAAACTGCTGCCGATGGGCGCGCAGAACCTGCGTATCTTTATCAATCCGCAAGACTTCGGGCTCGTCAAGGCGTTGCGTGAGCGCCATGAGGAAAGCTGGAAAATCCTTGAGGACGATAGCCTGTTGCCCGGCGGCTGCCGGATCGAAACCGAACATAGTCGCATCGATGCCAGTGTCGAGACGCGCATTTCCCTGGCCATCTCCAAAATGTACGACCAATTGCACGAGCAGGTCGCACACCCCGGCGCAGCCGATCTGAATATCGAACTGACCGGCACTCCTGCCAGTGCAGTCGATATCGAGAAAAACGATGCGCCTTGATCGCACCAGCTTCGGCAAGCGCCTGGGCTCGTATGCCGACTCCATCACCTTGCCTGCCCAGCCGGTGGTGGAAGGGCGCCTGCTGCGCATGGTCGGCCTGACCCTCGAAGCCGAAGGGTTGCGTGCAGCCATGGGCAGTCGCTGTGTGGTGATCAACGATGACAGCCATCATCCGGTCGAAGTTGATGCCGAGGTGATGGGCTTTTCGGGTAACAAGGTATTCCTGATGCCTGTGGGCAGTGTGGCGGGTATCGCGCCGGGTGCGCGGGTTGTACCGCTTGCCGATACCGGACGCCTGCCGATGGGCATGAGCATGCTGGGTCGTGTACTCGATGGTGCCGGTCGACCGCTGGACGGACGTCCGCCCATCAAGGCCGAAGACTGGGTGCCCATGGACGGCCCGGCCATCAACCCGCTCAAGCGTGACCCCATCAGCCAGCCGCTGGATGTGGGGATTCGCTGTATCAACGGATTATTGACGGTCGGTCGCGGCCAGCGTCTCGGCCTGTTTGCCGGTACTGGCGTGGGCAAGAGTGTGCTCCTGGGCATGATGACGCGCTTTACCGAGGCGGACATTATTATCGTCGGCCTGATCGGTGAGCGGGGTCGTGAGGTCAAGGAGTTCATCGAGCATATCCTCGGAGAAGAGGGGCTCAAGCGCTCTGTCGTCGTGGCTTCGCCTGCCGACGATGCACCGCTCATGCGTCTGCGCGCTGCCATGTATTGCACGCGCATTGCCGAGTATTTCCGTGACCGGGGCAAGAATGTTCTGCTGCTGATGGACTCTCTGACCCGTTTTGCCCAGGCCCAGCGGGAAATCGCCCTGGCCATCGGTGAGCCGCCTGCAACCAAGGGTTATCCGCCTTCGGTATTTGCCCGTTTGCCCAAGCTGGTCGAGCGTGCCGGTAATGCCGAGGCCGGTGGTGGTTCCATCACCGCGTTCTATACGGTGCTGTCCGAAGGTGACGATCAACAGGACCCGATTGCCGACTCTGCGCGGGGTGTGCTTGACGGTCATATCGTGTTGTCCCGGCGTCTGGCCGAGGAGGGGCATTACCCGGCCATCGATATTGAAGCTTCCATCAGTCGGGTCATGCCGGCGGTTGTCAGCCCTGATCACATGGGGCGTGCGCAGTTCTTCAAACAGCTGTGGTCCCGTTATCAGCAGAGTCGCGATTTGATCAGCGTGGGTGCCTATGTGGCAGGTGGCGACCGGGAAACCGACACGGCCATTGCCCTGCAACCCGCCCTTGCGCGTTACCTGCGCCAGGGTTTGCGCGACAACGAAAGCATGCAGGCCAGCAGCGATGCACTGGCGGCCGTGTTCGCTCCGGCTCCTGGCGGCTGATAGATCATGGCCCAGAGTCGTGCGGCGCGTCTGGCGCCCGTGGTCGAGATGGCAGAGGCCGCCGAGCGTACGGCGGCCCAGCGTCTGGGGCACTTTCAGGGGCAGGTCAACCTGGCCTACAGCAAGCTTGAAGAGCTGGAGCGGTTCCGCCTGAGTTATCAGGAACAATGGATCAACCAGGGCAGTAACGGTGTGTCCGGCCAATGGCTGACCAACTACCAGCGCTTTCTCAATCAGTTGGAGACTGCCGTCGGCCAGCAGAACAAGAGCCTGGAGTGGCACAAGGTCAACCTCGAAAAGGCTCGTGGTGCCTGGCAGGAGTGTTATGCGCGAGTCGAGGGGCTGCGCAAGCTGGTGCAGCGCTATATCGACGAAGCGCGTCAACTTGAAGACAAGCGCGAGCAGAAGCTGCTCGATGAGTTGTCCCAGCGCCTGCCGCGCCATGAGCAGTATTGATATGTCGATTCTCTCGGCTACGCTTGCGAGAGGTGTGATGGCGTACTTCAGGAATCCTTATGGCGAAGATCACTTCCGGGCTTTCTCAAGACGGTCAGCAACTGACCGTATTCATTGAGGGGCGTTTCGATTTTTCCACTCATCAAGATTTTCGCGGTGCTTATGAAGGGCATGCTGGCAGCCTGAGTTACGTGGTGGATCTGGGGGGAACTCACTATCTGGACAGTTCGGCACTGGGCATGCTGTTGCTGCTGCGTGATCACGCCGGCGGTGATGATGCCGTGGTGCGACTGGCCAATTGCACACCCGATATCGTCAAGATTCTCACCATTTCCAATTTCTCGAAGCTGTTCCAGCTGAGTTGACGCCCTTGTCCTCGGCATTCAGGGGGTTGTGCATACTGATCGCCGATGACAGCGCCAGTGATCGTCTGCTGCTGTCGACCATCATCGGGCGGTTGGGCCATAGAGTCCTGAGTGCGGCCAATGGCATCGAAGCATTGGCGATATTCGAGACCGAGCGGCCGCAGCTGATCCTGATGGACGCGATGATGCCGGTCATGGATGGTTTCGAGGCGGCGCGGCGTATCAAGAGCCTGTCCGGCGAGTCGCTGGTCCCGATCATCTTTCTGACGTCTCTCACTGAAGGCGAAGCCTTGGCACGCTGCCTGGATGCCGGTGGTGATGACTTCATTTCCAAGCCCTATAACCCGCTGGTTCTGGCTGCCAAGATCAATGCCATGAACCGGCTGAGGCTGTTGCAGGAAACCGTCCTGCATCAGCGCGACCTGATCGCCAGGCATCATGACTACCTGCTCAACGAACAGCGCGTCGCCAAGGCCGTATTCGATCAGGTAGCGCATTCGGGGTGTCTGGGGGCGGACAATATCCGCTATCTGCAATCGCCTTACGCGCTGTTCAATGGCGACCTGATGCTTGCTGCCTACACGCCGGCCGGGAATATGCATGTATTGCTCGGTGATTTCACCGGCCATGGCCTGCCTGCGGCAGTGGGAGCGATGCCCTTGGCCGAAGTGTTTTACGGCATGACCGCCAAGGGCTACGGCGTGTCTGAAATGCTTCGGGAAATGAATGCCAAGCTCAAGCGCATCCTGCCGGTAGACATGTTCTGCTGTGCAGCGCTGCTCTCGGTCGATCTCAAGCAGCAACAAGTCGAGATATGGAATGGCGGGTTGCCGGATGCTTATCTGTTGCGAGTGACCGATGGCAGTCACTTGCCGATGGTGTCGCGGCATTTGCCGCTTGGGATACTGAGTGCCAGTTCTTTCGATGACCGGACGGAGGTTTATCCGCTGTCGACGGGGGATCGCATTTTTCTGCTGTCCGATGGCGTGCTGGATACCAGCAACAATCGCGAAGAGTTGTTTGGTGTGCAGCGCCTGCGTGAAGTCCTGACGGCAAACCGTCAGCCGCCCTTGTTGATTGAGGAGATTCTTCAGGCGCTGAACGATTTTGGCGGACGTGCCCGTGATGACGTCAGCATGCTGGAAATCAGTGTCATCGATGAGGCGCAGGACACACCGGCGGTATCGAATTATTTCGAGAGTGCGGCGTCGCGCCCTCTGGACTGGTCGGTCAGCTTCGAGTTTCGGGCTTCGACTCTGCGCCGATTCAATCCTTTGCCCTATCTGATGCAGTTATTGCTTGAGGTGCCAGCGCTTCAGGCGCAGAGTGCTGCGCTGCATAGCGTTCTCACCGAGCTGTACAGCAATGCGCTGGAGCATGGTGTGTTGGGGCTGGATTCGGCACTCAAGCAGGATGCCACCGGATTTGCCCGCTATTATAAAGAGCGGACGGAGCGTCTGGAGGCGTTGCAGTCGGGCTTCATTCGCGTGCATCTGCAGGTCGAGCCTGTAGAGCAGGGTGGTCGGCTGACTGTTCGTGTCGAAGACAGTGGCCAGGGGTTCGATGTGCAGGAGGTGCTTGCCATGCCGCCTTCGCTGGATGGGCTGCATGGTCGTGGTCTGAAGTTGATTCGTGAGTTGAGCCAGCAGGCGCAATGGTCTAAGGACGGCCGGGTTGCTTGCGTGGAATTTTTCTGGAGAGCAATGGCATAATCGCCTGCAGAGTCTTGATCAAGGAGTGAGCAAGTGTCGATTCATCTGGATTACAGCGTGTTAAGCGTTTTGCAGGAAGTCATGGAAGACGAATATCCAACGTTGCTCGATGTTTTCCTCAAGGATTCCGAGCAGCGCGTGACTCAATTGCGTCGGGCTGTCGATACCGAGATGCTGGACCTGCAGGAGTTGAGCCTGACGGCTCATAGCTTCAAGGGCAGCAGCAGCAATATGGGCGCCTTGCTCTTGTCGGATCTGTGTCGCCAGCTTGAAGAGCGTGCTCGTCAGCAGCAGCGCGCAGGCCTCGAAGAGTTGATTGGCAGGATCGACAGCGAGTACCTGACCATCCGCCGGTTATTCGACGCCGAGCGCCAATTGTTCATCGGACAAACCTGATTTCCCCCTGTCTCCGCTTTCTGGCAAAACTGGCCCGTATCTTGCTGTCATTCGGGTAACCAGCTGCTTATGTGCGGAGATCGAAATGCCCCTTGCCCCTAACGTGCTTCTTCAGGCCAATGTGACTGCGGCGTCAAAGTCCAGTGCGGCCAATAATGCGATCAAGTCTGCTGACAGCGGCAAGGGCGATGCTTCCAGCTTTTCCAATGTCTACGCCAAGCAGGCCAAGGACAAGGTCGCTGATCGCAACGATACTGCGGTCAAGCCTGCGCGTGACAAGTCCGTTCCTGAAAAGGACAAGACGGTCGCTGGCAAAGACAAGACCGACACTGACACGGCAACTGCCGCTGATGACTCGACCGTTGCCGAAAGCGGCAAGGGCTTGCCTGCCGACTCGGCCAGTGCCAGCACCGATGACAAGTCTCATGCCGAGGGTGAAGCGGTCGCCGAGGTGGTCACGCCTGTGGTCACCGATCCCGCGCTTGATCCGGCATTGCAGCTCGCTGCTGCCCAGACGCCTGTTACGTCGGCGGCAAAGGCTGACGTCGATGCGGTCCAGGCATTACCGGTCGTGGCGGCGTTGTCCGTGGCGGCGCCTGTTGCTGAAGATGATTCGTTCGACCCTGAGGCCGATCCGCTGGACGGCTTGCATGCGGTGCAGCTTGCGCTGGAAAACGCCAACTCCAAGGCGCAGGCGGCGCAACAGGCTCATGCGTCGGGTCGGACAAACAATGCCGATAATGACCCGAGTCAAAATGTTGCCAATAACCTGGCGGCCTTGAGCGAGCAGTTGCCGTCGGACGAGAGCAGCACCGAAAGCAGCGACAAGTCGTTCAGCAACCTGATCAGCGACGGCCTGAAAGACACCAAGAGCGTCACTGGCGATACGCGGGTCGATAACTTCGCCGAGCGTCTGGCGGCCTTGAGTCAGGCTGCGCAGCCTGCCAGGACTGCGGCTTCGCCTGCGCCTCTGATCAACCAGCCTCTGGCCATGAACCAGAGCGGCTGGAGCGAAGGGATCGTTGATCGCGTGATGTACCTGTCGAGCCAGAACCTGAAGTCGGCTGAAATCAAGCTGGAACCTGCCGAGCTTGGTCGTCTGGACATTCGCGTCAATATGGCGCCGGAGCAACAGACCCAGGTGACCTTCATGAGCGCCCATATGGGTGTGCGCGAAGCGCTGGAAAGCCAGATGTCACGCTTGCGTGAGTCGTTTGTGCAGCAGGGGCTTGGTCAGGTGGATGTCAACGTATCCGACCAGTCTCAGCAGCAAGCCCAGCAGCAGGCGCAGGAACAGGCCAGTCGCGCACAGCGCGGTGGCCGTAGCGGTGGTTCGGGTTCCGGTGACGGGCAGGACGATACCGCTGTTGCCGACGCCGCCACTCCGGTCAGCCAGCCAGCGGCTCGCGTGATCGGCTCCAGCGAGATCGATTTCTACGCTTGATTGATCTTTTCTCAAATGAATTCGCTCCTGCACCCGCAGGAGCGAATTCATTCGCGATAAACCTCCGCATATGTAACGAATTCATTCACGCTCACGCCTTCCTCTTCGCAACTCTGGCATAACACTTGCTCTGCCTCTCTCACGCATCAGCGAACCCCTTGAATAGTGACGGATTATTGGCATGGCGAAGAGCGAAGAAGTTAAAGACCCCGCTTCCAAAGGCAAACTCAAGCTCATCATCGTCGCAGTCGTGGCTTTATTGCTTGCTGTAGGCCTCTCGGTAGGCGCGACCTGGTTCATCATGCACAAGTCTGCGAGCGCGCCTGATCCGGCGGCGGTAGCGGCGGCAGCCAACGTCAAGCCAGTGGCAGTCTTTGAAGCCCTGACTCCGGCGTTCGTGGTCAACTTCAATTCCAATGGTCGTCAGCGTTACATGCAGGTCAGCATCACCATGCTGGCGCGCAATGCTGCGGACATGGAGGCCTTGAAGGTTCATATGCCGGTCATTCGCAACAATCTGGTGATGTTGTTCGCTGCGATTCCTTTCGAGTCGCTGGCCACGCCAATCGGCCAGGAAATGCTGCGTCAGAAAGCGACCGCCAGCATCCAGGAAGTGGCACAGAAAGAACTCGGCAAGACCGTGATCGAACAGTTGCTCTTCACTAACTTCGTATTGCAGTAGGACTCTGACATGGCCGTTCAAGACCTGCTGTCCCAGGACGAAATCGATGCGCTGCTGCATGGCGTTGACGATGGGATGGTCCAGACCGAAAGTAACAATGAGCCTGGCAGCATCAAGAGTTACGACCTGACCAGCCAGGACCGGATCGTGCGGGGTCGGATGCCGACCCTGGAAATGATCAACGAACGTTTTGCCCGTTACACCCGCATCAGCATGTTCAACCTGTTGCGTCGCTCGGCTGATGTGGCGGTGGGCGGTGTCCAGGTCATGAAGTTCGGTGAGTATGTTCACTCGCTGTACGTGCCGACCAGCCTCAACCTGGCCAAGATCAAGCCGCTGCGTGGTACGGCCCTGTTCATCCTCGATGCCAAGCTGGTGTTCAAGCTGGTGGACAACTTCTTTGGTGGTGACGGTCGTCACGCCAAGATCGAAGGGCGCGAATTCACGCCGACCGAACTGCGCGTGGTGCGTATCGTTCTGGATCAGGCGTTCATCGACCTCAAGGAAGCCTGGCAGGCGATCATGGAAGTGAACTTCGAGTACATCAACTCGGAAGTGAACCCGGCCATGGCCAACATTGTCGGCCCGAGCGAGGCGGTAGTGATTTCCACTTTCCATATCGAACTCGATGGTGGTGGCGGTGATTTGCACGTGACCATGCCGTATTCGATGATCGAGCCGATCCGCGAAATGCTCGACGCCGGTTTCCAGTCGGACCTCGACGATCAGGACGAGCGCTGGATCAAGGCGCTCAAGGAAGACGTTCTCGACGTCAATGTTCCGCTGAGCACGACCATCGTTCAGCGTCAGCTGTTGCTGCGCGACATCCTGCACATGCAGCCTGGCGATGTGATTCCGGTCGAGTTGCCCGAAACGCTGGTCATGCGTGCCAATGGCGTGCCTTCTTTCAAGGTCAAGCTAGGCTCGCACAAGGGCAACCTTGCCCTGCAAGTAATCGAACCCATAGAGCGGCGTTGATCTGTCAGGTCGATGCCGGAATTGTTGCGTAACTGAATAAATGCCCGCTGAGGACAACCGATGGCTGATGAAAACGAAATGACGTCTGCTGAAGATCAGGCGTTGGCCGATGAATGGGCCGCGGCACTGGGTGAAGCCGGTGAGGGAGGTCAGGCTGATATCGACGCATTGTTGGCGGCCGATGAAGGCAATTCTTCGTCGCGCATGGCGATGGAAGAATTCGGCAGCGTGCCCAAGAGCAATGCGCCCGTCACTCTGGACGGCCCTAACCTGGATGTGATTCTGGATATTCCGGTGTCGATTTCCATGGAAGTGGGCAGCACGGATATCAACATCCGTAACCTGTTGCAGCTCAACCAGGGTTCGGTGATCGAGCTGGATCGTCTGGCTGGCGAGCCGCTGGACGTGTTGGTCAACGGCACCTTGATTGCTCATGGCGAGGTGGTGGTGGTCAACGAGAAGTTCGGCATTCGTCTGACGGATGTCATCAGTCCGAGTGAACGCATCAAGAAGTTGCGCTAAGTGAGGCGCTTGCTGGGTGTTCTGCTGACGCTGCCTTCGCTGGCGTGGGCGGCCGAGCCTGTGGCTCAGGCTGCTGCCGCCCCGCAGGTCGCCAACACGGTTTCTGGCGGAATGGGCGGGCAAGTGTTGCAACTGCTGCTCGGTCTGCTGGTAGTGGTCGGCCTGATTTTCGTTCTGGCCTGGGTCATGCGTCGTGTCCAGAGCGTTGGGCCAAACAGTGGTCAGGTGATCGAACTGCTTGGCTCCCGGGCGCTCGGGACACGTGATCGCCTGTTGCTGGTTCAGGTGGGTAACGAGCAGATTCTGCTGGGTGTCACGCCGGGGCATATCACGCCTTTGCATGTGCTCAAGGAGCCGGTGCAGGTTCCGGTTCGCGAGCAGGCAACCCCTGAGTTCGCCCAGCGGCTTCTGGAGTTGATGGGCAAGGATAAGGACAAGAAGTGATGGGTGCCTTGCGTTTCCTGATATTGCTGCTGTTGACGATGGCAGCACCTGTCGCGTTCGCTGCCGATCCGTTGTCGATACCGGCGATCACACTGTCCAACAATCCTGCCGGTCAGCAGGAGTATTCGGTCAGCCTGCAAATCCTGCTGATCATGACGGCGCTGAGTTTCATCCCGGCGTTCGTCATGCTGATGACCAGCTTTACGCGGATCATCATCGTCTTCTCTATCCTGCGTCAGGCCCTTGGCTTGCAGCAGACACCGTCCAACCAGATTCTGACCGGCATGGCGCTGTTTCTGACCATGTTCATCATGGCGCCGGTGTTCGATCGGGTGAATCAGGATGCCTTGCAGCCTTATCTGGCAGAAACGCTCAGTGCGCAGGACGCAGTGGCCAAGGCGCAGGTGCCGATCAAGGACTTCATGCTGGCCCAGACCCGCACCAGCGATCTGGACCTGTTCATGCGCCTGTCCAAGCGTACCGATATTCAGACGCCTGACGCTGCACCCTTGACCATTCTGGTCCCGGCCTTCGTTATTTCCGAACTCAAGACGGCCTTCCAGATCGGCTTCATGATCTTTATCCCGTTCCTGATCATCGACCTGGTCGTCGCCAGTGTGCTGATGGCCATGGGTATGATGATGCTGTCGCCGCTGATCATTTCCTTGCCGTTCAAGATCATGCTGTTCGTGCTGGTGGATGGCTGGGCGTTGATCGTCGGTACGCTGGCGGGAAGTTTTGGTGGTGTATGAGTCGTTTTGACGAGGAGTCTGCCTGATGACGCCAGAAGTAGCGGTCGATCTGTTTCGTGAAGCGTTATGGCTGACCACTGTGCTGGTTGCGATTCTGGTGGTGCCGAGCCTTGTCTGTGGTCTGCTGGTCGCGATGTTTCAGGCGGCCACGCAGATCAACGAACAGACCTTGAGTTTTCTTCCGCGTCTGATCGTGATGCTCTTGACCCTGATTGTCGTGGGTCCCTGGCTTTTGAAAATATTCATGGAATACATCCTGTCGTTGTACGGCAGTATTCCGACCTTGATCGGCTAATACTGCATGCAACCTTTGCTTGCGCTGACCGACACCCAGATCAGTACCTGGGTCGCCAGCTTCATGTTGCCTTTGTTTCGCATCGTCGCGGTTCTGATGACCATGCCGATCATTGGTACGACCCTGGTACCGCGTCGCGTGCGTCTGTATTTTGCGGTGGCGGTCACGGTGGTGGTCGCGCCTGTGCTGCCGGCCATGCCGCCGGTCGAAGCCCTTGATCTCAGCGCGCTGCTGTTGATTGGTGAGCAGGTTCTCATCGGTGCAGGCATGGGGCTTTCGCTTCAGTTGTTCTTCCATATATTCGTCGTGGCAGGGCAGATCATCGCCACCCAGATGGGTATGGGCTTTGCCTCGATGGTCGACCCCACCAACGGCGTGTCGTCGGCGGTCATTGGCCAGTTCTTCACCATGCTGGTCACGCTGTTGTTTCTGGCCATGAACGGGCATCTCGTAGTCCTTGAGATCCTGGTCGAGAGTTTCACCACCATGCCGGTGGGCAGCGGTTTGCTGGTCAGCAATTTCTGGGAGCTGGCCACGGGGCTCGGCTGGGTGATGAGTTCAGGGCTGAGGCTGGTGTTGCCGGCCATTACGGCATTGCTGATCATCAACATCGCGTTTGGTGTCATGACTCGTGCGGCACCGCAGCTCAATATCTTCTCCATCGGTTTTCCCCTGACTCTGGTGCTTGGCATGGTCATCCTGTGGATGACCATGGCTGACATTCTCAATCAGTATCAGCCCATCGCCGTTCAGGCTTTGCAGGCCTTGCGTGACATGGTGAGGGCTCGCTGAAATGGCTGAGAACGAGAATGGTCAGGACAAGACAGAAGACCCCACGGAGAAAAAGGTCCGGGACTCCCGGGCCGAAGGGCAGATTGCCCGCTCCAAGGAGCTGACCACCCTCGTCGTGATGCTGATGGGGGCGGGCGGGCTGCTGATGTTCGGCAGTGATATTGCGCAAATGATGGTGGAGTTGATGCGCAACAACTTCACGATCAGCCGCGAAACCCTGATGGACACCACCTACATGGGCAAGCTGCTGCTCAGCTCCGGTGAGCATGCGCTGATTGTGGTGTTGCCGTTTCTGATTGCCATGCTGGTGGCGGCATTGGTAGGGCCGATCATGCTGGGTGGCTGGTTGTTTGCGACCAAGTCGCTGGCCCCCAAATTCAGTCGCATGAACCCGGCTTCCGGGCTCAAGCGCATGTTTTCGCCTCATGCATTGGTGGAGTTGCTCAAGTCTTTCGCCAAATTTTTGATCATTCTGGCGGTGGCGCTGGTGGTGCTCAGCAAGGAGCGTAACGATCTGGTCTCCATTGCCCATGAGCCGTTGGAACAGGCCATCATCCACAGCCTGCTGGTGGTGGGGTGGAGCAGCTTCTGGATGGCGTGCGGATTGTTTTTCATTGCGGCGGCCGATGTGCCCTTCCAGTTGTATGAGGCGCACAAGAAGCTGTTGATGACCAAGCAGGAAGTGCGTGACGAGCACAAGAACAGCGAAGGTAGCCCTGAGGTCAAGCAGCGCATTCGCCAGTTGCAGCGCGAGATGTCCCATCGCCGGATGATGGCGGCGATTCCCGAAGCCGATGTCATCATCACCAACCCGACTCACTTTGCCGTGGCGCTCAAGTACGATCCCGAGAAGGGCGGGGCGCCGATGCTGCTGGCCAAGGGTGCCGATCTTGTCGCCATGAAGATTCGCGAAATTGGTGCCCACAACCAGATTCTGATACTGGAGTCGGCCGCCCTGGCTCGCTCTATCTACTACAGCACCGAGCTTGAGCAGGAGATCCCGGCCGGGCTTTACCTGGCCGTGGCCCAGGTGTTGGCCTATGTCTATCAGATCCGCCAGTACCACTCTGGTCGAGGCAAGCGCCCCGATCCGCTGGGTGTTCTGCCTATTCCGCCGGATCTGCAACGCGACGCCTGATCGCGAAAGTTCACACCTGCGTAGGCGCGAACTCATTAGCGAATGACATCTGCAGATTGATTCTCTGTAGGAGCGAATTCATTCGCGAAAACCCCCATATCTCCAAGCAGGACAACAAGTTGTCATCAGCTTGCAGCTTTGTACTGGCTACTCGCTGCTAAAGTTGGACGGCTTTTTGCAATAGGTCGATTCAGGTCGCCTTGGGCGTCAAAGTTTTGATTTAGTGCGCAGGTAAAGAACAGTGGATCGCTCTCAGATAATCAGTAGCGCACGTAGCAACCTTGCCGGCTTTGGTCGTGGGCAACTGGGCGTCCCGCTGTTGTTGCTGGTCATGATGGCAATGATGATGTTGCCCATACCGCCTTTCCTGCTGGACGTGTTCTTCACGTTCAACATTGCATTGTCCATCGTCGTTCTGCTGGTCTGCGTCTACGCCTTGCGACCACTGGATTTCTCGGTTTTCCCGACCATTCTGCTGGTCGCCACATTGCTGCGTCTGGCACTGAACGTGGCGTCCACTCGTGTGGTCATGCTCCATGGTCAGGATGGTCATGCTGCTGCGGGCAAGGTGATCCAGGCCTTCGGTGAAGTGGTCATCGGTGGTAATTACGTGGTTGGTATCGTGGTGTTCGCGATCCTGATGATCATCAACTTCGTGGTAATCACCAAGGGTGCCGGGCGTATCTCCGAAGTCAGTGCGCGGTTCACCCTCGATGCGATGCCGGGCAAGCAGATGGCAATCGACGCCGACCTCAACGCCGGTCTGATCGATCAGCCAGAAGCCAAGCGCCGTCGTGCCGAAGTGGCCCAGGAAGCCGAGTTCTACGGCTCCATGGACGGTGCCAGCAAATTCGTGCGCGGTGATGCGATTGCGGGTCTGCTGATTCTGTTCATCAACCTTATCGGCGGCATGCTGGTGGGTATCTTCCAGCACAACATGACTTTTGCCGATGCGGGGCGTGTGTACACGCTGTTGACCATCGGTGACGGTTTGGTGGCGCAATTGCCATCACTGCTGTTGTCCACTGCTGCGGCGATCATGGTGACCCGTGCTTCCGGTTCGGAAGAAATGGGCAAGATGATCAATCGCCAGATGTTCACCTCTCACAAGGCCCTGGCCGTATCGGCAGCGATCATGATTGTCATGGGCCTGGTGCCGGGCATGCCGCACTTCTCCTTCATCAGCCTGGGTCTGGTGGCGGGCGGTGCAGCCTACTGGCTGTGGAAGAAGCAGAACATGGCAAAGGTCGAGGCCTTGGCCGAGGTGCAGCGCCAACAGGAACTGCTGCCGTCGCCAACCCGCGTTCAGGACTCCAAGGAGCTTGGCTGGGATGATGTGACCCCTATCGACATCATCGGTCTGGAAGTCGGGTATCGCCTGATTCCGCTGGTGGATCGCAACCAGGGTGGTCAACTGCTGGCGCGTATCAAGGGTGTGCGCAAGAAGCTCTCTCAGGAACTGGGCTTCCTGATGCCGACCGTACACATTCGCGACAACCTGGATCTGGCGCCCAGCGCCTATCGTTTGACGCTCATGGGCGTGATTCTGGCTGAAGCCGAGATTTATCCTGATCGCGAACTGGCGATCAACCCGGGTCAGGTGTTTGGCACGCTCAACGGTATTACTGCCAGAGATCCGGCATTCGGTCTTGAGGCGGTCTGGATCGAAATCAGCCAGCGCAGCCAGGCTCAGTCACTGGGTTATACGGTGGTGGATGCAAGTACTGTGGTGGCAACTCACCTCAACCAGATTCTCTACAAGCACTCCCATGAGCTGATCGGGCACGAAGAAGTGCAGCAATTGATGCAATTGCTGGCCAAAAGCTCACCCAAACTCGCTGAAGAGCTGGTGCCTGGCGTTCTTTCGCTGTCGGCGTTGCTCAATGTGTTGCAGGCGCTGCTGGCTGAGCACGTGCCTGTGCGTGATATCCGCAGCATTGCCGAAGCCATCGCGAACAACGCTGGCAAGAGTCAAGATACCGCCGCTTTGGTGGCGGCCGTGCGGGTCGGTTTGAGCCGCGCAATCGTGCAAAGCATTGTGGGGATTGAGCCGGAGCTGCCTGTGATCACACTGGAGCCAAGGTTGGAACAAATATTGCTCAATAGTTTGCAGAAGGCTGGTCAGGGTCAGGAAGAAGGCGTTCTTCTTGAACCGAGCATGGCTGAAAAGCTTCAGCGTTCGTTGATTGAGGCCGCCCAGCGTCAGGAGATGCAAGGGTCGCCGGTAATTCTGTTGGTAGCGGGCCCCATCCGGGCCATGCTGTCACGATTTGGACGATTGGCTGTACCGAACATGCATGTTCTGGCGTATCAGGAAATTCCTGACAATAAGCAAGTCACCATCGTAGCGACTGTCGGGCCTAACGGCTGAGGTAGTGAGTCATGCAAGTTAAGCGTTTTTTCGCCGCCGATATGCGTCAAGCCATGAAGTTGGTTCGCGATGAGCTGGGCGCCGAGGCAGCCATCATTGGCAATCGCCGCATCGCCGGTGGTGTCGAGCTGACTGCCGCTCTGGACTACAAGCTGTCCGCGTTGGCGCCTCGTGTGCCGAACATGGAGCTTGAGGACGAACTGCGCAAGACTCAGTCGCGCATCGTTTCCGCCCAGGCCGAACTGGACAACCGCGGTGACAGTGATGCTTCGATCAATCGTCAGCTGTTCTCCGGCATGCCGCTCAACGCCCTCGATAAACATATCGAACCGACGCTCGAAGAGCCGCCGCGCCCGTTTGCCCAGGCACCAGCACCCGCTGTAGAGCCGGCAGTCGGTCAACGCGCCTACGACTCCATGCGTCACGAATTGAATGGTCTGCGCGAGCTGCTGGAAGTCCAGCTCGGCTCCCTGGCCTGGAATCAACTGCAAGGCAGCCGTCCGCAGCAGGCCAGCCTGTGGCGTCGTCTGCAGCGCGTCGGTCTGTCCGGCCCGCTGTCGCGTGATCTGCTGGCGATGATCCCGGAAATCGACGAACCACGTCAGGCCTGGCGCATGTTGCTGGCTCACCTGGCGCGAATGATTGCCGTGCCTGACGTCGAACCGCTCGAAGAAGGTGGCGTGATCGCCATGGTCGGCCCTGCCGGCATGGGCAAGACCACGACCCTCGCCAAGCTGGCGGCTCGTTATGTTCTCAAGTACGGCCCGCAGAATATCGCGCTGGTCAGCATGGACAGTTTCCGTATCGGTGCCCAGGAGCAGCTCAAGACTCTGGGGCGCATCCTCAATGTTCCGGTTACCCACGTCGATCCGGGCCAGTCATTGGCCCAGGCGCTGGAGCCACTGCTGCGCAAGCGCGTGGTGCTGATCGATACCGCCGGCCTGCAGGCCAGTGATCCAGCCTTGCGCATGCAACTGGAAAGCCTCGCCGGACGTGGCATACGTGCCCGCAACTACCTGGTGCTGGCGACAACCAGCCAGAAGCAGGTACTGACTGCGGCCTATCACAGTTACAAGCGTTGTGGTTTGGCAGGTTGCATCCTGACCAAGCTTGATGAAACCGCAAGCCTCGGAGAAGTGTTGAGCCTTGCGATTGGCCATGAATTACCTGTGGCTTATTTGACGGATGGACCACGTATTCCTGATGACTTGCACCTGCCGCGTCGCCACCAGTTGGTGAGCCGCGCAGTCAGCGTGCAAATGCAGGATGAGCCGAGCGAGGAAGCGATGGCCGATATGTTTGCCGACCTCTATCACACCCCTGGCAAGAGAGTGGGGTAACTGATGGATATTACTGGAATGTCCCTGCATCAATGGTCTGCCAGGCATTGTTCGTTCGCGAACGTGCAGCCCGTAATGTGGTTTCGGTCTACGCAAGACAAGGTAAAGAAATAACATGGGCAGCATGCATCCCGTACAGGTTATCGCAGTGACCGGTGGCAAAGGTGGCGTCGGTAAGACTAACGTGTCAGTGAACCTTTCACTGGCCCTGGCCGAACTCGGCCGGCGCGTCATGCTGCTCGATGCCGACCTTGGTCTGGCCAATGTCGATGTTCTGCTGGGCCTGACGCCCAAGCGCACGCTGGCTGACGTCATCGAGGGCCGTTGCGACCTGCGCGATGTCCTGTTGCAGGGGCCGGGCGGTGTGCGCATCGTGCCTGCGGCGTCCGGCACCCAGAGCATGGTCCATCTTTCAGCAGCCCAGCATGCCGGTCTTATCCAGGCGTTCAGCGAGATTGGCGACAACCTCGATGTGCTGGTGATCGACACCGCTGCCGGTATCGGCGAGTCGGTTGTCAGCTTCGTGCGCGCAGCGCAGGAAGTATTGCTGGTGGTCTGCGATGAGCCTACCTCGATTACCGACGCCTACGCGCTTATCAAGCTGCTTAACCGCGACTACGGCATGAACCGTTTTCGTGTTCTGGCCAATATGGCCCAGAGCCCACAGGAAGGGCGCAATCTGTTCGCCAAACTGACGAAAGTGACTGATCGCTTCCTTGATGTGGCTCTGCAATATGTCGGTGCCGTTCCTTACGACGAGTGTGTTCGCAAGGCGGTTCAGAAGCAGCGCGCTGTTTACGAGGCGTTTCCACGCTCCAAATGCGCACTGGCTTTCAAGGCCATTGCCCAGAAGGTTGATACCTGGCCGTTGCCGGCCAACCCGCGTGGTCATCTGGAGTTCTTCGTCGAACGACTTGTTCACCAGACCAGTGCGGGGCCTGTTCAATGACAGCGAGCGGCTTTCAAATGTACAGCAAGGCTTCCAGGAATTCGCAGTACGAACTCATCGAGCGTTACGCGCCGTTGGTCAAGCGTATTGCCTACCACTTGCTGGCGCGTCTGCCTGCCAGTGTGCAGGTTGAAGATCTGATCCAGGCCGGCATGATCGGCTTGCTGGAAGTTTCTACCAAGTACGACTCCACCAAGGGTGCGAGTTTCGAGACTTATGCCGGGATTCGTATCCGCGGTGCCATGCTCGATGAAGTGCGCAAGGGTGACTGGGCGCCACGTTCGGTGCATCGCAATACGCGCATGGTGAGTGACGCAATTCGCGCAATTGAAGCAAAAACCGGTCGTGACGCTAAAGATCATGAGGTTGCTGCCGAACTCCAGTTAAGTCTCGATGATTATTATGGGATTTTGAATGATACCTTAGGCAGCCGTCTCTTCAGCTTCGACGACCTTTTGCAGGACGGCGACCATGAAGGGTTGCATGAGGACGGCGCAAGCGGCTCGCTCGAACCGTCGCGTGACCTGGAAGATGAGCGTTTCCAGGCAGCGCTGGCAGATGCAATCGCCAACTTGCCGGAGCGTGAGCGGCTGGTATTGGCGCTGTACTATGACGAAGAGCTGAACCTCAAGGAAATCGGTGAGGTGCTTGGGGTCAGCGAGTCGCGGGTCAGCCAGTTACACAGCCAGTGCGCAGCTCGTTTGCGAGGGCGTTTGGGGGAGTGGCGAGCGCGTTGATGGGCGATTTGTGACTTGCAAGAGTCTCAGGTTGTCGCAAGCCGGCTGTGCAGAGCGTTACGTGGTATCAGGATAGACAAGGCAGGAGCCTGTTCGGACAGAGCCTATGGCCTGCTGGTTCAGGTTTCTGTTTTGTTGTTTTGCCAAGCCCGTCGTCGTTTTCGTACAGCCGGGGGTGTGCTGTGCCAGTATTGAGTGAACAGCGTGTTCAGGTGCTGAATGCGTTAAAGACTGCTTGGAGGTCGAATTGGACAAGAACATGAAAATCCTCATCGTTGATGACTTCTCAACGATGCGGCGGATCATAAAAAATCTGTTGCGTGACCTGGGGTTCACCAACACATCCGAAGCGGACGACGGCATCACTGCCTTGCCGATGCTTCAAAGCGGTTCCTTTGACTTTCTGGTGACTGACTGGAACATGCCTGGCATGACCGGTATCGATCTGTTGCGTCAGGTGCGTCAGGATGAGCGTCTCAAAAGTCTCCCGGTACTGATGGTGACCGCTGAAGCCAAGCGTGAGCAGATCATTGAAGCTGCCCAGGCTGGTGTGAACGGTTACGTCGTGAAACCGTTCACGGCCCAAGTGCTGCAAGAGAAGATCGAAAAGATCTTTGAACGCGTCAACAGCTGATGCATGCCGCGAGGGCGCTATGGACAACAACGATTCACTGGGTGACTTCGAGTCAACCCTGAAGAAACACGCGCAGGAACTGGTTGCCAGCCTTGAAAAAGGCCGCTTCGGTGATGCCGTGCAATTGATCCATGAGCTCAACCAGGCTCGTGATCGTGGCCTGTATCAGGAAGTCGGCAAGCTGACTCGCGAACTGCATAGTGCGATCGTCAATTTTCATATTGACCCGAACATGCCGCAAGCCGAAGAAGTGTCGCAGATCACTGATGCCGCCGATCGTCTGTCGTATGTTGTACGACTGACCGAGAATGCGGCCAACCGCACGATGGACCTGGTAGAGCAGAGCACGCCGCTGATGAACGGGCTGAGCGAAGATGCCAAGTCGCTGAGCGCGGACTGGGGGCGTTTCATGCGTCGGGAAATCGGTGCTGAAGAGTTTCGTGATCTGGCCAAGCGTGTCGACGGTTTCCTGTCCCGTACCGAATCCGAAGCTCATACCGTTGCCAGCCATCTCAATGACATTCTGCTGGCCCAGGATTATCAGGATCTTACCGGTCAGGTGATCAAGCGCGTTACGCAGCTGGTCACTGAAGTCGAAAGCAATCTGCTCAAACTGGTCCTCATGGCCAGTCATGTCGACCGCTTTGCGGGCATCGAACATGACGAAAAAGCGATCCTTGCTGAAAAAGATCCTAAAAAACATATCACGCAGGGTGAAGGTCCGCAGATTCATGCCGATAAACGTGAAGACGTCGTATCCGGACAGGATGATGTAGACGATCTGCTATCGAGCCTTGGCTTCTAGGTCTGTTGACGGTTAATTTTAGGGAGCACCCCAATGAGCTTCGGCGCCGATGAAGAGATCCTTCAGGATTTTCTGGTAGAGGCCGGCGAAATTCTGGAGCAGTTGTCTGAACAGTTGGTCGAGCTGGAAAGCCGACCAGATGATGCGGATCTGCTCAATGCAATTTTTCGCGGTTTTCACACTGTAAAAGGGGGCGCCGGCTTCCTCCAGCTCCATGAGCTGGTGGAGTGCTGCCACATCGCCGAAAACGTGTTCGACATCCTTCGCAAGGGTGAGCGCCGCGTTGACGCCGAATTGATGGACGTGGTCCTTGAAGCTCTGGATACAGTCAACAGCATGTTCGGTCAGGTGCGCGAGCGGACCGATCTTACGCCTGCGACTCCAGAACTGCTGGCTGCGCTGTCGCGTCTTGCAGAGCCACAGTCGGCTCAGCAGGCCGAGGCGGCTCCACCTCCACCACCTCCTGTGGTCGAGGCGGCTCCCGTTGAGCCCGCTGCTAGCGATGACATCACCGACGCCGAGTTCGAGCACCTGCTCGACACCATGAGCGCGGCCAAGGCTGATGCAGCGCCTGCTGCAACTGCGGCAGCGCCTGCGGCCAGCGATGAAATCACCGATCAGGAATTCGAGTCGCTGCTCGATCAGTTGCATGGCAAGGGCCAGTTTGCGCCTGATGCCGTGGCTGCGCCTGCACCCGCTCCAGTAGCGGCTGCCCCGGCCAGTGGCGCTGCACCTGCCAGCGATGAAATTACCGACGACGAATTTGAAGCCTTGCTCGATCAGTTGCATGGCAAGGGTTCGTTCGATGGCGGTGTCGCTGCGGCTCCGGTTGCAGCAGCGGCTGCACCTGCCAAGGCACCAGCAGCTCCTGCTGCGGCGGCCAGCGATGAAATCACGGATAGCGAGTTCGAGAACCTGCTCGATGAGCTGCATGGCAAGGGCAAGTTCGAGCCTCAGGCTGTTGCCGGTAATGCGGCAGCAACTGCGCCTCCACCGCCTCCGCCACCTGCTGCAGCCAAGCCGGCTCCAGCTCCGGCCCCGGCACCAGCCGCCAAACCAGCAGCACCTGCTGCTGCGGCACCGGCTCGTGCTCCTGCTGCTGGCGGCGCTGCTGAAAAGCCTGTTGCGTCCGAAGCGGAAACCACCGTGCGGGTCGATACTGCGCGCCTGGACGAGATCATGAACATGGTCGGCGAACTGGTGCTGGTGCGTAACCGTCTGGTTCGCCTGGGTCTCAACAGTGGCGACGAAGCCATGTCCAAGGCTGTGTCGAACCTGGATGTGGTGACGGCCGACCTGCAGACTGCGGTGATGAAAACCCGCATGCAGCCGATCAAGAAAGTCTTCGGTCGCTTCCCGCGACTGGTTCGCGACCTGGCGCGTCAGCTCAAGAAAGAGATCAACCTGGAGCTGGTTGGTGAAGAAACCGACCTGGACAAGAACCTCGTAGAGGCGCTTGCCGACCCGTTGGTCCACTTGGTGCGCAACGCGGTCGACCACGGTATCGAAACTCCCGAAGAGCGCGAAGCCTCAGGCAAGTCCCGTGGCGGTCGTGTGATTCTTTCGGCCGAACAGGAAGGTGACCATATCCTGTTGTCGATCTCCGACGACGGCAAGGGGATGGACCCTAACGTTCTGCGCGGCATCGCTGTGAAGCGTGGCGTGATGGACAAGGATGCTGCCGACCGCCTGAGCGACACCGATTGCTACAACCTGATCTTTGCTCCAGGTTTTTCGACCAAATCCGAGATTTCCGATATCTCCGGACGCGGTGTGGGCATGGACGTGGTGAAAACCAAGATTGCCCAGCTCAACGGTACGATCAACATCTACTCCACCAAGGGCCAGGGCTCCAAGATTGTCATCAAGGTGCCTTTGACCCTGGCAATCATGCCGACCCTGATGGTGATGCTGGGCAACCAGGCCTTTGCCTTCCCGTTGGTCAACGTCAACGAAATCTTCCACCTGGACCTGTCGACTACCAACGTCGTCGATGGTCAGGAAGTCGTGATCGTGCGTGACAAGGCCTTGCCACTGTTCTACCTCAAGCGCTGGCTGATCAGCTCTGCCGCTTACGAAGAACAGCATGAAGGCCATGTGGTGATCCTTTCGGTTGGCACCCAGCGTATCGGCTTCGTGGTCGATCAACTGGTCGGTCAGGAAGAAGTGGTTATCAAACCGCTGGGCAAGATGTTGCAAGGCACGCCGGGTATGTCGGGCGCCACCATTACCGGTGACGGTCGCATCGCCTTGATTCTGGATGTACCGAGCATGCTCAAGCGTTACGCCGCACGGCGTATTTGATTCTGGGGTAGCGGGCAGCACATGCTGCCTGCTGCGCCTATTGGAGTGTTTATGGCAGTCAAGGTCCTGGTGGTGGATGATTCCGGTTTCTTCCGCCGCCGCGTATCGGAAATTCTCTCTTCGGACCCCAACATCCAGGTCGTCGGTACGGCGACAAATGGCAAGGAAGCAATCGAACAGGCTCTGGCACTAAAGCCGGACGTGATCACCATGGACTACGAAATGCCGATGATGGATGGCATTACGTCGGTTCGCCACATCATGCAGCGCATCCCGACTCCGGTCCTGATGTTCTCTTCACTGACCCATGAAGGTGCCCGCGTAACGCTGGATGCGCTGGATGCCGGTGCAGTGGATTTCCTGCCCAAGAATTTCGAAGACATTTCGCGTAACCCGACGAAGGTCAAGCAACTGCTGTGCGAGAAGATCAACAGCATCGCGCGCAGCAATCGTCGTTTCAGTGGCGTAAGTGCGCCGGCAGCGGCACCTGCTGCGTCAGCACCGGCTCCGGCTGCTGCGCCAGGTCGTGCTTCTGCGCCAGCACCCGCCGCCCGCACCGTGCCATCGCGCACTGCTGCGGCTCCGGCCGCTCATGCGCCTGCTCATCACGCACCCGCACCGCCCGCTCATTCGGGCGCGCCCAAGCGCAAAGCCTACAAGCTGGTAGCAATTGGTACGTCTACCGGTGGCCCGGTTGCGTTGCAGCGAGTCCTGACTCAATTGCCTGCCAATTTTCCGGCACCGCTGGTCTTGATTCAGCATATGCCGGCAGCGTTTACCAAGGCTTTTGCCGAGCGTCTGGACAAGCTGTGCAACATCAGCGTCAAGGAAGCCGAGGATGGCGACATCCTGCGTCCGGGTCTGGCGTTACTGGCGCCCGGTGGCAAGCAGATGATGGTGGATGGCCGCGGCACGGTGAAAATCCTGCCGGGTGACGAACGCCTCAATTACAAACCCTGCGTGGACATCACGTTCGGTTCGGCTGCCAAGTCCTATGGTGACAAGGTGCTGGCCGTAGTGTTGACCGGCATGGGTGCCGATGGCCGTGAAGGCGCACGGCTGCTCAAGCAGGGCGGCAGCAGCATCTGGGCGCAGGATGAAGCGAGCTGCGTGATCTACGGCATGCCAATGGCGATTGTCAAAGCCGATCTGGCAGATGCGATCTACAGCCTGGACGATATCGGCAGGCATCTGGTCGAGGCCTGTATCTGATGGATGTATTGAGTCTTATCGGTCTTATCCTGGCGTTCGTTGCGATCATCGGTGGTAACTTTCTCGAAGGTGGACACCTGAGTGCCCTGGTCAACGGTCCGGCAGCCTTGATCGTGCTGGGCGGTACTCTGGGTGCTTCGCTGTTGCAGTCGCCGATGAGCTCTTTCAAGCGCGCCATGCAGATCGTGGGCTGGATTCTGTTCCCGCCACGCATCGATCTGGCGGGCGGCATCGACCGGGTCATTGCCTGGAGCCTGACTGCCCGCAAGGAAGGTCTGCTGGGGCTGGAGTCGGTTGCCGACACCGAACCCGACAACTATGCCCGCAAAGGCCTGCAATTGCTGGTGGACGGTGCAGAGCCTGAAGCGATTCGCAGCATTCTGGAAGTGGACTTCATTACCCAGGAAACTCGCGATATCCATGCTGCCAAGGTATTTGAAAGCATGGGCGGCTATGCGCCGACTGTGGGGATCATCGGTGCGGTCATGGGCCTGATCCATGTGATGGGCAACCTGGCTGATCCAAGCCAGTTGGGCAGCGGTATCGCCGTGGCTTTCGTTGCAACCATCTATGGCGTCGCGATTGCCAACCTGATCCTCTTGCCGGTGGCCAACAAGCTCAAGAACATTGCCCATCGTCAGGCCCGTTACCGGGAAATGCTGCTCGAAGGTCTGCTTTCCATTGCAGAGGGCGAGAACCCGCGCTCCATCGAACTCAAGCTGCAAGGCTTCATGGAGTAATGCCTCATGGCTCGACGTCGTCCGCCCGAAGAGCACGAGAATCATGAGCGTTGGCTGGTTTCCTATGCCGACTTCATTACCCTGCTGTTTGCCTTTTTCGTGGTGATGTACTCGATTTCGTCGATCAACGAAGGCAAGTACAAGATTCTGTCCCAGGCGCTGGTCGGTGTGTTCAACGACGCCGAGCGCACCATGAAGCCCATTCCAATCGGCGAGCAGCGTCCGCAGAGCGTCACGCCTGCCGAGCCGTTGATCAAGGACAGCGAGCAGACCGATGCCGGTATCGGCCAGAAGTCCGATGACCCGCTACAGACCATCGCCAACGATGTGCGCGATGCCTTTGGCGATCTGATCAAGTCCGACCAGATGACCGTGCGCGGCAACGAGTTGTGGATAGAGATCGAACTCAATTCGAGCCTGTTGTTTGGCAGTGGTGATGCAATGCCCAGCGACAAGGCTTTCACCATCATTGAAAAGGTGGCCGGGATCGTCAAACGCTTCGACAACCCGATCCACGTAGAAGGTTTCACTGACGACCAGCCTATCAGCACGGCTCAGTACCCGACCAACTGGGAGCTGTCTTCGGCCCGTTCCGCGAGCATCGTGCGCATGCTGGCCATGGATGGAGTCAATCCTGCCAGGCTGGCTTCGGTGGGGTATGGCGAGTTCCAGCCGATTGCCACCAACAGCACAGCGTCGGGGCGTGCAAAGAACCGTCGCGTGGTGCTGGTCATTTCGCGTAATCTCGATGTACGGCGTAGTCTGACCAGTACCGGAACGGCCAATGCACAACCTGATGCGGCATTGAGGCGTGCTGGCACACAAACTGCACCTGTGCCAGCAAAGCCGCCGGTACGAGCGAACTCCGTCAATTCTCCGTCACCCGCCCTCTAGCAGTCGTTATCGATATGGTCGTCGTTGTGCGGAAGGAAAAACATCAATGAGAGTCTGGGCAGTAGCCAATCAAAAAGGTGGAGTCGGCAAGACCACTACGACCATTGCCCTGGCCGGATTACTGGCTGATGCGGGCAAGCGCGTGGTCGTGGTCGATCTGGACCCCCACGGCTCCATGACCAGTTACTTCGGGCACAACCCCGACGAGCTGGAGCACAGCGTCTTCGATCTGTTCCTGCACAAGGGCTCGGTTCCTGACGGCTTGCCCGGTCAGTTGCTGTTGCCGACCAGTGACGAACGTATTTCCCTGTTGCCTTCCAGCACGGCCCTGGCCACGCTGGAGCGCCAGTCGCCCGGCCAGAGCGGCCTGGGTCTGGTCATCGCCAAGAGCCTTGCGCAGTTGTGGCAGGATTTTGACTATGCCTTGATCGACAGCCCTCCCTTGCTGGGTGTGTTGATGGTCAATGCCCTGGCTGCCAGCCAGCAGCTTGCCATTCCGGTCCAGACCGAGTTCCTGGCTGTCAAAGGCCTGGAGCGTATGGTCAACACCCTGGCGATGATCAATCGTTCGCGCAAGACGCCTTTGCCGTACACCATCGTGCCAACCCTGTTCGACCGCCGGACCCAGGCATCCATGGGCACGCTCAAGTTGCTGCGCGACAGTTTTCCCGACCATGTCTGGAAAGCTTACGTGCCCGTCGATACCCGTCTGCGCGATGCCAGCAGGGCGGGTGTCACACCTTCGCAGAACGACGGCAAGAGCCGCGGTGTCATGGCTTACCGCGCACTGCTCAAACACATGCTCTCCGAGCAGCTTACGGCTCAGGTGGCTTGACGTGCGCCCTTATTCTTTCTGTGCAGCCCGCTCAAGTCAGGCCTCAATGCGGCCGATAACCTTAGCAGGTGGCACTCGCTCCATTTTTTGTTGGGCCCCGGTATGAACCGCCCTTTAGAAGTTGCTACACGACCAAAACTGGCATTGCAGTCGTATCTGGATGCCTTGCTTCAGGATGCCACTGAAGAACTGGAAGAACCGTCGAATACCATTGACGAGTTCCAGGCTGCAGTGCTCGAAGAGCAAGCACTGGATGCGCGCAGACAACAACAGGCCAAGCCCGTTGCTGTCGCTGTTGCGGCACCTGCTCCGGTGGCTGTCCCCGTGGCTGTGGCTGCGCCGGTTGTCGCGCCGGTCGTGACGCCTGTTGTGGTGCCGGCGCCGGTGGTGGTTGCCGAGGCTGTGGTTGCCGAAGTGGCAGTGCCTGTTGCCGTGCCGACGGTGGACGTGGTCGAACCTGTCGTGCAGTTGAGTACTGCCGTCGGGCAACGCACGCCGACTCCGCCGCCAACCCGTGAGGGGCGTCCGGCCTGGGCTGAAGAGCCTTTCGAGTGCCTGTTGTTTGATGTAGCGGGTTTGACGTTGGCCGTACCGCTGATATGCCTGGGGTCGATCTATCCTCTGGCGGGCCAGGAATTGACACCGTTGTTCGGTCAGCCGGACTGGTTTCTCGGGATCCTGCCCAGTCAGGCAGGCAACCTGAAAGTATTGGATACAGCGCGCTGGATCATGCCTGATCGCTACCGCGACGATTTTCGCCAGGGATTGCAGTATGTGATCTCGGTTCAAGGCTACGAGTGGGGGCTGGCGGTGCATCAGGTCAGCCGTTCACTGCGCCTCGATCCGGCCGAGATCAAGTGGCGAGGCCATCGTGGCCAGCGTCCATGGCTGGCCGGGACAGTGATCGAGCATATGTGCGCGTTGGTAGATGTTGCAGAGTTGGCCGAGTTGATAGCCAGTGGCGCGGTCAAGCAGTTGAACAAATCGAAATAATCATGGGTTGGCGCCAGAGGCGTTGCCCGCAGAGTACACACGTGAGGGGTTAGGGGTATGAATAAGACGTCTGCACAAGGTTCCGAAGATCCTATCCTGCAGTGGGTGACTTTCCGTCTGGACAACGAGTCGTACGGCATCAATGTGATGCAGGTCCAGGAAGTGCTGCGTTACACCGAAATCGCTCCTGTGCCGGGTGCGCCAAGCTATGTGTTGGGCATCATCAACCTGCGCGGTAACGTTGTGACCGTGATCGACACCCGTCAGCGCTTCGGCCTGGCTCCGGTGGAAGTCAGCGACAACACCCGTATCGTGATCATCGAAGCCGACAAGCAAGTCGTCGGTATTCTGGTCGACAGCGTGGCTGAAGTGGTTTACCTGCGTCAGT
The DNA here is from genome assembly GCF_057809175.1 of Pseudomonas sp. FG43. Taxonomy (NCBI): domain Bacteria; kingdom Pseudomonadati; phylum Pseudomonadota; class Gammaproteobacteria; order Pseudomonadales; family Pseudomonadaceae; genus Pseudomonas; species Pseudomonas sp. FG43. The sequence continues at coordinate 102,073 of NZ_JBMDJL010000008.1, forward strand.
CTGAAGTCGAAACCGCGCCGAACGTGGGCAACGACGAAACGGCCAAGTTCATTCAGGGCGTCTGCAACAAGAACGGCGAACTGCTGATTCTGGTTGAGCTGGACAAGATGATGTCCGAGGAAGAGTGGTCCGAGCTGGAGAACATCTGATTGATTCTTGAGGCAGCAGTTGTCTTCCTGGGCATTCTCTGGGCTGTGACCCTGGGAATGTTCCTGGCCCATACCAAGCGTCAGCGGCTGCTTGATGCTGAACGTGATGCGGCCAGTGCCTTGCGGGACCAGCGGCTCCGGGAGTTGGCCAAGCGTGTGGACACCTTCCAGAACGGCACGGTGCGCATGGGGGAAGACCTGCATGAGTTGCGTGCGATGGTTGCACCTCTGCCTGACAAGCTCACGGCCCTTGAACAGCGCGATCCCTCCACGCTGTCCTTCGCCCAGGCTGCACGCCTGGTCGGCATGGGTGCAAGTGTCGATGAGCTGACTCAATCCTGCGGCCTGACCCAGGCCGAAGCGCAATTGATGAGCAAACTGCATCGCAACACTGCGGATCAGTAACCAGTCTGTAAGCCCTCGTCGCAGGCAAGCTCCCTCTCACATGGTCATTGCGCCTGATGTGGGAGGGGCCTTGGCCGTGACGACCTGCTTGAAGGCAACACATTTTCAGCGCACTTCAGAATGCTGTCGCGGCCAAGGCCGCTCCCCCGGATTGTGTCCAGCCTATCCTTGAGGTTGTTTACCGAGGCGTGATATCCCGCTCGATGGGTGGGGCATCCGGGTCCTGGCCTGCGGGGAACTTGCCTTTGAGGTGCCAGGCAAACGCGATGATTTCGGCGATGGTCAGGTACAACTGCTCGGGAATGCTGTCACCCAGCTCCATGCGCGCCAGCAATTTGACCAGCTCGGCATTTTCGTAGATCGGGACTTCATGCTCCCGGGCAATCGCCAGAATCGCTTCCGCCAGTTGATCGTCGCCTTTGGCGCTCAGTGTCGGGGCCTTTTGGCCGTCGTAGGTCAGGGCGATGGCCTGACGAGGCATGTGGTCAGGTAGGCTCATCAGGCGTTCTCGTCGATCCAGCGTTGTTCAAGAGTGGTGCGCGGGCCTTGGGGTGGGGCTCCGTGGCTGCAAGCCAGTTCGCCTACTGCCAGACCACAGGCGATCAGCCGTTCACGCAGATAACCCAGTTCCTGGCCGATCAAGGCTGCACTGTTGGGGCGCTCGGCCCAGAGATGGCTGGACAGCGTGCCACTGATCAACTGCGCACTGACCTGCAAAGGCCCCAACGGCTCCAGATCGAACGCCAGCTCTATGCGCCAGAGCTTTTCCCGAGGCCCTTTGACTTCGTTGCTGTCCTGGTCCTCGGCGGTTTCCTGTTCCGGTGCGTCCTCACGCTGCATCTTGACCTGCAAAGGCACGATGTCATGGGCGTTGCGCATCGGCACTTCCATCTGCCAGGTGGTGACCTGCGTGCCGTCGGCATTGGTGCGGGTCTGCTCCAGACCGCCCAGTTGATGGCTTTGCAGGCGCGACACTGCCGCCGCTGCAAGTTTGAGGAGTATTTCCAGATCCTCTTCCTTGTCACCACCGCTTACATCGCGCGAGGGCAGGGGGAAGCTGGTCGGTTGCGGGCGCGGTGCTACCAGGCCCAGCGTGCCCAGGGCGTTGCGGATCGTGCTGGGGATGACTCGCGTCAGCATGTTGGAGGCAGCCGCCGCATTGTAAGAAGCGTTACCCGGCAGTTCGGGCAATATCTGGGCGATCAGGCGCATCAGGTTGGCCTTCATGTCCGGTGCCTGCATCGGGTTCAGGCCCGCCAGCAACTTGGCCTCCATGAACATGCCACTGGCATTGAGTGCCTGGGCTACATTCCCCGATGTTCTCATCTGCTCGATATCGGGAATGCCGGCCAGCAACTGGTTGATACTGGCCTGCAATGGCGCGGGAATCGCTGTATTGCCGCGTGGCAGGTTTTGCAGAGCCGCAATCAGGTTTTCCAGCGAGCCCTGACGATTCTGTTGAGTGGCCAGTTGCTGCGCGACCGCCAGTTGATCGAGACGGCCGGGCAGGGGGACGAAGTTCAAGGACTGGTTGCCCTGCACCTGGGCGCTGAGCAGGCTGCCGACGGTCAATGGCTGCGGGCTCTCGATGGTCAGGCTGGCACCCGCCTGAGCGGTATTGAGCAGCATCACGATCGAGCGATAGACCTGCGGGTTGCCTGCGCCTGCCAAGGCTTGCCCCGCCAACTGGCTGACGACCTGGCTGGTCATGACCTTGCCTTGCAGCAGAGTCCCCACAGGTAACTGTTTAAGATCTATGCTGGTTTGCGAGTTTTTCAACGCATTGTTGATCTGCTGCAAGGTCAGCGTCAGTTCATTGGGCGAAGCTTGGGCTACTTGCAGGGTGGTGCCCGGTGTGAAGGGCAGGTTGCTGTTGACCGGCAGGTTGGTCTGACTGCCATTGCTGAGCATCAGCCTGAGCAGTAACTGGAATTGCTGGTTGACCTGTTTGAGGGTCAGCACCTCGGCTTCGGCGGTTTCACCTTCGGGCACGAGGTTTTCTGCCGCATTGAGCAACGTCAGGACCTGCGCCTGGGTAATTCCCGCCTTCAACAGAGCTGTAGCAGGTGTAGCGGCAGGAACGCTGGTGATATCGCCCGTCATTGAATCTCGACCTTGGAAGTTGCCCTCTTGGTATCAGGACACACATGTATAATGCCGGCCACGCATGGCCCGGAAATAAAGTTGCACCAATGTAACGGCCGTTTCAATGCCGACTTGAACCACCCTTTCTCTGTTTGCGCCCTGTACGTTATGCCTCACGACGTCAACGCAATGCTGGAAGCCATCGATGACCCTCGCGACCCCCCTTCTGGAAGCTGACAGTCTGTCTTGTGAACGTGACTGGCGCATGCTGTTCGAGCATTTCGAGCTGCGCCTCGATACGGGCGATATGGTACAGATCAGCGGCCCCAATGGCAGTGGCAAGACCAGCCTGCTGCGGTTGTTGTCCGGGCTGATGCAGCCCACGAGCGGGGAGGTTCGTCTCAATGGCCTGCCACTTGAGGGCCAGCGCGCCGAGCTTGCGCGTAACCTGCTGTGGATCGGCCATGCCGCCGGGATCAAGGACCTGCTGACACCGGTGGAAAACCTCAGCTGGCTCTGTGCCTTGCATCAGCCGGTGCAGGTCTGCGATATCTGGCAGGCACTCGACGCCGTCGGTTTGCGGGGTTTCGAGGATGTGCCGTGCCACACCCTGTCGGCCGGGCAGCAGCGGCGCGTCGCGCTGGCGCGTCTGTATCTGGCGGCGCCACCGATATGGATTCTCGACGAGCCTTTCACCGCCCTGGACAAACAGGGTGTCGCGCAACTGGAAAACCATCTGGCCCAACACTGTGAACAAGGCGGAATGATCGTCATGACCACCCATCACACACTGACCCGCATTCCGGCGGGTTATCGGGATATTGATCTGGGACAGTGGTCGGTATGAGCAATGTCTTTACCCTTCTGCTCGCCCGTGAGGCGCGTCTGCTTGTGCGTCGCCCGGCGGAGCTGCTCAACCCACTGGTTTTTTTCGCTATCGTGATTGCATTGTTCCCACTGGCGGTCGGCCCGCAGACTCAATTGTTGCAAACCTTGTCGCCAGGGCTGCTCTGGGTCGCTGCGCTTTTATCGGTCCTGCTCTCGCTGGACGGCCTGTTCCGCAGTGATTTCGAGGACGGATCACTGGAGCAATGGGTCCTTTCGCCACACCCTCTGGCGCTTCTTGTTCTGGCCAAAGTGCTGGCACACTGGGTTTTTTCCGGGCTGGCACTGGTATTGTTGGCGCCGTTGCTGGCGCTCATGCTCGGCCTGCCCACCCAATGCTTGCCGGTTCTGCTGTTTTCCCTGCTACTGGGAACGCCAGTGCTGAGTTTGCTGGGGGCAGTCGGAGCCGCACTGACAGTCGGTTTGAAGCGGGGTGGCCTGTTGCTCGCCTTGTTGATCCTGCCGCTGTATATCCCGGTACTGATCCTGGGCAGTGGCGCATTGCAAGCCGCACTGCAAGGCATGCCGGCAACCGGTTATCTACTCTGGCTTGGTAGCCTGACCGCTTTGGCTGTAACCCTGACACCCTTTGCAATAGCCGCCGGCCTGAAGATCAGCGTCGGCGAATAATTGAGGTTCTGAGGCTGGCAAATGCCGGCCATCAGTAAAAACCCGGGATACACCGTGATGAAAAGCAGCGTGATGAAAAACAGCATCAGTTGGGCCTGGTTCCACAAGCTCGGTTCGCCGAAGTGGTTTTATGGCATCAGTGGGCGCATGTTGCCCTGGCTCAGCATTGCCGCCGTGCTGCTGATCGGCACCGGCACGGTCTGGGGCCTGGCCTTTGCGCCACCTGACTACCAGCAGGGCAACAGCTTTCGCATCATCTACATCCACGTTCCCTCTGCCATGCTGGCCCAGTCCTGTTACGTGATGCTGGCAGTCTGTGGCGTGGTCGGTCTGGTCTGGAAGATGAAGCTGGCCGATGTCGCATTGCAGAGCGCGGCGCCCATCGGCGCCTGGATGACGGCCGTGGCGCTGGTCACCGGAGCCATCTGGGGCAAGCCGACCTGGGGTTCATGGTGGGTGTGGGATGCACGCCTGACGTCCATGCTGATTCTGCTGTTCCTGTACTTCGGGCTGATCGCTCTGGGCAACGCCATCACCAACCGCGACAGTGCCGCCAAAGCCTGTGCGGTGCTGGCCATCGTCGGGGTCGTGAACATTCCGATCATCAAGTACTCGGTGGAGTGGTGGAACACCCTGCATCAGGGCGCGACCTTCACGCTGACGGAAAAACCGGCAATGCCCGCTGAAATGTGGCTGCCGCTGCTGTTCACGACATTGGGCTTCTACTGCTTCTTCGGTGCGGTCCTGCTGGTGCGCATGCGCCTTGAAGTGCTCAAGCGCGAGTCGCGTGCCAGCTGGGTGAAAGCCGAAGTCCTCGCCAGTCTCGGCCAGGATCCGGCAAGCCGACCTTCTTCAAGCAGCGGAGGCGCACAGTGAGTTTCGAGTCATTCAGTGATTTTCTGGCCATGGGTCGCCATGGCCTGTTCGTCTGGTCGGCTTACGGTATCTGCCTGTTCGTGCTGATTCTCAATGTGGCGCTGCCGTTGCTGGCGCGTCGGCGTTACCTGCAACAAGAGGCGCGTCGTCTGCGCTGGGAGAGCAAGAAGTGAATCCGCTGCGCAAGAAGCGTCTGTTGATCATCCTCGCAATACTGGCCGGGGTCGGCATTGCCCTGGCCCTGGCGCTCAGTGCCCTGAAGGAAAACATCAACCTGTTTTACACCCCGACCCAGATCGCCAACGGCGAAGCACCGCTGGACACACGCATCCGGGCGGGCGGTATGGTCGAGAAGGGGTCGTTGCAACGCTCGTCCGACTCTCTGGATGTCCGGTTTGTGGTCACCGACTTCAGCAAATCCGTAACCATCACCTATCGCGGCATCCTGCCGGATCTGTTCCGTGAAGGGCAGGGCATTGTTGCGCTGGGCAAGCTCAACGCCGAGGGCGTGGTCGTGGCTGATGAAGTGCTGGCCAAGCATGACGAGAAGTACATGCCGCCCGAAGTGACCAAGGCGTTGCAGGAAAGCGGTCAGTCCGCTCCGGCTCCATCCCCCACACCATCGAAGCAGGGTTGAGCCATGATTCCTGAACTCGGCCATCTGGCCATGATTCTGGCGCTGTGCCTGTCTATCGTGCAGGCCATCGTACCGCTGCTGGGTGCCTGGCGAGGCGACCGCCTCTGGATGGGATTGGCGCGTCCCGCTGCCTGGGGGCAATTCAGCTTTCTGGTCTTCGCGTTCGGTTGCCTGACCCATGCCTTCATGGTCGATGATTTCTCGGTGGCTTACGTCGCACAGAATTCCAACAGCGCCTTGCCCTGGTATTACAAGTTCAGCGCCGTCTGGGGCGCCCATGAAGGTTCCTTGCTGCTCTGGGCCTTGATCCTCAGCGGCTGGACCTTTGCCGTATCGGTCTTCTCCCGGCAATTGCCGCAGATCATGCTGGCTCGGGTGCTGGCAGTGATGGGCATGATCAGCGTCGGCTTTCTGTCGTTCCTGATCCTGACCTCCAACCCGTTCTCGCGCATCCTGCCGCAGGTTCCGGCCAATGGCCGTGATCTCAACCCGCTGTTGCAGGACATTGGCCTGATCGTGCATCCGCCGATGCTGTACATGGGCTATGTCGGTTTCTCTGTGGCCTTCGCCTTTGCCATCGCTGCCTTGCTGGGCGGACGTCTGGATGCGGCGTGGGCGCGCTGGTCGCGTCCGTGGACCATCGTCGCCTGGGCGTTTCTGGGGATCGGCATCACTCTGGGTTCCTGGTGGGCCTATTATGAACTGGGCTGGGGCGGCTGGTGGTTCTGGGACCCGGTAGAGAATGCGTCCTTCATGCCCTGGCTGGTGGGCACGGCGCTGATTCACTCGCTGGCGGTCACGGAAAAGCGCGGTGTTTTCAAAAGCTGGACAGTATTGCTGGCCATTGCGGCGTTTTCCCTGAGTCTGCTGGGTACGTTCCTGGTGCGTTCCGGCGTGCTGACCTCCGTGCATGCCTTCGCCTCCGACCCGGAGCGTGGCGTGTTCATCCTGATATTCCTGCTGATGGTAGTGGGCGGCTCGCTGACACTGTTTGCCGTCCGCGCCCCGGTGGTGAAAAGCCATGTGGGTTTTGGCCTGTGGTCCCGCGAGACGCTGTTGCTGGGCAATAACCTGGTGCTGGTGGTCGCGGCTTCCATGATCCTGCTCGGCACGCTCTATCCGCTGGTACTCGATGCCGTGAGCGGCGCCAAGATGTCGGTCGGCCCACCGTATTTCAATGCGCTGTTCGTGCCGCTGATGGGGGTGTTGATGGTGGTGATGGCGGTCGGTGTATTGGTACGCTGGAAAGACACGCCATTGAAATGGCTGTTGGGCATGTTGGCGCCAGTGCTGATCGGCAGTGCGGTATTGGCGGTTATCGCCGGTTTCGTACTGGGGGATTTCCACTGGGCGGTGATGGCCACCTTCATGCTGGCGGCCTGGGTGCTGCTGGCGGGTGTTCGGGACCTTCTGGACAAGACCCGCCATAAAGGCCTGCTCAAGGGCGCTCGCGGTCTGAGCCGCAGCTATTGGGGCATGCAGCTGGCGCACATCGGGATTGCGGTCTGCGCGCTGGGTGTCGTGCTGTCGAGCCAGAACAGCGCCGAGCGCGACCTGCGTCTGGCCCCCGGCGAGTCCACCGAACTGGGCGGCTATCAGTTCGTGTTCGAGGGAGCCAGGCACTACGAAGGGCCGAACTTCACCTCCGATCGCGGCACTGTCCGGGTCTTGCAGGACGGCAAAGTGATTTCGGTGCTGCATCCGGAAAAACGCCTCTACACCGTGCAGCAATCGATGATGACCGAGGCCGGTATCGACGCGGGTGTGACACGCGACCTGTATGTCGCCCTTGGCGAGCCCTTGGGCAACGGCGCCTGGGCGGTTCGGGTCCACGTCAAACCGTTCGTGCGCTGGATCTGGTTCGGCGGTCTGCTGACCGGCCTGGGTGGAGTGCTTGCAGCGATGGACAGGCGTTACCGGGTCAAGGTCAAGAATAAAGTGAGTGAAGCGCTGGGCATGGAGGGAGCGGCGGTATGAAGCGTTGGATCATGGTGCTGCCACTGGCAATCTTTCTGGTTGTCGCAGTGTTTCTCTATCGCGGTCTTTACCTGGACCCCGCCGAGCTGCCTTCGGCGCTGATCGACAAGCCATTCCCCGAGTTCTCCCTGCCGCAGGTCGAGAGCGACAAGGTATTGACCCGCGCCGATCTGCTGGGCAAACCGGCACTGGTGAATGTGTGGGGAACCTGGTGTGTCGCCTGTCGTGTCGAGCATCCGGTGCTCAACAAGCTGATGCAGCAAGGCGTTGTGATCTATGGCATCAACTACAAGGATGTGAACGCCGACGCGATCAAGTGGCTCAAGGATTTCCACGATCCCTACCAGCTCAATATCCGCGACGAAGCAGGCTCGCTGGGCGTGAACCTGGGTGTCTATGGCGCACCTGAAACCTTCCTGATCGACAGCAATGGCATCATCCGCCACAAGTACGTCGGCGTGATCGACGAGACAGTCTGGCGGGAAAAACTGGCCGGCCTGTATCAGGCGCTGGTCGATGAGGGCAGGCCATGAAGCGCTGGTTGACTGCTGCTGTCCTGAGCCTTGGTCTGGCCGGTTTCGCCCAGGCGGCCATCGATGCCTATCAGTTTCGCGACGAAGCCGAGCGTGCCCGTTACAGCGAGCTGACCAAGGAGCTGCGTTGCCCCAAATGCCAGAACCAGGACCTCGCCGACTCCAACGCACCGATTGCCGCTGACCTGCGCAAGGAAATCTACCGCATGCTCGGTGAAGGCCAGAGCAATCAGCAGATCGTCGAGTTCATGGTCAATCGTTACGGCGAATTCGTGCGCTACAACCCGCAACTGAGTTCGCGCACCTGGCTGCTCTGGTTCGGCCCGGCCGCGTTGCTGCTTCTCGGGCTGGTCGTGATTGGCGTGATTGTTGGTCGCCGCCGCGGTGAACGCCGCGAAGAGGCCGATGTTCTTTCCGAGGAGGAGCGTCAGCGCCTCGCCCATCTGTTGGATAAAAACCGAGAATGATCGATTTCTGGATGGCAGCCGGCTTGCTGCTACTGGTGGCTCTGAGTTTCTTGTTGATCCCGATCCTGCGCGGTCGTCATGTGCAACAGGAAGAGGATCGCACCGCCCTCAACGTCGCGTTGTATCAAGAGCGCGTGGCCGAGTTGCAAGGCCAGCAGGAGGAGGGCGTGTTGTCTGCCGCGCAGATGCAGAGCGGCCGTGCGGAAGCGGCGCGGGAACTGCTGGCCGATACCGAAGACACCGGGCCTGTGCGCAACTCGCGGCTGGGCAAGTCCCTGCCTTTGCTGGCGGCGGTACTGGTGCCGGTTCTCGGTATGGGCCTCTACCTGCATTACGGGGCCAGCGACAAGGTCGAACTGGCCCGTGAGTTCTCCCAGCCGCCGACTTCCCTGGCGGACATGACCCGGCGTCTTGAACGCACGGTCGAGGCTCAGCCGGATTCGGCCGAAGGCTTTTACTTTCTGGCCCGCAGCTACATGGCCCAGGAACGTCCGGGCGATGCCGCAAAAATGCTTGAGCGGGCCGTGGCCCTGGCCGGGCGTCAGCCGGAACTGCTGGGGCAATGGGCGCAGGCCTTGTACTTCGCCAGCGACAAGCGATTCACACCTCAGGTCCAGGCTTTGACCGACGAAGCCCTCACAGCCGATCCGCGAGAGGCCACCAGCCTTGGGCTCTTGGGTATCGCCGCCTTCGAAAGCGAGCGCTATCAGGTCGCGGTGGATTACTGGACCCGTCTGCTGGGCGTATTGCCCCCACAGGACCCGTCCCGCTCGGCACTGGAAGGCGGCATTGCCCGTGCCCGCGAAAACCTGGGGGTAAAGGCGGCTCCGGCCGTTGCCGATGCTGCGCGTATCAAAGTGCGTGTCGACCTGGCACCAGCGCTCAAGGCCAGTGTCCAGCCGGGCGACAGCGTATTCATCTTTGCCCGTGCCGTGAACGGCCCGCCGGCACCTCTGGCGGTCAAGCGCATCACCGTGGCCGACCTGCCGGCGCAGGTCGAGCTGGGTGATTCCGACGCAATGATGCCGCAACTGAAACTGTCGAACTTTGCGCAAGTCCAACTGGTTGCACGGGTGTCCCGTGCAGGGCAGCCAACCACCGGTGAGTGGATCGGCCGCAGCCAGCCACTGGCCAGTAGCATCACGGCACAGCAGGCGTTAACTATCGACAGTCCAGACAAATAGAGAATCGCTTATGTACCGCACCGCACGCATTACCTTATTGGGTCTGGCTCTTGGTTTGAGTGCTTGTGCGGTTCAGCCACCCGAACCCCATGGCCAGGAACCCATCCAGTCCTTGCCGGGCAGCCAGCAACCCGGCAGCCCACGCCCGACCACCCCTAAAACCCCGCCCAAGGCCCCGGCACCTGCGCCGAAAACCTCCGCCAGCTTCGCCCCGCCACCGGGCGGCAACAGCCACTGGGATGCGCGCATGGGCGTGTACGTGATGGACGACCAGCCCAATACCTTCTACCGCCAGCGCACCTACTACCAATGGAACAACGGCTGGAGCTGGTCCACTCGCCCTGATGGCCCATGGCAGGCGACAGATGCCAGTGGGGTTCCGGCGGGGTTGGGGAGGCAGTTTGGTAATTGAGTGAGTGATGAAGTGGGTAGGAGCGGATTTATCCGCGAGACGTCATTTGAAGTCGATACATTTTCTTCGGATGTATGGGCCTCTCGCGAATGAATTCGCTCCTACAGAGGTTGTGTCAGCGCGGCTCAACCCGTTCCAGCGAGCGATCGAGTTCGGTTCGGGCCATGCCGATCAGATGCACGACAGAAAAGGCCAGGTCGCGTTTCGGGCCGTTGAGGCTGTCGCCGGATTCGTAGGCGGTAGCGGCTGCGCAACGCAGCAGATCGGAGACGTGTAGCAGGGATTCTTCGAGTGACGGGGCTGGTGGATCGGGCGTTACTTTTTTCATGGTAAGCATTCCTTATGGGGCCACCTTTCACTCGCTGCTAAACGATTGAGGGTGGCGGCTTTGTCGCGGGTTAGCAGACCGGGGAATACTCACCAAAAAAACCGGCGCACCCGAAGGTGCCCCACGCAAAGCCGCCATAAGCAGTACTTTTGCATGGTGAGTATGTCCTGAGGGCTGCTAAACCCGATCACTGATGAGCAGTGACCGACACAGCCTAGAGAGCCAAAAACACCCATGCAAGGGGGTAGGATTTTCTAGGAAAGTTCATGCGCATGAAAGGGATAAGACTGTAAGAAACGTCCTATATTTTCGGCATTTCGTAAGCTTGCGGTGGGCGATGGGGTAGGAGCGGATTTATCCGCGAAGACATTTTTCGCGAATGAATTCGCTATAGAAGGATGTTCAAACCGATCATGAAGGCTGGCAGGAGTACACCGTACTCGCTGCCAGGCTGTTCAGTTAGATGGAGATTCTGCCACTCGCTGTCCAGTTCGCGATAGGCGTGGTGCCTACGTTTTCGATCCGGTAGCGGTAGGTGCCTGGAGTGGGGGCGTAAAAGCTCAGTGATGCGCCACCATAGCTAGTGGTGCTGGAAATGACGGTCCAGGTGGCACCGTTCTGTTTCTCGAAAATGTGCTTGATATTGTTGGTGACAAATCGTGACGACAAGTCTTGCAACCTGAAGGTCTGTGTTGCTGCACATGAAGTGGTGTAGGGACCATAGACAACGGTCTCACCCTGAGGGTAAACATCGGAACCGCTGCGGTTGATGTTGAGGTTGATACAGGCGGCATAGGCATTGGTCGTGGCCAATACGGCAGTCGCAAAGAGGGCCAGGAAAGTCTTCTTGAGCATGTGTAAATCCTTTTGGTGTTGGCAATGATTTAAGGTTTTAAGCTTTCAATCAGGCGTAGCAGTATTCCTTTTTTAAAAAGGTATTATTTTTGTTAAATGTGTAAAGGGCTTTAATGAACGATAGAGTTACAGCGTGCCCGGAATGGTGAACAAGGTGACTCGGCCACTCATTGTCCAGTTCGCGATTCTTGAGGTGCCGACGTTTTCTATCCGATAACGGTAAGTGCCGTTAGTGCTGATGAAAAAGCTTTTGGTAACGGACGCTGCGCCGGTGCTGGTGCTGCTGGAAACGACGGTCCAGGTGGAGCCGTTCTGTTTCTCGAAAATATGCTTGATCGAGTTATTGCTGTTTGTCGCTGACAGATCCTGGAAGGTGAAGCTCTGTGGCCCGGCACATGAAATGCTGTAAGGGCCATAGACAATGGCATCGCCTTGGGCGAGGACATTGGCTCCACTGCCGTTGACGTTGAGGTTGGCACAGGCGGCATGGGCGTTACCCGTGGCCAGTACGGCAGTTGCAAAGAGAGCCAGGCAGGTCTTCTTGAGCATGTGGAAAGTCCTTTTGGTGTTGACGATGATTTTAAAGTTTTAAACTTTCAATCAGGCGTAGCAGTGTCCCTTTTTTGAAAAAAGGTATTGTTTTTATTCTGTCTTTAATAGGCGCGCGTCGAAAGATTGACAAGCTGTTATGCGGTCATGTTCAGGCGCATGCATTTAAGTAAGTGGAGGTCTAAGTGTGAATACACTTGGGTATTGAACACCTTCCCTGTGTCGACATGATCATATCCATATTCAAGTACTGAGCGTGCTTGTGTGGCATGTTTATAGCGATTATGTCTGGGGTGTGCAAGCGTTTTGTTACGAATGAAAAGGCCCCACCAGCGCGATAGCGCCGGTGAGGCCTGTATTTACTTACTTGCCCGAATAAATCTGATCGAACACGCCACCGTCAACAAAGTGGGTCTTCTGCACGGTGCGCCAGTCACCGAAGGTTTTCTCTACGGACAGGAAGTCGACTTTCGGGAAGCGATCCTTGTACTTGGCCAACACTGTTGCGTCGCGTGGGCGCAGGTAGTTGTTGGCGGCGATTTCCTGGGCTTCAGGGGACCACAGGTATTTCAGGTAGCCTTCGGCCAGTGCGCGGGACTCTTTCTTGTCCACGACCTTGTCGACCACGCTTACAGGCGGCTCGGCTTCGGCGGAAACGCTCGGGTAAACGACTTCAAACTGGTCGCGGCCGAACTCGCGGGCGATCATTTCCGCTTCGTTCTCGAAGGTCACCAGTACGTCGCCGATCTGGTTGGTCATGAAGGTGGTGGTTGCGCCACGACCGCCGGTGTCCAGTACCGGTACGTGCTTGAACAACTGGCCGACGAACTTGCGGGCAGCCGCTTCATCGCCGCCGTTCTTCAGGGTGTAACCCCAGGCCGACAGGTAGGTGTAGCGGCCGTTGCCCGAGGTTTTCGGGTTCGGCACGATGACTTCGACGCCATCCTTGATCAGGTCCGGCCAGTCTTTCAGCGCTTTCGGGTTGCCTTTGCGCACGATGAACACAGTGGCAGAAGTGAAGGGCGCGCTGTTGTTCGGCAGGCGTGTTACCCAGTTCTTCGGCACCAGCTCGCCATTATCGGCCAGGGCATTGATGTCGGTGGCCATGTTCATGGTGATGACGTCAGCCGGCAGACCATCGATCACGGAACGCGCCTGCTTGCTCGACCCACCGAAGGACATCTGTACCGTGACGTCTTCCTTGTGCTCGGCTTTCCAGTGCTTCTGGAAGGCGCTGTTGTAGTCCTTGTAGAAGTCACGCATCACGTCGTAGGAGACGTTGAGCAGAGTCGGGGCGGCCTGTGCGGCACTGGCAAAAGCCAGGCCTGCGGCCAGTAGCGAGGCGGCGAAGATTTTTTTCACTGCGGATTCCTTGAGTTGACAGTCATTGTTATAGGCTGATGGCGTAATGCCGCGACTATAGCCGCTGAGCATTGGCCTCATAAAGATTAAAAACGTATTTGCTTATGCCTGCTCTTGCGCCTTGGGAAACAGCGCATTGCCGCACCGCGAACAGAAGGCTGCGCCATGCTCATGGTGCTTTTTCGCGCAGACCGGGCAGTCGTGTTTCAACTGTTCACCGCGCATGGCATTGGCCAGTTCGGCGGTGAATATACCGGTGGGTACGGCAATGATCGAGTAACCGATGATCATCACCACCGACGACACCATTTGCCCCAGCGGCGTCTTGGGCACGATATCGCCGAAGCCCACGGTGGTCAGGGTCACGATAGCCCAGTAAATGCCTTTGGGGATGCTGGTGAAGCCATGTTGCGGGCCTTCGATCACGTACATCAGGGTGCCGAACACGGTGACCAGAGTCGAGACGCTGACCAGAAACACGATGATCTTCTGCTTGCTGCCACGCAGGGCTTCCACCAGATAGTGGGCCTGCTTCAGATAAGGACTCAGCTTGAGTACCCGGAAGATACGCAGCATGCGGATGATCCGCACGATCAGCAGGTATTGGGCATCGCTGTAGTAGATCGCCAATACACCCGGCACGATGGCCAGCAGGTCCACCAGGCCATAGAAGCTGAAAGCGTATTTCAGCGGCCTTGGCGAACAGTAGAGGCGCAGGATGTACTCGATGGCGAAAACCAGCGTAAAGCCCCACTCGATATAGGTGAGCAGGGCGGCGTAGTCGCGGTGGATGTCCTGAATGCTGTCGACCATGGTCACCAGCAGGCTGAGCAGAATGACAACCAGCAGAATCTTGTCAAAACGCCGCCCGGCGGGTGTGTCGGTCTGGAAAATGATGCTGTGCAGCCGCTCGCGGCGGCTGAGGGTGGTGTTCATGAGGGCTCTCGCAATGAATATGGAGAAAGCTTAATGCCCTGCGTCAGGAAGAATCCATTTTCTTTTGGCGCTTGCGTAACACTGTACGCAAGCGCCAGCCTTTTCTGATCAGCTTCTGTCGGCTTCTGCGAGCCCTCTCAGGGCTTTTGCGTGATGTACTTTATCCAGAACCTGTTCGGCATATTGCTCTGCGTTACCCAGCGTCTGGACGGTGGCGGTCTGGCTTGTTGCAGCAAGCAGTCCGACGGCAGCCAGGTTTTGTTCAGGAAACAGCCCGGCAGGTTTGCCTGCTGACAACTCTGCATCCATTTTGCGAAGAATGGCCAGGGTGCCCGCCAGATTTCCGGAAACGGGAACGGGGTTGGCCAGCGTTGCAGCGTTCTCGGTTGCGCCCTTTGCTGCCTTGGTTTCTTTCACTGGAGGCTTCGGGTTTGCCAGTGCGCTTGGTGTATCGCGTGGCGTGGCCAGTGATAGCAGGTGCAAGGGGGTATTGGCATTGGCGTCTCGCTGCGTCAAGGGGGTCAGGCCCCAGAGTTTTTCCAGCAGCGCAGGAACCGAAGCATGGTCGTAAAGTGTTGAGTCCACCGTGCCTTTGGGAATCAGCGGGGATGCCACGATGGCTGGCACTCGAACGCCTGCTGTCGTGAAGTCGAAACCATGGGTGTTGTTGGCTGCGGGAAATTTATCACCCGGCGCAGTTATTGTTCCTGGCGCGACCGAGTCATAGAGACCGCCATGTTCGTCGTAAGTGACGATCAACAGACTGGTGTTCCAGTAAGGCGAGTTGCGGATAGCGGCATAGACGGCCTGCAGCAAGTGCTCTCCACCATAGACGTCATCCATCGGGTGCTGTGATGAGCCGCCTGCATAATCAGTACTGGCACTCCCGTAATGAGGCTCTATGAACGTGTAGGAAAACGGGTAGGGTTGTTGCAGGTCGTCCGCAAAGTGCTGAAGGGATTCAATATCAAACACTGACAGGCCTTTGAGGGCGGCGACCTGTGGGATCGCACCCAGTGGTGTTCCTCGTTCAGGCTGATCGCTGTACAGGCTTAGATAGGTTTTTGGCTGAACCTGAGAGTCGTTGTAGATCCTGTATTGAATGTTGGCATCTTTGAGTCGTTGGAAAATGGATCCGTTGGGGTATACAAATCCATCGGTTGTTTCCCAGGTGAGCATCTGATCCTGTTTCGGGCTGTCGTCGAAGCCGGCCGAAGAAGCGCCATGAACGAAGAAGCGGTTCGGCCACGTCGGTCCCGGAATGGAAGAGTGCCAGTGATCACATATAGCGAATTCGGTCGCCAGGTTATAGATGACAGGCAGTTGAGTCCGCGTGTCGAAGCACGACATGACATCGATGATGTCTTCTGACGATGGCGCTTTTTTCGGGTATTCCGTTGTTGATGTTGCGTAGCTTGAAGCGAACCCGGAATTGTTGATGGTGGGATAAGGTTGACCTTTGACAAAAGGGGTGCCCCCGGTCAGTTGTTCCAAGACATCAGTGAACTCGTGCCCCGGATCGCTTGGCATGCTGACGGGCGCGCTGGCCTGAACTTTATAGACGTCTTCCTTGTAAGTGTTCGAGTCATTGATTGTGGCTGCCGTTATGCCTGGAATCCCGGACATGGCGAATATATTGTCGAACGAATGGTTTTCCAGCATGACGACAAATACGTGGGTGATGGGGGCAGCGGCAGCGGGTGCGAGCTTTTTCATACCATCACTGCATCCACCTGACTTCAATGCAATATTGAACTTCGCGGTGCTCACAGACAGGGTAATGGTTTGCCCTGCATCCTTGCTTTGCAGTTGGCATTCCTTCTTGTAATTGTTTGCCGCTGTGCCTGTATTGGCGTAGTAGCCTGGCGATTCACCATCCCTGACGTTGACCATGACGGACCAGTAATCCAGAACATCAATGACATCCAGCCCTGTTTCAAAAGTAACTTCCAGTGGGCCGACAGTTTGTCCCGGCTGTGCAGCCCATTGCCCAGACTGTCTTTGGTCGTTTGAGTCTGTGTGAAACAGGACAATATCAGCGTTCCCGCCGGTGTCATTGGTAATGAAAATGGTCGCGTTGTGTTTTGTGCCCATGCTGGTACTTCCCTTACATACAAGAGTTGGCTGTTATTATCAGGCTTGTTACAAAGGCTTGAATTGGCGGATAACTAGAGTTTGCCGGCTCTGACCTGTGTGATCTGTTTCGCAATGGAAGCCAGGGCGTTGTCACAGAAGTCGTTGAGAAAGACGACAAGTCCCGATGCGCTCAGATTGCTGGCGACGTTCTTGACCAGCCACGGATAGGTATGGAAGTCGAATCCCGGCTTGGTTGACATCAACGGAGAAGAGGCATCGCTCAGGGTCACAATGGCGGGACCGGCTGCCCCGTCCACGCCACTGGCTGTTCCTTGAAGTTGCAGTACGGTGTAGTCGTTTTTGGCTTGAACGGAGGCGTTCATGCCATTGAGTGCAGTCAGAATGTTGTTGACGTCTGTTGTTGTGTAACTGCCGTTGTAGGAGTCGTACTTTGTGGCGTCATTGCCAGATTTGGTCTGCGGTAGCAGGATCAGGCGTTTCGATTGCGAGAGCAGCGTTGCATAACTTGAGGCAAGATCACCTTTGTAGCCGGGCACGATCTTGCCCTGTGTCTTGGTGTTGGCCAGTGCAGTATTGAGCACCCCGTCGAGTACATCGGGTGCTGGTTTCATTGTGTCTTGCGCGAACCCCTGGAAGTTCGGGCTGATGACGACAATTTCCGTCGGGTGCTGAGCCAGCCAGTTCAGTATGTCTTGCAGGAAGCTCTGATACGAATAGCCTGGAATCAGGTTGTGCTGGTGATAGATACCGTCCGTAATGTTCTGATAGCAATATCCCGGACGGAAGTCGAAGTATCGGGTCCCCAGGTTGAGTTGTGCGGTGATGTTGTCTTTCTGGGTAAACGCCAGGTTGATGATTGCGCGCAAGGCATTGGGTTTGCTCAGAGAAGCGAGGAAAGCAATGGGGCCGATGGGAGGAGGAAGCATGCTTGCGATGGTGGATACGAACTCTGCGTCATCCAACAGTTTTGTGATCAGTGTCGGGTCAAACATGCCGGCGTCATGGGCACCCGGCAATACAAAGGTGGAAAACGGCTTTTCTTTCAGTGCCGCTCCCATGCTGTTTGCGAGATCTCCCATCCAGCCTGACATGTCGCCTGTGGCGTATACATAAGACTGGTCCTGGTTGGTAAGACCGCCGCTTCCGCTTCCGCTGTCGTAAAAACCATAGGAAATCGCCCAGCCCTGCCCGAACAGGGAGGGGGTCTGCAGCATGTTGCCCATGGTGGTATCGCCAAGGTTTCCGGTAAAGGGTGCAATATCTGCATACCTGTTCGCTATCGGTTTCTGGTTCTTTGAAATTTGCCATTTATAGTGTCCGGTGTGCGAGAGAATACCGATATCGCTTTCCGAGATCTGAAGGTTGCCATGTTGCATCGTGTTCGGCGTATCAAGTTGATAGGAGGCCGTTTTATCACCCAAATCGGTGGGTTGCTGGAAGAGGGTAGTAAAGTCGTTGGTTTCCACGTAAGCGTAATAATCGACACCTTTGCCTGGCCAGCCCATGATGTTTACCTCAGGTTGATGAAGTCAGTAAGAATTCTGTTGCCTGTGTGCAATAAGTACATATACACAGGCACAACAAAGTGAAGACCGGAATAACATCCAGTCGCTTTTCTATCAGTGTGGTATTGGGTGTGAAGGACATGCCTGATGACGCTGCAAGGCAGTGTTCTCGACAAACTACAAGGGGCGTAGAACCGAATGGTTATCTACTGAAAGAGAAGTACGCCATGCATGGCGGTCATCCTTGATTATAGTTTTCAGATTAATGGCTATATGATGGCTCTGCTATTTAATAGCATTATTGAAATCTGCTCGCAAGCACAAACGCCGTTAAATTTTTTGTGGGTTGAAACAGGGCGCTGATACCCGCAGGCCACTGCGTGCTGCCCTGTTTTCGAGCAGTTATTAAAGAGGAGGGTTTTATATTGCCTGGCGCCAAGGTTTGCAGTGGGGGTAACGTATTGATGTCGTTTGATTTGGTGGGCACGAGTTCATTCGCGAAGACGATTCAAACGACATCTATTCGTGCCGTATGTCAGGTCTTCCCGAATGAGTTCGGCCCTGCACAATGATACTGACCTTATTGCCAACCCCCACCCAATGCCAGAAACAGATCAATCTGCCCCATGGCCACCTGGGTATTGGCCGCCGCCAGTTGTGCGCGGACGTCGGTGTAGGTGCGGGTGGCTTGAAGGTCTGCCAGGAACGAGGCGCGGCCGGCCTTGTAGAAGCGGTGGGTCTGGTCGGCGGCTTCCTGTGCCGATTGTTCGGCATCTTTCAAGGCATCGCGGCGGTCCAGCAGGGCGGTGTATTGCGCAAGGCCGGTCTGGGTTTCGCGAATGGCATTGAGGACCACGCCATCGAAGCGCGCCAGCGCCGCCTGGGTCGAGGCTTCGGCTTGATGGATGCGGGCACGTGAGCCATTGGACGGGACGGTCCAGTTCAGCAGTGGGCCAAAACCCCAGCGATTGGCCGCCGGTTTACCGAGGTTTTCGAGGATGCCGATGCTGCCGATGGTCGCGCCGATGCTGATGTCCGGGTACAGCTCGCCTGTGGCGACGCCGATCTGCGCGGTGGCCATGGCCAGATGACGCTCTGCCTGACGCACATCGGGGCGGCGTTTGAGCAATGCTGCGCCGTCGCCCACCGGCATGACTTGCGCAATATGTGGCAGCTCATTGCAGGTGCTGACCCCGGCAGGCAGTTTTTCCACTGGTCGGGCCAGCAGCATCGACAGGCGGAACAACCCGGCCTGACGCATGGCTTCGTAGCGTGGCAGCTCGGCGCGCAGGGATTTGAATTGCGTCTGTGAGCGGGTGACCTGGGTTTCATCGCCGCGCCCTGCATCGCGCAGGCGCTGGTTGAGGGTCACGCTCTGTTGTTGCAGGTTCAGCGACTCCTGAGCGATGTCATGTTCTTCATTGGCGGCGCAGATCTGCGTGTAGGCCCGCACGACATCGGCCACCAGGGTGATGCGTGCCGTATCGGCGGCGGCCTGGCTGGCATCGATATTGGCCTGGGCGGCTTCGATACCGCGTTGCAAGGTCCCGAACAGGTCGAACTGATAGGACGTGGTCAGCCCCACATCGCCGACATTGGCGACCGGTACCTTGTCGGCCAGCAGAAAGGCTTCACCCGATTCCTGCAAGCGCTGGACACCGACTGTTGCGCTGTTGGTAAAACCACCGGCGGCCCGGGCTTCGGCCGTTTGATAGCGGGCGCGCTGCAGGTTGGCGGCGGCGACCCGCAGGTCGGTGTTGGAGGCCATGGCCTGTTGCACCAGTTCATCGAGTCGCGGGTCCTTATACAGACGCCACCAGTGTTCCGGCACTGGTGCCGAAACGGTATTGACCGACTGGCCCGCCAGTTCACCTTGCAGGTCCGGGCGATTGATCGCGCCGTCCTTGGGGAGCTCGTAGTTCGGCCCGACCATCTGGCAGGCCGACAACAGTAAACCCAACCCCAGCGTGGCCATGTGCGTGGCGTGTTTCATTGTGCCGCTCCCTGACGGTCGTCGATGATCGATACCGTGGCGGTGCGCCCGGCGATCATGCGGAAGTCCGAAGGCACCTCGTCAAAGGCGATACGCACCGGAATGCGCTGCGCCAGACGCACCCAGCTGAACGCCGGGTTGACGTTGGGCAGCAGGTTCGAGCCGCTGGTGCGGTCGCGGTCTTCGATACCGGCGACGATGCTCACCACATGGCCAGTCAGGCGTGCGTTGTCGCCGACCACGCGGATGTCCACGCTCTGGCCGATATGAATGCCGTCCAGCTTGGTTTCCTCGAAGTAGCCATCGATGTGAAAGGACGCGGTATCCACCACCGACAATACGGCGTGGCCTGCCGTCACGAACTCATGGGGACGCGGCGCGCGGTCGTTGAGATAGCCGTCCACCGGGCTGCGAATCACCGAGCGATCCAGATTCAGCTGCGCGGCATCTACTGCCACCTTTGCTTCATTGAGGGCCGACAGGGCGCGGGCTTCGCGGGACTGGCTTTCTTCCAGTTGCTCGCGGGCCACCAGATTACCCAGGCCACGGTTGCGCTTGTTCTCGCGGCGCGCCTGCTCCCAGGTTTCCTGGCGCTCGGCAACCGTTGCCTGCGCCTGACGCAAGACCAGCTGGAAGCGGTCTTGATCGATGGTGAACAACACCTGGCCTTTGCTGACCTGCTGGTTGTCGCCCACGTCGACTTTCTGGATCAGGCCGGACACGTCCGGGGCGATCTGCACGATGTCGGCGCGGATATGCCCGTCACGGGTCCAGGGTGCATACATGTAATACATCACCATGCGCCAGACGACGACGGTGGCCAGCAGTACAACGAGCAGGGTCAGGACCACACGGCCCAAAGTCAGTAATGGTTTTTTCATGTCATCAGGTATCGACTGAGAGTATCCACGGCGCCGAGCAACAAAGCGTATAGACCTACGTTGAACAAAGCCCGGTGCCATACCAGGCGGTAGAAGTGGGCACGCGACAGCAACGCATGCACCCCGAGAAACAGCAGATAGGCGATGCCCATCAGCGCCAGGAAGGTGGGCACGAAGATGCCGCTGATATCCAGATCACCAATCATGACGGTGCTCCATCGATGCCATAGGGCGGTTGTTCGGTCGTTTCCCCGGCAACGCTGACGATCTCGACGCCTGGCAACAGCGCCAGGCGCAGGCCGCTCAAGGCATGCAGCAGGTGAATGCGCGCCGGGTCCTGGCCCATCCATTGATCGGTCAGCGAGCGACGCGCCCGGTCCATGGTCATCAGCAAGCCTTTGGGCGCTGGCAAGCGTTCGTCTGCCTTGATACAGGCTTTGAAATAGCTGCCGACTTCATCCACCACCTGATTCAGCAAGCCTTGGGCAACGGCGGTGGCACGCGGCGTATAAGCCCGCAGATCGAGGATGTTGAGGGCGACCCGCAATTCGCGCAGGGCAATGCCGGAATCCTGGGCGGTAACGGTCAGGCGCGGCAGTTGCTGCATGAGGCGGTCGAGCATCTGCACGCCCATGTGCCGGTGTTCGGCCAGGGTGGCCGGTTTGCTCAGGCTCACGATGTCGCGCCAACTGAAGCGGGTCAGGCGCTTGAGCGCCAGCTCGACACCGAACGGGCGGAACACCAGCGTCCAGATAAAGGCGAACAACAGGCCGGCAGGCCCTGCCAGATTGGCGTTGAGGAAGTTCAGAAAGTCGGCGTCATAAGCACTCTGGATGCTGATGAAGGACGAGGTGTTGACGATGGTCAGCAGCGTGCCGAGAAAGAAGCGCGGTTGCACCGTCAGCGTGCCTACACAAATGAACGGCACGGCAAAGGCCAGTACCAGCATCGGGAAATCATGCAGGTTGGGCAGCACCACGAACAGATACAGGCTGGCGAACACCACTGACAGCAGGGTCCAGAAAAAGAACCGGTAGATCTGCGGCGCCGGGTCGTCCATGGCAGCAAAGAAGCTGCAAGACACGGCGGCCAGAGCCACCGCGCTGGCGCCGTCTTTCCAGCCCAGCAGTATCCACAGCATCGAAGCGGCGATAATCGCCAGCACCGTCGATGCCACCGAATACAGCATCAGGCCACGGTCCAGAAACGGCGTAAGCCGACCCAGACGCCAGTGCCGATAAACAGCGCGCCAGGGCGATTGATCGTCTGTGTCGATGGCGTATTGCAAGGTGCGGCAGTCGAGCCACAGGTCGATCCATTCGCTCAGCCGATACAGCGCGTTGGAAAGCAGCAGTTGCTCGCGTTCATCCAGTTGTGCGGAATCCGGTTGCAGGCGCTCCAGCTCGCGATGCAGCAACTGCCATTGCTCCAGTTGCGGACCTTTGGCGGTGTTGCCCAGCCAGTTGCGGGCTTCCACCAGCAGTGGCGACAGGCTAGCCAGCAGCTCTGGCGTGCGGCGCTCCAGTGCCCAGAGTGCGTCGTCGAGGGCATCGATCACCGGCAGCAAGTGAATCATGCGTCCGCGCAATTCCATGGCGTTGCGCACGGTCTGTTTGCGCGCGCCCTCATGGCTCAACTGGCTGATGATCAGCTCCAGCGAATTGAAGCTGCCGACCATGGAGTTGCGCAGTGCGCCGACTTCTTCGGCCTGAACACTGCGCCCCAGGAACCGCTCGCTGTAAGCGCTGGCATCGCTGAACCATTTTTCAGTCGTGGCCTGGAACACCGGTTTCAGGCGACGAGGCCAGAACATCGCACCGACCACGGCGGCACAGATGATGCCCAGGAAAATCTCTTCGGTACGCGAGACGGCAATCTCGAAGACGGCTTGCGGGTTGTCCACCACCGGCAGGGAAATCAGCGGCATGGTGTAGCCCGCCAGCATCAGCGCGTAGCTGTTGGCGGTGCGCAGATGCAGGGAGAGAAACAGCAGGGTGCCAGTCCACAGGCCGATCACGATGGCCAGCAGCAAAGGCGTCTGTACGAAGACCGGCACCAGCAATACCGAGGCGGCGGCACCTGCCAGCGTACCGAGGGCGCGATACAGCGCCTTGGAACTGGTGGGGCCGACGAACGGGCTGGAAACGATATAGACCGTCGCCATGGCCCAGTACGGCCGTGGCATTTCCATGATCAGGGCGATATACAGCGCGAGCATGGCGGCGGCGAAGGTGCGCACGCCATAGAACCAGTCGCGGGCAGGTGGAAATCCTGCGAAGAAGCCGTTCACGACTGGCCTGCGTTGTCGGGGTGAGCCGCATCGGCGAAGGCCTTGAACACGCGCAAGGTGGCTTCGAGGTCGGCGGAGTCGATGCCTTTGAGCACATCGGCGCGCAGGCGAGTGAGTTCCTGTTCGATTGCACCGGCCAGCTTGCGGCCGTCTTCGGTCAGGCTCAAGGCCTTGGCGCGGCGGTCGCTGGGGTCTTCGGTACGGCAGACGATGCCGGCAGAGCAGAGCTGGTCCAGCAGACGTACCAGTGTCGGGCTTTCCATGCCGGCGGCCTGGGCCACTTTCACCTGATGCACGCCGTCGCCCAGTCGGGCAATGGCCAGCAACGGGCCTGCGCAGGCTTCGGAAATGCCGTACGTGGACAGCGTGGTCTGGCAGATGCGCCGCCATTGGCGGGAGGCTGCGACCATGCCGCTGCTGATGGCTCTGTGAAGTGAATCGAGTGACATGGGAAAACCGGAAATTTAGTTAGGAGCGATATTGTTAGCGAGGATATTAATAGCTTGCTAACTAATAATATCCTGTAACAAAGTCTTTCCGTCAACTGCAAATTTCCCGACGGTCGTGGAATCCAGCGTCAACTGCCGGTTTTGGCCTGATGGATCGGTAGCACGACCTTGAATGAAGTACCGGCTCCCACCTCGCTTTTGACGCTGATGCTCCCGCCATGCTTTTTGACGATGCCGTAGGAGAGCGACAGCCCTAGCCCGGTGCCTTTGCCCACGGGTTTAGTGGTGAAGAACGGGTCGAAGATGCGTTGCATGACCTGCGGCGCCATGCCCGAGCCATTGTCGGTCACCTGTAGCCATACCGTGTCGCCTTCCTGGCCGCTGCGAATGGTGATCTGCCCGCGCTCGTCGCCGATGGCCTGAGCCGCATTGACCACCAGGTTCATGACCACCTGGTTTATTTGCGAAGGCAGGCACTCGATCTGCGGCAGATCGCCGTATTCCTTGATCACGTCGGCCTTGTACTTGATTTCGTTGGCCGCGATGTTCAGCGTCGAGTCGATCCCTTGATGCAGGTCCGCCCACTGCCACTGCTCGTTGCTGTCTGCCCGGGAGAATGACTTGAGGTCCTTGACGATCTTCCCGGCGCGGTCGATCCCTTCCTTGGATTCACTGATCAGCACCGGGATATCGTCGATCAGGTAATCCAGTTCTATGCGTTCGCGCAGGGCGGTCAGTTGCTCCCGTTCAGGGCCTGCGGGGATGGCCTGTTCGATGTTGCGGTAGGCCAGCAGCATTTCCTTCACCTGGGCGAAATAGTTTTCCAGGGTGCCGAGGTTGGAAGAGATGAACCCGATCGGGTTATTGATTTCATGGGCGACCCCGGCCGCCAGTTGCCCGAGCGAGGCCAGTTTTTCCGACTGCACCAGCTGGCTTTCCAGGTGTTTGCGCTCGTCGATCTGATGTTGCAGCTCTTCGCTGGTGCGGGTCAGTTCCTCGGTTCGTTGCTCGACCAGTTGCTCCAGCCGGTCCATCTGTACGGACGCCAGTTCAGTCATTTCCCATTTGGTGGTGAGCACGTGGGCCAGTTGCTGGACTTCAATATCGTTGAAAGGCTTTTTGCGAGTCAGCAGCCGGTCATGGCCTTGCAGGCGGTCTATCAGGGTTTCCCATGAATAGTCCGACTGCGCTGCACAGATCACGACTTGCAGGCGCGGGTCGATCTGCCAGAGTTTTTCGATGATCCGCACATCTTCCGCCAGATGCATGTCGACAAAGGCCAGTGCGTAGGGCAGGTCGTCATCCAGCGCCTGCTGTGCCCTGAACAGGCCATCTTCTGCGTCGTACACACAATCGAGCTGGTAGTGGTGGGTAATGATCGGCATGTCATTGCCGAACAGGGCGGCTTCGATCAGGTAAAGATCCGCCTGACCGCTGCTGTCCGGGACCAGCGCCTTGCGAAAGTCTTCGTGAGTGGCGGGGGTGCTGTCGATCAGGAGGATGCGTCGGTTGGACAGGATTTTCATGGCACACCTGCGGCAACGGTCGAGTGGGTGACAGGAAGCGTCCCTGACTGACTTGAGCATAGCGCTGCGGGTGAGCTTTCATCGGATTTAATCTCAAAGTGCCACTATTTTTTGAGTTCCAGCTATGCTCAGGGCAAGGTCGAAGCGCATGATGACCTGGCACTTCACAAGAACAAATGTGCCACTACCGCTGAGCGAGGTACTCGCGATGGACGACAAGTCTGTTTCTGCCGGTGCATTCAAGCCCAACGTGCTTCTGGTCGACGACGAGGAGCTGATTCTCAGCAGCCTGCGCCGTCTGTTGCGAACCCAGGGGTACACCATCCACTGCGCCACCAGCGGCGAAGAAGCCCTGAACATCATGGCGCAACACCCCATCGATCTGGTGATGAGCGACGCACGCATGCCGCACATGGACGGCTCGACGTTGCTGGCCCGTATCCATGCGCTCTATCCCGGCACCATGCGTTTGCTGCTGACCGGTTATGCGGACCTGGACATGATCGTCAAAGCGATCAACGAAGGCGGCATTCATCGCTATATCAGCAAGCCCTGGAATGACGAAGACATGCTGCTGACCTTGCGTCAGTCCCTGGCCCATCAGCATTCCGAGCGCGAGCGGCAACGCCTTGAGCAACTGACCCACGATCAGAACGAAGCGCTGCAACTGCTCAATGCCACGCTTGAAAAGCGTGTGCTGGCGCGTACGAGCGAGGTGCAGCAGACCGCCGACATGCTCGACCTGGCTTACGACGAACTCAAGCACAGCTATGCCACGACCACCGAAGTCTTCTCGTTGCTGGTCAATCAGCGCCTGCCGGCGGACAAGCAGACCAACCGGCAAATCATCGATCTGGTGCGCACCTACTGCCAGGTTCACGGGCTGGACGAAGCCAGCCGACGCGACCTGTGCATGGCGGCCGCGCTGCACAATATCGGCAAGCTCGGCTGGAGCGACAGCATGATCGGCGCGCCTGTCGACCAGTTGTCCCACACCGAGCGTGAGCGTTATCGGGACTACCCGAAACAGAGCGAATCATTGCTCATGACCCTGGACCCCATGCGCGATGCAGCCCGCTTGATTCTGCACCATCAGGAGCACTGGGACGGCACGGGTTTCCCGGACCGGCTCAAGGGCGAGGCGATTCCCTTCGGTTCGCGTCTGCTCAAGCTGGCGGTTGATTTCATCGAGTTGCAGCATGGCCTGATCCTGCAGCGGCGTATGAACAGTGATGAAGCGCTGGTGTTTATCCGCCAGTACAGCGGGCGCTGGTATGACCCCGGCTTGCTGGAAGGTTTCATCAAGGCTTGCGCGGTCTACCGCTCGGATATCACGTTGGGCGATCCGCTGGTCAAGGCCATGAAACCCCGTGAGTTGAGTGCCGGCATGGTCCTGGCCCGTAACCTCAACGCTGATAACGGCATGCTGTTGCTCAATGCCGGCAAGGTGCTCAGCGAAGCTCTGGTCGAGAAGCTGATTGCCTTTGAAGCGATGGAAGGTGCGGCTTACACCGTGTTCATTCGCCTGCCTGAACCGGCTCTTTGTGCTGTCTGAGCAGGAGCCGATTCATTCGTGAGGGGCCTGTATATCCCAAGAGAGTCCATCGCCTTCAATGACGTCTCGCGACTGAAGTCGCCCCTTCACTGAGTAGGAGCGAATTCATTCGCGAGAGGCCCCTATATCCCCAGGAAATTTATCGCCGGAAGCTATGCGGTCGGGGGCTTTTGCTGTGCCCAAAAGGCGATGAACGGTCGTCGTGACAGTCCGTGGTGTGAAAAGTGCCTGGACTTTTAAAAATAATTGCTACCGTCTGTCGGTAAATTCCCGCAAAAAACAGCCGTTCTGGCGATGGCCATTCAAAAAAATGACGCGATCCGTTTGTGATCATTTCCAAATGAATGGCCGCTTAGAGCAAAAATCGCAGTTGTCAAACTTTGGATACAAATAACATCAAAGTAGTGGCTTTGGGGTGTTGATGACTTTCTTTTGACGCCAATTTAACGTTGGGCGGTGTTTAAAAAAGAAACGATTCAGCCGATAGTCAGGACGAATCCAGCGGGCGCCGAACGCCCGTTCCAGAGCCATCCTGCCGGTGCGAATTGCGCACCTTGCGAGCAACCCCATGATCGACCTCGCCACCTGGAATTTGTCCGTACCCGTCGGAACGCCAGCCACCACCATCGATACTCCCAAACTTATGGGCGGTTATCAGGATGGTTACTTTCGCTCAGGAAACACGCTGTTTTTCTGGGCGCCGGTTACCGGCTCCACCACGGAAAATGCCAAGTACCCGCGTACCGAGTTGCGCGAGACCACGGCGGATGGTCGAGCCTACAACTGGGCTTACTCGAGTGCGGACAATTTTCTGCGTGCGTCGCTGACGGTCAATCAGGTGCCTTCGAGCGGCAAGATCGTGATTGGCCAGATCCACTGCTACGGCAGCACCGAGCCGTTGCTCAAGGTCGAGTACCAGTTCAAGGAGAAGTTGCAGACCGGCAATATTGTCGCCAAGTTTCGACGCAGCCCGGATGCAGAAATCGAAGTCATCATGATTGCCCAGGGTGTTCCGCTCAACGAGCGCTTCAGCTACAGCATCCACCTGACGCCTGGCGGGAGTCTCACGGTCAATGCCTACGACCATATCTGGAACGCCAGCCTTGATTCGGCCTGGAGCACCAAGCTGTTCTACTTCAAGGCGGGGGTCTATACCCAGGACAACACCGGGTACACGACTGAAGGGGGCGCGGCTACGTTCTACAAGCTGACCATTGCCCACGACAAGAAGGCTTAACCGGTAAATACCAGGCTGAAGCAGATTCTCCCGGCCTTTGGCTGCGCGACTTCGACGCGACCTCCATGCAAATGCATGATCGCCGCGACGATGGCCAGCCCGAGGCCGTTGGAGTCGGAGCTTTCATGGCGCGACGAGTCGCCCCGGTAGAAGCGGTCGAACAATCGGTCCAGAGTTGCCGCAGGCAAGACGGGGCCTTGATTTTCCACTTCGATCCGCTGTTCATGCTTGAGGGACACGACTCGTACCAGAATCCGGCTGCCTTCGTCGGCATAGCGGATAGCGTTGGCGACCAGATTGCTCAAGGCCCGGCGCAGCAGGATCGGGTCGGCGTCCAGCTTGCCCTGGCCGCTGGCATGCAGTTCCAGTTGCCGCTCTTCGGCCAGCCCCTCGAAATAGCCCGTGACCCGTTGCAGTTCGTCCTGCAATTGCAGTGGCTGACGCTCCAGCACCGCCTGAGCCTCGTCGGCGCGAGCCAGGAACAGGATGCTTTCCACCAGCCGGGAAATTCGCTCCAGTTCTTCAAGGTTGGAGGCCAGCAAGGCTTGATAGTCATCGACGCTGCGATTCTGGCGCAACGCGACCTGACAATGCCCCATCAGCGAACCCACCGGGGTGCGGATCTCGTGGGCCAGATCGGCGGAAAACTGCGTCAGGCGCTGATAGCCGTCATCCAGCCGGTCAAGCATGGCATTGAAGGCGTCGCTCAGTTGTTGCAATTCCACCGGAGTGTTTCGGGTATCGAGACGGTTGTGCAGGCTGGTCGGAGAGATACCGGCCGCATGGGCTGCCATCTGCCGCAACGGGCGCAAGCCGCGTCGCAACAGCACATAACCCAGCAAGGCCGTCAGTACAAAGGTCAGCGTCATCGCGGCATAGATGCGTTCACGGAAACTGGCGAGCATGGCCATTTCCTTGACCATCAGGTGCGCGGCCTGCAAGCGCAATTCGACGCCATGGGACATGGCCTGCACCGACGCCGCCCGCAGTGGTACGCCTTGCAGGCTCATGCCGCTGCGCAGGTCGCTGACACTGAGGGGCTGATCCTGAGCGACCGTCGGCAGCTCCGGCAGCGGAGCGCGTTGCGGGTTCACCACAATCACCGGCGGCTTGCCCGGTTCGCCAATGATGAAAATGTCTTCTTCGCTGTCGAGCATGTTCTCGAACAACTGCGGGCTGCCCTTCAGGGTGTCCAGGGTCAGGTCATAGCGCAGCAGTTTGCGAAAATGATCCAGGCGCGCGAGCACCGCATGGTCGCTGCGCTGCATGACGGTCTGCTTGATCGACTGATACAGATACAACCCCGCACCACCAACGGTGAACATGGCCACCAGGGCAAAAGCCAGGGTCGAGCGCAGGGTCAGGGAAGGCTGGCGTCCGGGTTGCATGGCCGTACCTCGCAGACGTAACCGATACCGCGCACGGTATGGATGAGCTTGATCGGGTAGGGCAGGTCGACCTTGCTGCGCAGGCGCTTGATTGCCACGTCCACCACATTGGTGTCGCTGTCGAAATTCATGTCCCAGACTTCGGAGGCGATCTGTGCCCTGGACAGCACATCGCCCTCGCGACGCAGCAACAGATGCAGCAGGGCGAACTCCTTGTTGGTCAGGACGATGACCTGTTGCTGGCGGGTGACACGGCGGCGCAGCAGGTCCAGCTCCAGATCGGCCAGATGGAAATGGTCGGCTTCGCGCACCACGCCCCGGCGCAGGATGGTGCGGATGCGCAGCAGCAGTTCGGTAAAGGAGAAGGGTTTGACCAGATAATCGTCGGCACCCAGTTCCAGGCCGCGAATCCGGTCCTGCAACTGATCCCGTGCGGTCAGAAACAGCACCGGCACATCCTGTTTTGCACGCAGTACTTCGATGATCTGCCAGCCATCGATACCGGGCAACATCACGTCCAGCACGATCAGGTCGTAGCGGTTTTCCAGCGCCATGTGCAGGCCGTCGGCACCGTGTTGAGCCCAGTCGACCTGATAGCCGGATTCGCCGAGGCCCTTTTTCAGGTACTCGCCGGTTTTGGTGTCGTCTTCAATCAGCAGGATATGCATTGTTGCGCTGGCTACACTCTGGCTGGCGCCATCAATCGCGCCGGTGCCGGCAGTCTACCCAGTTGCCA
Organism: Pseudomonas sp. FG43; assembly: GCF_057809175.1. NCBI lineage: Bacteria > Pseudomonadati > Pseudomonadota > Gammaproteobacteria > Pseudomonadales > Pseudomonadaceae > Pseudomonas > Pseudomonas sp. FG43. The sequence goes on from NZ_JBMDJL010000008.1 coordinate 132,000, forward strand.
GCCGCGAGTCGGTGACATTTTTGTCATTGACCGGCCCGGTTTCGAGAATGACAAAAATGTCATTGGCGGGTCATTTTTCAGTACCGGTAGCGGAGCAATGATGGCGCTCCATTCAATCTGCCAGGGAATAACCGATGAAGACTGCGCTTTCCACTACCTTCGGCCTGCTGTTGCTCAGTGCCGCCGTCATGACCCAGGCCGCTGATCTGCCGGTGGTCAAACCGATGCGTGGCACGGTCGAGAGCCTTCAGGCCGACACCTTGAGTTTCACTACTCGTGCCGGCCAGCACCAGAGTATTCAACTGACTGAAAAGACCGGCATCCGTCTGGTTTCCAAGGCTGATCTGGACACCATCAAGCCGGAAAGCTTCGTTGGCTCGGCAGCCATTCCTCAGGCTGACGGTACGCTCAAGGCGCTGGAAGTCACCGTATTCGAAGCCAGCCTCAAAGGCAGCGGCGAAGGCCACTACGGCTGGGAAAACGCCGATGGCAGCACCGGCACCATGACCAACGGCACGGTGGGCACCCTATCCAAAGCCAATGGCCGTACCTTGAGCGTGCTGTACAAGGGCGGCGAGAAACAGTTGGTGGTGCCGGAAGATGTGCCGATTGCCTACGTCGAGCCGGGCCAGCGCAGCGAGTTGAAAGCGGGCGCGAAAATCGTGCTGTTCCCGGCCGATGACGGCAAGTCCGCTCGCGGGATTGCAGTGGGCAAGGATGGGTATACCCCACCGATGTAATCGAACGCGCGTAGGAGCGACCGGGCGGCGATCCGTCGGGCGGCGATCCGTTTCATTCGCGAAACGTTTCTTCGCGAATGAATTCGCTCCTACGGTTTGCCTATCGGTCAAGGCATACCTCCCACGGCACGAGAGGACAATCATGAAAACCCGTCCCATTCATCCCTGGCCCGTGCGCCTGACCCATTGGGTCAATGCCGTGGGCATGGTCTGCATGTTCATGAGCGGCTGGGCGATTTATAACGCTGCGCCGCTGATGGCTTTTACCTTTCCCAAATCGCTCACCCTCGGCGGCTGGCTGGGGGGGGCGATTGCCTGGCACTTTGCGGTGATGTGGCTGCTGGTGATCAATGGCCTGGTTTATGTGCTGTATGGCGTGTTCAGCCGCCACTTCAAGCGCGACTTGCTGCCGGTGCGTCCTGCCGAGGTGAAGCGCGATATTGCCGATGCCTTGCGCTTTCGTCTGGCCCATATCAAAGGCCGTTACAACGCGGTGCAACGCCTGATGTACTGGCTGGTACTGGCCATGGGGGTGTTGATCGTGTTGTCCGGGCTGGCGTTGTGGAAACCGGTGCAGTTTCAGGAACTGGCCAGCCTGATGGGCGGCTACGACGCTGCCCGCTGGGTGCATTTCGGCGCGATGGCGGCCATCGGAGCATTCGTTATCGTTCACCTGGCACTGGTCGTGCTGGTCCCGCGTACCTTGTTGCCCATGATTACTGGCGGGCGTCTGCCGGCTGAAAACGGAAACCCCGGCCATGAATGAACCTCGTAAACGCATCACCCAGCGCATCCGTCTTGAGCCTGCACAACAGAAGCAACTGGTGGATATCCAGCGCCGTTCGTTCCTGCGCGCCGGGCTGACGGTGGGGGCCATGTCGATGCTGACCGGCTGCAATCTGCAGGATGGCGATCAGGTGGATAAAGCACTGTGGGCCATGTCGCGCTGGAATGACCGGGTTCAGGCCTGGCTGTTCAACGGCCAGAAACTGGCCCCGACCTACAGCAAGGCGCAGATCACCAATCCATTCCCGTTCAATGCCTTTTACCCGGAATACAACGTGCCCGAGGTCGAGCTGTCCGACTATCGGCTGGCGGTGTCGGGGCTTGTGCGCGACAAGCAGCCATGGACGCTGGAAGCCCTGCGCAAACTGCCGCAACGCACCGATATCACGCGCTTGATCTGCATCGAAGGCTGGAGCGCCATCGGGCAGTGGGGCGGCGTGCCGCTCAGGACTTTTCTGGAATATATCGGTGCAGACACTACGGCGCGTTTTGTCGGCTTCAAGTGTGCCGACCGTTACTACTCAAGCCTGGACATGCCCACGGCCCTGCATCCACAGACCCTGCTGGCGCTGGACTTTGGCGAAGTCGCCTTGCCGCCCGATTACGGCTACCCGCTGCGGGTACGGGTGCCCACCAAACTGGGCTTCAAGAACCCCAAGCATATCGTCGAGATAGTCGTGAGCAACGAGAATCCCGGCGGGTATTGGGAAGATCAGGGGTATAACTGGTTTAGCGGGATTTAAACAAACACCATATCCCCGGTAGGAGCGAATTCATTCGCGAAAAATGGCCTTCGCGAATAAATTCGCTCCTACACGCCATGTCAATTCAGGCCCAATTTCCCGCGCAAGGTCGACAGGTCTTCGGCCAGTGTGTTGACCGGGCCGACCAGTGCCTTGCGGTCGTTTTCCTTCACTTTGTCATAGGTCTCGAAGCCACCATCTTTGGTCTTGTACTTGGCCAGGATCTTGTCCACGGTGGCGAAGTTCTTGTCGACCTTGGTGGCAAAAGCCTTGTCCTGTTTCTCGATCTGCGGGCGGAACAGGTCGACGATTTTCTTCGCGCCGGCGATGTTGCCCTGGAAGTCATACAGGTCGGTATGGCTGTAGCGGTCTTCTTCGCCGGAAATCTTGGTGGCGGCGACTTCTTCCAGCAATGCGGCAGCACCGCCGACAACTTTCTCCGGCGGGAAGGTCAGGTCGGCGACGCGGGCTTGCAGGTCGTTCACGTCGGCCATCAGCTTGTCGGCAATCGGGCCTTGGTCCTGGGTGGTGTTCTGCGAGAACAGGGCATATTCCAGACGATGGAAGCCGGTGAAGTCTTCGGCTTCAACGCCTTGCTCGTGATCGTCGACACGGGAGTCGATGGACGCATCAAGGTCGCTGAACAGCTCGGCAATCGGTTCTACCGACTCGTAGTAGACCCGCGTGGGTGCGTAGAGCTTCTTGGCGGTGGCGATGTCGCCTTTCTTGACGGCGTCGGTGAATTCTTTGGTGTGGCTGACCAGTTCATCGATGTTTTCGGTGACGTAGATCTTGTAGTCCGAAACCGGGCCGACCAGATCCAGTGGCGCCGTTGCGGCGAAAGCCGCCAGTGGGGTCTGAAGCAAGCCAAGGGTCAGCAGCAAAGCCAGAGGCGTCTTTTTCATGGTGCTCTTCCGGGTGAGGTGATTGAGGGTCATGCGGTTTGGGCAGTTGGTGCTGCGGCCAGCAATGAGCGGCCGATAAAATCCTTGTCGCCGGTCACGCCGGGCAGGGTGAAGAAATAGCCGCCGCCGAAAGGCTTGAGGTATTCCTCCAGCGGCTCGCCATTCAGGCGGGTCTGCACGGTGATGAAGCCTTTTTCCAGATCGCTCTGGTAGCAGATGAACAGCAGACCCATGTCGAGCTGGCCGTTCTTGTTGACGCCGTTGGAGTAGTTGAACGGACGGCGCAGGATCAGGTTGCGCTGGGTTTCGGGCGTGCGCGGGTTGGCCAGGCGGATGTGCGAGTCCATACGGGTTTTCTTGCCGTGCGGGTCGGCTGCATAGTTCGGCACGTCGCTTTCCACCTTGCCGTCCATGGGGGCGCCGCTGCTCTTGGTGCGGCCGAAAATGGATTCCTGTTCCTGCAAGGGCGTGCGGTCCCAGCGCTCGACGAAGTTGCGGATGAGCCGCACCGCCTGGTAGCTGCCATTGGCGGCCCAGGCGGGTTCGTCGCTGCCGGGCTGGACCCAGACCAGTTCGTTCATGGTCTTCTGGTTATTGGAATCCGGGTTGGCCGAGCCGTCACGGAAGCCCAGGAAGTTGCGCGCACTTTCCGCTGGCTGGCCTGGCTTTTTGGGGGCCTGGGCCGGCACCGTGCCTTCCTGTTTCCAGCGCACCAGCAGCAGGTCCGGCAGGTTCTTGACGATATCGCGCAGGGCGTGAATGTTGGTGTCGGGAGTGTTGGAGCAGAACTGGATGCTCAGGTCGCCGTGGCAACTGCTGGCCTCCAGCGCATCGTTCGGGAAACCTGTCATGCGGCTCAGGCGTTTGGGTTTGACCGAGGCCAGGCCAAAGCGCTCATCGAACAGGGATTCGCCCACCGAAACCGTGATGGTCAGGTTGTCCGGGGTGACCACCGGGCCAAGGATGCCCGAGTCCAGCGGCGGCAGCTTCGGATCGACCTCGGCCACCGGGCCGCCGGTCATCAGAAAGGCGATGCGTTCGTTGAGGGTGCGGAACATGCGCTCCAGGTCTTCACGATCGGCTGCCAGCACATCGAAGGCCACCAGCATGCCCGCGGCCGGACGCGGGTTGACGATGCCGCTCTGGTGAATGCCGTGGAACGCATTGTGGTCCTGGGTCTTGTCGCTGTTCGGTGCTTCGGTGACCTGAGCGGTGGAGGCGGCCAGAGCATTGCCGCTCAGGCTGCTGCCCGCCAGTGCTGCACCGGCGGCACCCAGCCCCAGCAGAACACGGCGACGCTGGAGGGAGTGGGGCGCGTTATCGGATTCCGGGTTTTTCATCGTAGTCACTTGTTCACATCTGTCAGAGGTCGGAGAGGCCGAGAGCCGAGTCGATTCCGTCGAGCGCATCGGCCAGAGCCTTGGCTTTGTCGGCTATCGATTGACGCTGCGTTGCATCGACCTGATCGTAAGGTCGATAGCCATCGTCTGTTTTCAGTGCCTTGAGTTGTTCATCCAGAGCGTTCGATGCGCTGTCGATGCGCTGCAACTGGGCGCCTGCGCTCTTGGCCAGCAGCGGACGTAACAGGTCAATGACCTTGCGTGTGCCTTCCAGATTGGCGGCAAAGCCATTGAGGTCGCTGTGGCTGTAGCGCTCTTCTTCACCCTTGCTGCGCACTTCCGCCAGGCTGTGCATGTTGCGGGCGACGATATCGGCCAGTTGTTCCGGGGCCAGGGTCTGCGCCAGCAGTTGCTGCTTGAGGCTGGTGACATCGGTTTGCAGGCGCTGCGCCACGGGGGCGAGGCCTTCGATGTTGCGTTGCTGGAACAGGGCGTATTCGATGCGATGGAAGCCGCCGAAGCCCGGGTCTTGCTCGCGTTTTTCGTAGTAGTCGGCGCGGGCGTTGATGGCGTTGTCCAGTTCGGCCAAGCGCTGTGCGGCAGGGGCAATGCGCTGATAAAGCGTGCGCGCCGGGGTGTACGCTGCTTGTGCTGCGCTCAGGTCATTGGCTTCGATGGCCTGTTGCAAAGCGTTGACGGCCTTGATCAGCGCCGAGCTTTGCTGGCTCAGGTACACGCGGTATTCGGACAGCGGGCCGATAAACGCCACCATGGACGGACGCGCTTTTGCCTTGGCTTCAGACTCGGCAGTCGGGGTGACATGCAAGGTGCCACGCGGGTTGCTCAGCAGGCCGCAGGTGATGGCGTAGTCGCCGGGCTGCAAATTGGCATTGATCACCTGGCTCAGGCCGGGCGCGATGTTTTCCCGCTCTTCGACCACCAGCACGCCATCGAGAATTTCCCATTCGACGGCACGTTCGGAGCGGTTGACGATGCGAAAGGCGTTCTTGCCAGCAGGCACGGTCAGTACGTTGGGCTCACAGTTGTGGGTGTGGATGTTGACCACGGTTTCGTTGCCGCTATTGGCGGCACGCTTTTTCGATGCCACTTGCGAGGCGTAGTAGAAGAGTCCACCGGCAGCGATCATCAGGATCACAGAACCGGCGACGGCCAATCGCAAGGCACGGGGAGGCCTGGCTTTACCGGAAAGCTCAGAGGAAGGGTTCGACATGTAGGCCCTTATTCGTTTGTGACGGAAGTGGGGGAGTGCTGCTGTTTTTCTGTAGGGGTGTGGGGCAGAAAGAACAGCACCAGCGCAACGATCAGGTAGATCAGGTAGGCACTCAGGGTGCTGACGGTCGGTGCGTCCTGATAACCGAACATGCCAGCCAGTATCGAGCCGAGCGGGCCGTCCATCGGCAGGGTTGCGCTGAAGTCGATGACCACATCCTGCAAGTGGTTCCACACACCGGCTTCATGCAGTGCCTGCACGGAGTTGGAGAGAATCCCGGCAGCAACCACGAGGATGAACAGCCCGGTCCAACGGAAGAACAGGCCGAGGTTCAGGCGCATGCTGCCGCTGTAGATCGCCACGCCGAAACCGATGGCCAGCAGCAGGCCGAGCAGGGCTCCCAATGGCGCGCTGGAGCCTTCGCTCTGCTGGAAGACGGCGAGCAGGAAGAAAACGGTTTCCAGGCCTTCGCGGGCCACGGCGAAGAACACCATGGCGATCAGGGCGTAAGTCTGGTTTTTCGAGCCGGCAAGGGCGGCGTCCAGTGAGGCGTGCAGAGCGTGCTTGATGGAGCGCGCCACCTTACGCATCCAGAACACCATGGAACTGAGAATGCCGACCGCTATCAGGCCGACGATGCCCTCGAACAGCTCTTGCTGCTTTTGCGGGAATTCGGCGCTCATCAGCTCAAGGCCACCGCCAACGAACAGTGCCAGGGCGGCGGCGAGAAATACGCCGATCCAGACCGCAGGCATCCACTCGCCGCGGCCGGTCTGTTTCAGGTAACTGGCGATGATGCCAACGATAAGCGCGGCTTCAATACCTTCGCGCAGCATGATCAAAAACGGAACAAGCATGGTTCACCGGGGTAAAGGCTTCAGGGTGAGATGTTTCAGCGAGGTGTTTGGCTGAAACAATAAGTAACATAATGATACTCATTCCCGAATGAGAGCCAGTGGTTTTTCCGGTGATACCGATGCTGTTCAGGTCAGGTTCAGGTAGTGAGAGCGGTGCTCCGTAGGAGCGAATTCATTCGCGAAGACAGTGTTTCAAACGACATATATCTGTCGGATGTACCTGACCTTCGCGAATGAATTCGCTCCTGCCGGGTAATGTCGATCAGTTAAGGTCAATGAATCACTTTGTGGGAGGCAGCTTGCTGGCGACTTCACGGACAGACGCAGAATATCTGCCAGTTTCAGGCCTTTTTCGCCAGCAAGCTGCCTCCCACACGTGTTGTTTGTGCCTTGACTGATCCGCATTACTCCTGCCGGGTTTGCTGTTCAGCCCTTTGGTAGCGAGCAGCAGCCCAGTTCATTGAGGATGCGATACGCCAGGCGGACCCGTGCTTCATTGGGGTAATTCCTGTTGGCCAGGATCACGATGCCGAGTTTCTTGGCGGGTACAAAAGCGATGTATCCACCAAAGCCATTGGTCGAGCCGGTCTTGTTGATCCAGACGTCTTGCTGCGCAGCAAGGGGTGGACTCAAGGCTGTGGCGGGCCGGGTTTCGTAGGCCATCTTGTTGGAGTTGCCTTCGAGCAGTGTTTCCAGTCTGACAGGGAGTGTGTACTGCTCCCAGATCAGGTCCTGGGTCATGGAGCCTGATTTGAAATAGCCGATCCGGGTGTCCGCGAGGGCGCGTTGCAGCGCGGGAGACGTCTGCACCATGCCCATGTTCGCTTCGACAAAGCGGATCAGGTCACCGCTGCCGGACTTCATGCCATAGGCTTCTGCGGCCAGTACACCGGGATTGAGCCTGACGGGCTCATCCTGCTTGTTGTAACCCTGCGCATACCAGGACTGCCGGTTGGCAGGCACATCGAGGTAGCTGTTGGTCATGCCCAGTGCCGGGTACAGATGCTGTTCCATCGCGACGTTGAACGGCAGTTTCATGCGGTTGGCCGCGATCATGCCCAGCAGGCCAATACTGGGGTTGGCGTAACTGCGGTGAGCACCGGGCAGGTATTGGGGCTGCCAGGCCTTGAAGTAGCTCATCATCTGCTCGTTATCCCGTATCGTTTCGGGAAATTGCAGTGGAAAGCCACCGGCAGTGTGGGTGCCCAGATGAAAGAGCGGCACCTTGCCCAGCCGGCTGCCGTACAACTGGGGAATATAGGTGTCGATGCTGGAGGTCAGGGAAAGTTGGCCGTTGGCTTGAGCCCAGGTGGCGAGGGTCGCGGTGAAGAGTTTGCTGATCGAGCCCAGTTCGAACAGCGTGTCGGTGCTGACTTTCTCCTGGGTGTCCTTGGACGAAACCCCGTAGTCATAGAAGCGCCGCTGGCCATTGTCGGTGACGGCAATGGTCATTCCGGGAATGTTGTACTGCTGCATGACGCTCATGATTTCGTCATGCACGGTTTTATCAAGAGCTGGCGTCTTGCTCTGGGCAACGGCGACACTGCTGACCATGAGCAGCAGTGCTGGTGCAGCATATGCTTTGATCCATTGCATTTGAAGCTTCCTCGTATTCGGTGAGGGAGCAGACCCTACCACTTGGCTTTGTACGAAAAGTGGCTGCGCTCGGTGATGCTGCGTTAAAAACAGGCTCGGAATGCTCATTTACACCAGTAAAGTCGGGCGCGACTCCGACCGTTCCTCGCCTGTTTTTGCCTTGCCTGACCTTCGCTCGCCGACTTTTCGTATAAAGCCTTGCATGAAAGGGCTCAATAAACGTTCTTTCTCAAGATATGACCCATGTGTTTCAGACCGCTCAGTTGTCATGCGCTCCGGCGCGTTTGAGCAGTTTCTTGCAGCGCTCGGACAGATGGATCACACGCAAGTGTTTCCCGGCATTGCTATAGCGTTCGCGCAGGGTTTTCAGCGCGGCAATGGCCGAGTAGTCGACGAAGTTCAGATGACGGCAGTCAATGGTGACGTTCTTCGGGTCGCTGGCCGGGTCGAACTGGTTGAGAAACGGCGTGGTGGAAGCAAAGAACAGGGTGCCATGCATCAGGTAGATCTTGCTGCCGTCCTGCTCAAGATGAGTGTCGGCGTAGAGTTCGCGGGCTTGCTGCCAGGCAAAGTTGAGGGCCGCGATGATGACGCCGAACACGACGGCTGCGGCCAGATCGGTGAGCACGGTGACGATGGTCACTGCGATGATCGCCAGTACATCGTTCATGGGGATCTTGTGCAGTACTCGCAACGAAGCCCAGGCAAAGGTCTGCTGGGACACCACAAACATCACGCCCACCAGCGCGGCAAGCGGGATGCGCTCGATCAGCGGCGACAGGAACAGCACGAACATCAGGATCATCACGCCAGCCACAACGCCGGACAGTCGACCGCGTCCGCCAGAGCTGAGGTTGATGGCTGTCTGGCCGATCATGGCGCAACCGCCCATGCCGCCGCAGAAGCCGGACACCATGTTGGCTGCGCCCAGGGCCATGCACTCGCGGTTGGAATGGCCACGGGTTTCGGTGATTTCATCGGTGAGGTTCAGTGTCAGCAGGGTTTCCAGCAGGCCTACCATTGCCATCAGCACGGCATAGGGCGCCACGATCTGCAAGGTTTCCAGATTCCACGGTATGTCGGGCAAGGCCAGGGTCGGAAGGCCACCGGCGATGCGCGCCATATCACCCAGGGTGTGGGTCGGCAGTTTCAGCAGGTACACCAGCAGGCCCACGCTGAGTATCGCCACCAGCGCCGGTGGTACGGCACGGGTCAGGCGTGGCAGCAGATAGACGATGGCCATGGTCAGGGCGACCAGCCCCAGCATCAGGTACAGGCTCTGGCCGCTCAGCCAGACACCGCCGCTCTTGAAGTGCTCCATTTGCGCGAGGGCGATGACAATGGCCAGGCCGTTGACGAAGCCGAGCATTACCGAATAGGGCACCATGCGCACCAGCTTGCCAAGACGCAGCAGGCCGAAAGCAATCATGATCAGCCCGCCCAGTATCACCGTGGCGAGCAGGTACTGCGCGCCATGCTGTACCACAAGGGCCACGATCACCACGGCCATGGAGCCCGCCGCGCCGGAAATCATGCCCGGTCGCCCGCCGAACAGGGCGGTCAGGGTGCAGATGATGAACGCGCCATAAAGCCCCATCAGCGGATTGAGATGAGCCACCAGGGCGAAGGCGATGCACTCGGGCACCAGGGCAAAGGAAGTGGTGAGTCCGGCCAGGACTTCGGTGCGGATGCGCAGTGGTTTCATGACTTACCTGAGGGCGAACGTACTGCGTTACAGCCGTCGGCATACAAAAGAAGGGTGCAGATGTTACGAAATCTGCGTTTAACCGACCAGTTAAAAAGTAGTCATGTGCGACTATCATCTGCCTCGTGCTTCTATATGCTTGCAAACTTTCCTGAAGCCTAAGGTGCGTTCTCGATGGATGTCGTGTCTCCTCTGGATGCTTATGAACGAGCGGTCCAGCGTGGTTTTCAGCCTGACGAGGCGCAACTCCAGGCTGCCCGACAGTTACAGGCGTGCTATCTGGCACTGACGCAGAACGGCGCGACCCCCAAGGGCGTTTATCTGTGGGGGCCGGTAGGGCGCGGCAAGACCTGGCTGATGGACCGCTTTTTCGAGAGCTTGAGCGTACCGGCCCGGCGTCAGCATTTTCATCACTTCATGCGCTGGGTTCACAAGCGCATGTTCGAGTTGATGGGCACGCCCCACCCACTGAAGGTCGTGGCTCAGGAACTGGGCCGCGAGGTGCGCGTGCTGTGTTTCGATGAGCTGTTCGTCACCGATATCGGCGATGCAGTGATTCTCGGCGGCCTGTTGCAGGTCATGTTCGAGGAAGGCGTGGTGCTGGTCTGTACTTCCAACCAGCCACCGGATCAGCTGTACAGCCATGGCCACAACCGTGAGCGCTTTCTGCCGGCCATCGCCGCGATCCAGCATTACATGGATGTGGTGACGGTGGACGGCGGCGAAGATCATCGCTTGCATCCCGGCCAGTTGCATCAGCGTTATTGGGTCGCCGAACCTGGCCGCGCCAGTGCGCTGGGCGACATCTTCAAGGCCTTGAGTGGCGGGCAGGCGGTGTATGACTCGCAGGTGATGCTCGGCTATCGCAGCATCAATGTGGTACAGCACACCGACACGACGGTGTGGTGCCGCTATCGCGATCTGTGCGAACAACCTCTGGCGGCCATGGATTTCATTGCCCTGTGCGACCGGTTCTCAGGGATCCTGCTCAGTGAAGTCCCGGCCCTGAGCGCAGCCCAGCGCGAAGCGAAAATCGCCCGAGGCACCGAAGACGGTGTCGAGCAGGTCGTGGCGGGGGATCGGGAGTTGCCGCAGTTGTCACCCAACGATGACGGCGTGCGGCGTTTCATTGCGCTGGTGGACGAATGCTACGACCGGCGTATCCCGCTCTATATCGAAGCGCAGACCTCCATGGAGGAGCTGTATACCCAAGGCTATCTGTCATTTGCCTTTCGCCGCACCCTCAGCCGCTTGCAGGAAATGCAACTGGAGCGCTTTACCGGGCATTGATCGGTCAGGCCTTCAAACCGCATCCCGACGGCGCTGGGCCAGCATATGCCTGGCGCCCTCGATGACCAGCACCACGACTGCCAGCCAGATCGGCAGGTAAGTCAGCCATTCGTCATGGCCAATGCTTTCGCCCAACAGCAGCGCGACACACACCAGCAGTACCGGCTCCACATAACTGAGCAGGCCGAACAGGCTGAACGGCAGAATACGGCTGGAAAGGATGTAGCTGATCAGAGCCGATGCACTGATGATGCCCAGCAGCGGGATCAGGAAGTAGAGTTTGGGCGCCTGCTGCGCAGCCAGTGGGTCGCCATTGAAAATGAACCACAGGCCAATGGGCAGCATGAATAGCATGTCGAACCAGAGCCCGCCCAGATTATCGGTCTTGAGCCTGCGCCGCAGCACGAAGTAAAGCGGGTAACCCAGGGCCACCAACAGGGTTTCCCAGGAAAAACTGCCCAGCCGCCACAGTTCATGGCCCACGCCGATCATGGCAAATGTGGCGGCGATCTTTTGCAGATGTGACAGGTGTTCGCCGTACACGATACGGCCCGTGGCGATCATGGTCAGCGGCAGCAGGAAATAACCCAGGGACACTTCCAGGCTGCGCCCGTGCAACGGCGCCCACATGAAGATCAGCAGTTGCGCGCCCAGCAGCAACGAGGACAGCAGAATGCCGAACACCAGCAGCGGCTGGCGCCTGATGCGCCCGGCCAGCGTACGCACCAGTTGCCAGTCGCCACTGACGAGCATGAACAGCGTGGCGCAAGGCACCGTCAGCAACATGCGCCAGCCGAAGATTTCCTCGCCGCTCAGCGGTGTCATCAGCGAGGTATAGAAATACAGGACCCCGAACAGCACCGAAGCCAGGACCGACAGCACGACACCTTTATACACAGCGGCCTCTTTGATGGATGGGCGAGCGGGATGCACTGCAAAGGTGCGTAGTCTAGTGCGAAGGTTTGAAAATAGCTGGAGTATTTCTGCTGTCAGGGGGGGGCGTACATATCATGAAGTGGGAGGGGCCTTGGCCGCGACTTCAGACAGGCAACACATTTTCAACGTCGGAACATGCTGTCGCGGCCCAGGCCTCTCCCACAGACACCGGATACATCGCCCCCTTTGTGAGCATTGCACATGTGGAACGCTCCCTGACTTTGCTAGTCTGTTGCGCTTGTCAGCACGATTCTGTCTGACATTCTCAAGGAGCTTGCATGACCTCTTTCAGCCACGAGGCCCAGATAACAAAGGCCCGGCAGGAGCAGTCTTCCACCCGGATAGCGTTTTTCATTGCCGGTTTCAGCGTGGCTTCCTGGGCACCGCTGGTGCCTTATGCCAAGGCCCGTGTCGGACTGGATGACGGCACACTGGGTTTGTTGTTGCTGTGCCTGGGAATGGGCTCGATCCTGTCCATGCCTTTGGCGGGTGCGCTGGCGTCGCGTTACGGTTGCCGCCGCTTGCTGGTCATTTCGACCCTGTTGATCTGTCTGTGCCTGCCATTACTGGCCACGGTTTCCAGCCTGCCGCTGCTGGTGGCGACTCTGTTTCTGTTCGGCGCGAGCATGGGCGGTGTGGATTGCACGGCCAATATCCAGGCGGTCATTGTCGAGCGGGCCAGCGGCAAGACCATGATGTCGGGGTTTCATGGCCTGTTCAGCCTTGGCGGTATCGTGGGGGCTGCGGGTGTCAGTGCCTTGCTGAGCCTGGGGGCTTCGCCGATGATCGCCATGCTGGTGGTGGTCGTGCTGACGCTCATCGCACTGGCCAAGGCTGCGCCACATCTATTGCCTTATGGCAGTCAGTCCGACGGGCCGTCATTTGCGATTCCCCGTGGCGTGGTGCTGTTCATCGGCCTGCTGTGCTTCACCGTGTTTCTCGCCGAAGGGGCGATGCTCGACTGGAGCGCGGTGTTCCTCAGTTCGCTGCGCGGTGTTGAAACGTCTTATGCCGGGCTTGGGTATGCGGTGTTTGCCGTGACCATGACCCTTGGGCGTCTGTTCGGTGATGCCGTCGTGCGGCGTGTCGGTTCCAATCGGGTCATCATTCTGGGCGGGTTGTGCGCTGCCAGCGGTCTGGCGATTGCCACGCTGGTGCCGGCCTGGGAAGCGGCTTTGTTGGGCTATGCGTTGGTGGGCGCCGGTTGCTCGAACATTGTGCCGGTCTGCTACAGCGCCGTCGGTCGTCAGAAGACCATGCCGGAAAGCGTCGCGATTCCGGCGATTACCACGGTCGGTTATGCGGGGATTCTGGTCGGGCCTGCCGCCATCGGCTTCATTGCCCATGTCAGCAGCCTGGAGCTGGCGTTCATGATCGTTGCCGTCATGCTGTTGGGCGTAGCGATCAGTGGCAGCCAGCTCAAGACCTGAGGCTTTGTATGAAAAGTGGCTGCGCTCGGTGATGCTGCGTTAAAAACAGGCTCGGAATGCTCATTTACACCAGTAAAGTCGGGCGCGACTCCGACCGTTCCTCGCCTGTTTTTGCCTTGCCTGACCTTCGCTCGCCGACTTTCGTACAGAGCCTAGGCGTTTTATAGCTTGCGCGCCATGCCCGAGACACGAATCGAACTGCCGATCTGTTCCGGGATTTCGGCGCGCAGGCGTGACGGGCTGCCCATGTCTTCGCCTTGCAGAATGTCGATGACGCCGCCGTGGGGCCAGCCGATATCACGCAGGTAACCGCCCAGCGCTGCCGTTGCTGCGCCGGTGGCCGGGTCTTCGTAGACGCCTCCAAAGGCGAACGGATTGCGGGTATGGAAGAACTGCCCGCTTTCGGCAAACGCCAGCAGGATGGTTGCCCAGCCTTCGCGCACCATCAACTGGCGTCCGGCTTCCTGGTCGTATTGCATGGCCTTGAGCTTTGAGCGGCTTTTGAGCGCCAGTACCAGATGCCCGGCGCCGCCGTTGATCGCTGCGGGTGGAATGCGTTCATCCAGATCACTGTGCTCATAGCCGAACAGGTTCAAGGCTTCCTCCAGCAATTGCGGGCTGATGGCTTTGCTATGAGTCGGTGGCGACTGCAAGGCGGCTGAGATCAGCGACCCATGGGCATGGCCTTCGACCGTGATCTGCGCCTGGTTGAGAGTGAGGTTGAACAGCCCGTCGCCCTTCAGCCCGGCCAGCGCTGCGCCGAGGGCGATGGTGGCGTGGCCGCAGAAGGGCACTTCGGCCAGGGGAGAGAAATAACGCACGCGCCAGCCACCTTCGACCGGGGCGGCGAAAGCCGTTTCCGAAAAACCGACGTCGGCGGCAATGCGTTGCATGGTGCTGTCATCGGGCAGCGCATCGCCAATCCATACACCGGCCGGGTTGCCGCCTTGATCGCCGTCGCTGAAGGCAGCCAGTTTGAGAATTTCCGTGGTCATGTCGGGCAGACCTTATCGTCACTGTGGGTCGATGATTGTGCCCGAACCCTTTCATTGCAATCCAACGGCAAATGCATTCAGGACCGTGAGGCCTCGCCACATCTGGACAGGCGGCGCTGCATGACCCGCTCGCGCACGAGGTCGTAGGCCCAGTTGAACAGCATGGTGTAAGGCAGGAACAGCAGCAGAATGCCGATATCCAGCAGGAAGGCTTCAAGCAGGCTGATGGACAACCACCAGGCGGCCAGTGGCACCACGGCGAGAATCAGCCCGCCTTCAAAACCCAGCGCATGAAGCAGTCGTTTGCCTATCGACATGGCGAAGCCGAACCGGGCTCTCAACTTGTCGAACAGGGCGTTGTAGACCATGTTCCAGATCATGGCCACCGTGGAAATCATGACTGTCATGGCCCCCATCATGCCGAGCGAATGCCCCATGATCCAGGCCAGCAGAGGCGCGATCATGATCACGCCGAACACCTCGAACAAGCTCGCATGCAGGATGCGCTCCTTGAAGGATTTGCTGGGCACAGCTGGGTGATTGTGGTTTGTCTGGCTCATTACAGATGACCTTTTGTGTTGCGGTAGAGTGCATTCTCATCGGTCATTGGGCTAAAGTGAAAATCGTTTCCATCGGAAAAACCGATAGCAGGTCGTCCATGAGTTTTTCACCCGAAGCCCTAGAAGCCTTTGCGCAGATCGTCGAACTGGGTTCTTTCAGCGCCGCTGCCCGTCGTCTGGGCAAGAGCCAGTCCACCATCAGCGAAGCCATTGCCCGGCTGGAAATCGATCTGGGGGTGGAGTTGTTTGACCGTTCTGCCCGCCAGCCGGTCCTGACCGAAGCGGGCAAGGCCATGCTGGGGCGAGTCGAGGATGTGCTCAGTGCTTCGGATCGCCTGCGCCGCACCGCCGGGCGCCTGGCGCAAGGTGCCGAACCGCGCCTGACTCTGGTGCTGTCCGATGCCAACCAGTTTTCCGAATTCGAGGCGCGCATGACGGAACTGGACCAGCGCTTTCCCGAACTTGAGCTGGAGTGCGTGTTTGCCGAGCATGGCGACGCGATCAACCTGATCCAGTCGGGGAGGGCGTCATTGGGTCTGTTATCGGCACAAGCGAGTTATCCGCCGGAAGTCGGTCATGCAACCATTGCCGAGTGCGCGGATTTCGGCCTGTTCGTGGCGCACAAACATCCGCTGGCCGCACTGGAGCAGGTGAGTTATCAGCAGCTGTCCCAATACCGGGCGTTGCGCCTCAATACCCTGATCGAGCACAGCATTCCCACCGACGATTTACCCACCAGTGGCTATCGCAACTGGTCAGCGCCCAATTACCTGTTGTTGATGGACATGGCCGCCTTCGGCTTTGGCTGGTCGGCACTGCCGCGCTGGCTGGTGTCGGGCTATGCCGGTGGGCGCTTGAAGGAACTCAAGGTTCCTGGCTGGCCGCGCAGCTCGGCAGTGGATGTGATCTGGTCGCGCCAGCGAGGCCTGGGACCGGCAGGGGCGTGGTTGCTGGAGACGCTGGTGCCAGCTTAGGCGTAATACTGATTAATCAAGGCACACACAAACTTGTAGGAGGCAGCTTGCTGGCGAAAAAGGCCTGAAAACCGCCAGATATTCTGCGTCTGTACGTGAAGTCGCCAGCAAGCTGGCTCCCACAAAGTGATTCATGACCTTATTGATCGGCTACCGGCCATTTTCTACAGGCAAATAAAAACCCGCCGAAGCGGGTTTTTCCCAAGACCATTCCAACTCCCTGTCGGCTGCCTTCCCGGCGATGGTCGATCATCCTTGATCCTGGCGAACTCCTTGTTCACCAGTTGTTGGATCCAATCTTACGGGCCTTGGCGAAGGGCAAAAAGAGCGAATTGTCCTCGGCTCGTGTAAGCCTTTGGCTATACGTCGAGGTAAAAATCTCCCACTGATGGCCGCGAGAATAAAAGGCAGGGTGTTCAAGAAAGGGTGAGCCCTGCATTGGCTGCCTCTAACGCCTTGTCATTGCTGGTTAATCCTTCCGGTAGCGCAGGGCGTCGACCAGCAGTTGAAAGGCGGGAGTATTCTGCCGACGGCTAGGATAGTAGAGGTAGTAACCCGCAAACTCAGGGCACCAGTCGTCCAGCACTCTCACAAGGCGTCCGGCTTCGACATGGCGTATCACTTGGGAGTCGAGTAGAGACGCGAGCCCGAATCCGGCAAGCGCCGCTTCCAGGATCATCTCGGGGCGGTTGAATGCAACTTGTCCCGAGACGCGAACCTGGGTCTGCCGACCCTCTTTCTCGAACTGCCACGCGGACATTCCACCCAGTGTCGGAAACCTGCGATTGATGCATTGATGATTGGCGAGTTGCTCTGGATGAGTCGGGACTGGATGCCTGGCCAGATATGCCGGTGAACCCACGATGACGCAGCGTTCCATGGGGCCAATAGGTATGGCGATCATGTCCTTGCTCACGTTCTCACCCAGGCGAATGCCTGCGTCATAGCGCTCGGCAACGATATCGACGAAGCCGTTATCGACAGTGACCTCGACTTCGATGTCAGGGTATTTGGGAAGCAGGCGATTCAGCGCAGGCCACAGGATGGTCTCGGCCACGTGATCTGCTGTCGTGATGCGGATGGTCCCGGCAGGTTTGTCACGCACATCGGTCAGGCTTTCCAACTGAGCCGTGATGTCGGCAAGCGCGGGCTTGAGTGTTTCAAGCAGCCGTTCCCCGGCATCGGTGGGGGACACGCTGCGGGTGGTGCGGGTGAGAAGACGCACGCCTAGCCGCGCCTCCAGCCTGCGGATCTTATGGCTCAGCGCCGATTGGGATGTTCCGAGACGGCCCGCAGCGCGGGTGAAGCTGCATTCTTCGGCAACGGCCACAAAAGCCATCAGGCTGCCCATCTCTTCCTGAAACATTTAGTCACCCTTGTCATGAACTGTGCGCCGATACGCCTTCAGGATCTTATAGGCTCCCCGTTTCACTGCCTATCTCCGGTTTATATATGACGTTGCGTCATATACCCATTCGATATTGCCTACTTAATCTTTCGGATCTTCCCGGTCAATAATCGGCGCTATAGCACCGCGCCGAGCGCTCGAATGACTGAAAGGAGATTTCATGAAAAGCAGCTTCTACGGACGAATGGGCTGGGTGACCTCAGGGTTCCTCTCGGTCATCTCGGCGGGTGTCCATGCCGCATCTTCCACCACCGTTGCAGATGCTTTTGACATCATCCCTGAACGACCTTCAAGCGTCTTCGCAGACGCGACCGCCACCCACGTGCCTGTCGCGCCGAGTCTCCATGCAACTGACTCGGTGTTCATCGATGTCGACAAGGACGGCGATCTGGATGTGGTGGTATCCGTCGAGCATGGTGTGAATCGCCTTTATCTCAATGACGGTCATGGCCGATTGACCGTTAAACCGGGCGCCTTTGGAACGGTGGTGCATGACAGCGAGCATGTCCGGGCCGCTGATTTGAATGCTGATGGCAACATGGACGTGGTATTCGTGGCTGAAGCCGATGAGGTGCATCAGCTTTTTCTGGGTGACGGGAAAGGCGGATTTACCGACGCCAGTGATCGTTTGCCTGAAACCAGCCAAGGCAATGCCCTGGCGTTGGGTGATGTCAATGGAGACAACCTGCCCGACATCCTGATTGGCAGCACAGGCGAAACGGATTACGCGCCCGACGCGAAGATTGTTCCAGCACGAAACCTGCTATTTCTGAACGACCCCAAGCGACCTGGCCATTTCATCAATGCCACGCAAACCCATCTGCCAAAGACCAACGATCAAACCGAAGGGGTGGTTTTGGCTGACATGGACGGTGACGGGGATCTCGATATGGTGCTGGCAAGCCCGGCGTTACCGAACCGGCTCTTGCTGAGCGACGGGAAAGGGCATTTCAAGGATGCTTCCGACCGACTCGACCTGCGCGTACCGATGGAAACCCGGGAAGTACACGTTGCCGACATGAACCGCGACGGCCATCTGGATATCGTATTTTTCAATATCACCAGCAATAACTTTGGGTGGGACAAGGATCCTCAAACCCGGATTCTGGTGAACGATGGCAAGGGGCGTTTCCTGGATGAAACAGCGCAGCGGTTCCCCGCGCACACGTTTTCAAGCTGGGCCGGGACAGTTGTGGATTTCAACGGCGACGGGCACCCCGATCTGCTCGTCGGTGCAATTCAGATCCCGGGGTTCGTTCCGCTCCAGTTGCGTGCGTGGCAGAACGATGGTCAAGGCCATTTCAAGGATGTCACCGCCGATGTCGTACCCGGCATCACTGTAGGGCGTAGCTGGAGCATGGGGCGCGGTGATCTGGACGGTGATGGCAAGGACGATGTCTTTATCGGCGGTTGGGGAACCCAGGCACGGCTGCTGCTCAGTGACAAAGAGGGGTATCGGAGTTCGTTGCCGCCCATGACGCAGTTGACCCCGGTTTCACGCTAGGGTTGTTGTGTTGGATCGATCAGGTCTTTCGAGACAGTACCGGGTGTGGAGCACGTTTCTCTGCCGTGGCACTCGACGGTATGTTTGACAAGTAGCCGCCCAAAGCGGCTGCTTTGTATTTTATTTCAAGGTTGAAGCCGTGTTTCATACGTATCTCACTATTGCTTGCCTCTATGTCCTGGCGCGGTGTGTTTATCCGCTGAAGATTTCAAAGTTCGCACGCTTGTTGATAGCCATCGGTCTGCTGATCATTTCCAAGTATCACTATGGGTCCTTGTTGATCTATGGAGACATGTGGTCGCCAGAGTTACCTTTTGGGGTCGTACTTATCCTGGGCTGGCTGTTCTGCGCCTTTGTGTTGCTCACGGTGTTCACGTTGATCAGCGATGTGGCGGGCCTTGCTCTGATAGTATCCGGGCGTCGGCCAGTATTCACGCGGATAGCCCCCAGGTTGCGGGCCGGCTCGGTCGTGGTGGCATTAGGTCTGGCGGCAGTGGGGGTCCAGCAGGCGACCAGGGTCCCGGAGGTTCGCAGGGTTGAACTGGCCATTGATAACCTGCCCCCGGAGTTCAATGGATTCCGTTTCGTACAGCTCAGCGACCTTCATATCAGTCGGCTGTTTCCTGAGCGCTGGGCCCGCGCAGTGGTCGATCGAACCAACGAACTTTCACCTGACCTTGTGCTGATCTCCGGCGACCTTATCGACGGCTATACGCAGGCAAGACGTAACGATGTAAAACCTTTGGCAGACCTGCAGGCGCGATACGGCGTGATCGGTATCCCCGGCAATCACGAGTATTACTTCGATTACTCTGCGTGGGCACCTGTGTTCAAGGGCATGGGGATAAAAATGCTGGAGAACCAGCATGTGGTACTTCAGCAGGGGAGTGCGGCCCTCACGATTGCAGGTGTCACGGATGATGTCGCCCCGAAATACGGATTTGCAGGCCCGGATCTGGCCCGGGCACTGGCCGGAGCCCCGGCCGGCGCACCAACGATTCTGCTCAGTCACAGGCCCGAAGGGGCAATGAAAAATGCTGAAGCAGGCGTTCAGGTGCAACTGTCCGGTCATACGCATGGGGGCATGATCGTGGGGTTTGATCAAGTCGTTGCCGGTGCCAACGAAGGGTATGTATCCCGCGGCTATGACGTGGGCCGGATGAAGTTGTACGTGAGCAATGGCACAGGATTATGGATGGGGTTCCCTGTTCGGCTGGGTGTCCCTTCCGAGATAACTGAATTTGTACTCAGGCCAGCAGGTTAAGTCTGTGGAAGGCCTGTACTTGTAAGTGATCGGGCAGGACCAGGCTTTGTACGAAAAGTGACTGCGCTCGGTGATGCTGCGTTAAAAACAGGCTCGTGCGCGAGTCCGGGCTCTCTGGGGCGAGCAAGGGGTGACGGTATTGTCCCCATACTCAAGCTGATATCATTCGCTAGTTCACAGATTGAGTGGAAAACATGAACCGTCGTAAGAAAATACAGCAGCTATTGAAGGCTCACGCCAAAAAGGCCAGTGCCAAATTGGCACCGAAAAGCAAGCCGAAATACATCTGTAAAGCTGACCGACTGAAGCTGGCTGCTGAACCCGTTCAAGACGCGAACGTTTCATCTGCTGGCGACTCCCTGTGAAGGCGCGCCCAGGCAGGCAATATTCATAGCGCCAGGGAGATATGGTTGGGCTCGTACTGGCCTGCTGTCGCCAGGATCTCGCTCGAGATTTTCAGCGCACACCATTGAACGCATGCCCGAAGCTTTTCTACAGGCAAATAAAAACCCGCCGAAGCGGGTTTTTCCAAAGACCATTCCAACTCCCTGTCGGCAGCCCTCCGGGCCATGGTCGATCGTCCTTGATCCTGGCGAACTCCTTGTTCACCAGTTGTTGGATCCAATCTTACGAGGCCTGGCGAAGGGTAGAAAGAGCGAATCGTCCTCGGGTTGTGTAAGCCTTTGGCTATGCGTGGCGTGAAATTTCCCTGATCCATTTCGGACGCAGGCTGCCTGCGCGCTGATCCATCTGGCCGTGACGGCTGTATTCCAGACTATGAACAGAGTATCAAGAGGCAAGGCAGGTTCTATTGTTGCGTGTGCAAAATAGAAAGGATAAGCCTTGTAAGTCAAAGGTTTTAATTGATTACAGGCACGCTATCTTTTCTGTTTTAGCCAGCGTTTTTCCATTGTTGTCAATAAGCGCTATTTGTAGATCCGGGCCTGCGTTCTTTTCAACCAACGTATAATGTTGGTCAGCCATGAAGTTGTCATAAGCGAGTGTGGCCAGGCAGCGGCGATGACTCTGTTGGTAGCCGATCTGTACAAGGCCCAGCTCCAGTTCGTGCTTCCCTTCCGATACCTGGAACTGTGTCAGGCTTTGTGGGCGCTGCTGATCCAGACGTCTGGCGGTCATTTCATTGCCAATCCGTGCTTGTAGGTGAACGACGGATTCACCACTTTTAATAGCAGGAGATTTTGTTGAACATGCGGTCAGAATCAATATGGAAAACATGAGTAACGTGGATTTTAACAAGTTCATAGTACGGCTTCTCTGTCTAAAGATAGGGTGGGTGGCTTATATGAAGTTAATGTTTATGGCCGCAGGGAAACGACATGCAGGCCAAAACGATGGCGCATCGGTTTTCTGGCACGGGCAGCCAGATCGATAACTTGATGTTTTCGTATTGTGTTGGAGTCGGCTTATTCTATGCGTGAGCATGTTCTGCCGCATCGCAAGATGCTGCAAGCCTCTATGCACAGGATTGTATAATCCTGCCTCGAGGGATCTCGCTTTGAGGGGGGGGGCTGTGGTGAGCGCTTACCGAAAAACCTGCTTTCACTTTTCTGCAGGCAAATAAAAACCCGCCGAAGCGGGTTTTTCCCAAGACCATTCCAACTCCCTGTCGGCTGCCTTCCCGGCGATGGTCGATCATCCTTGATCCTGGCGAACTCCTTGTTCACCAGTTGTTGGATCCAATATTACGAGCCTTGTTGAAGGGTAAAAAGAGCGAATTGTCCTCGGGTCGTGTAAGCCTTTGGCTATACGTTGGATCTGAAATTTCCCTATGCCCTTCGCCCGCGAAAGGGATCAAGCGACGATCCTCTCAGCTTGAACGCCTGTGGAATATCAGCGAAGCTGCCGCCGCATCAATCAATGGATATCGGGAAGTTGCGCATGACGCTCAGAGTGATGGTGGTCGGTGGCTATGGAAACTTCGGCAGTATCATTTGCCGCCATCTGGCCGCTGTACCCGATATCGAGCTGGTGATTACAGGGCGTGATGCGCAAAAGCTGTCTGGCAAGGTCGAGGCACTTGGGCGGCAGTCTGGCAAGACCGTGCAAAGCTGGTGCGGCAATGCCATGGGCGCTGACCTGAAGCCGGCACTGGTGCAAATGGGCATTCAGTGGGTGATTCACACGGCTGGTCCGTTTCAGGGGCAATCCTATGCCATTGCCGAATCCTGCATCGAGGCGGGCGTCAATTACTGCGATTTGTCTGATTGCCGTCATTTCGTCAACGGCATTGCAGCGCTCGATGCGCGCGCCAGGGCGGCGGGCGTGGCGATCTTCAGTGGTTGCAGCTCGGTGCCTTCGTTGTCTTCGGCCATTATCGATCAACATCGCCATCGCTTTACCCGTATCGACACCATCAACCATGGCATTTCTTCGTCAGCGAAAATGCCGGGCCTGTCGACCATAGAAGGTGTGCTGGCATACGCCGGCAAGCCGATCAGCCAGCTCAAGGAAGGGCAGGTGTATGCGGTGCCGGGTTGGCAGGGGCTGACCTTGCGCAAGATGCCGATGATGGGCACCCGGCTCCTGGCCAATGTCGATGTCCCCGACATGGATATCTTTGCCGGGCGCTATGGCGCCAGGAACCTGAGCTTCAAGGCCGGGTCGGGCTTGAAACTCGGAGGTGTCGCCAACTATTTGCTGGCTCTGGCAGTGAAAGCGGGGTTGATCCGTTCTGTTCCTGTGTGGGCTGCGAGGCTGCATCGCTGGGGGACGTGGTTTGAGCGTTTTGGTGACGGAAAAAGTGCGATGTTCATCGATGTTCACGGTCGTGACCATGACGCCAGGCCGCTCTTGATGACAGTGCAATTGACGGCCTCCAATGACAAGGGGCCGGAAATCCCCAGTTGTGCAGCCGTCGCCCTGATGGAAAAGGTCAATCGCGGTTACAAGCCTGAACCCGGTGCACGAGCCTGCGTGGGAGAGATCA
The DNA here is from genome assembly GCF_057809175.1 of Pseudomonas sp. FG43. NCBI lineage: Bacteria > Pseudomonadati > Pseudomonadota > Gammaproteobacteria > Pseudomonadales > Pseudomonadaceae > Pseudomonas > Pseudomonas sp. FG43. Next base: position 155,211 of record NZ_JBMDJL010000008.1, read on the forward strand.
CCGTTGACGAGTACCTGGCAGCGATCAACGAGCCGTTGAATATCCACATGTCTGTGCAGTTTTCTGACAAGTAGCGCTGACCGATGACTTATCTTCTCCTGAAATACACCCACGTCATCGCGGCGATTTTCCTGTTTGGTTTCGGCATGGGGTCTTACCTGTACCTGATCGCCGCCAGCCGCACCGCCAACCCGCACGTCATCGCCCATGTCGCCAGAATGGTGGTGCGCTTCGACACCTGGATTACCACCCCGGCGGGTTTTGTGCAGATCATCACCGGTTACCTGCTGACCCGGCTCACCGGCCTGCCACTGACCACGGAATGGGTACTGACCTCGCTGGTGATTTTCCTGTGTGTCGGCTCACTCTGGCTGCCGGTGCTGGTCCTGCAAAAGCAATTGCAGACGATGGCTCTGGCCGCGGTTGATTCGGGTGCAGAATTGGGGGCGGAGTATCGGTCGATTTACCGGAAGTGGTTCTGGATGGGCGTGCTCGGGTTTGCGGGCATGTTCGTTATTGTGATGATCATGGTGACGAAGATGGCGCCATGGCAGTTTGCCGGGTTATTGCTTTGAATATGCCCCGATAACTTACTGCATCCGCTGGATCGTTGAAAGTGGAGGGCCTATGACCTGAGCCGATAAGCCCTCCTTCCCGATTGGTAAACCTGCCAAGGGCATCGATACAAGGAGTGGTTACCGGATCAGCTTCAACGTCTGGAGGTGAGTGGGTTTGGAACACAGCGATTCTGCTGCCGAAACAAATGACAGAAAGTGTGCTGTGGTCGTGTGTTCATCAAGGGCGGCCTGACTAGACCAGGCCTCATAAATGACGAACGTTCCAGAGTGCTCTGTATCGACGTGCAGCACATAATGAATACAGCCCGGCTCTGCCCGGGACGCAGAGACAAGCACACTCAGCATTTCAGCCAATCGGGATTCTTCACCGGCAATCGCCTTCAGGGTCGCGATGATATGAACCTGTGTGTTTTCTAATTCAGTGGTGCTCATGGCTAATCCTTGGCAATTCATTTGAGTGACACAGAAGGTATCGTTTATACGCTCTGTCGCTCGATGACAATCTTTCCGATGGCATGACCTGACTCAAGACGCGCATGCGCAGCGCTGACTCCTGATGCCGTAAATTCATGACGGCTGTCGATCAAGGGTTGAATCAGGCCTCGATCAACCAGTGCAGCCAGACGCTCCAGGATGTCGCCATGATGTTTTCTGTCTTCGTCATGAATGATGGAGATGGCCATGAATACAAAGTCGAGTCGCAGAGCCTTGAAATGCATGTCGGTAAGGTCGTAAGTGTCGTAACCAATGATCGATACGACATGCCCTTTGCGTTTTGCTGCTTTCAGCGAGTTTTGTAAGACTTCGCCTCCCAGGGTGTCGAAGACCGTATCAAAACCTTTGCCCTGGGTAATTCGCTGACTGTATTCCTGCGGCTGCTCGCTGCGATAGAAAATCACTTCATCGGCACCCAGGCGGCGGGCTGTTTCCGCTTTTTCAGGCGTCGAAACCGTTGTTGATACCCGCGCCCCCATGACCTTCGCCAACTGAACGGCGATATGACCGACCCCGCCGGTACCTCCGTGGACCAGAACGTTATCGTTGGGTTTGATCGAGGCTCTGTCGATTAGCGCTTCCCATGCGGTAATGGCCACCAGTGGCAAGCTCGCGGCCTCTCCAAAGGACAACGATTCAGGTTTGAGAGCGAGCATGTTTGCGTCTGCCTCCATCTGATCGGCCAAGGCACCTGGAATGCCGACGATACCGCCGAAGCACCCGTAGACTTCATCGCCAGGTTTGAAGCGGGTCACCCCGTCACCGACTGAACTGATCACTCCGGAAACATCGATGTGGAGAGTGGCAGGGAACGTGAGGCCATCCGTGCCCTCGCTGCCTCGGCGAATTTTCGTATCCACTGGATTCACGCTGGTCGCGCGAATATCAATGATGACGTGACCGGGACGGGCGACGGGGTCAGTGGTGTCTATTTCAATAAAGACATGGCAGTCGCCATGCTGATTGATCGCGATAGCTTTCAAAAGTAAACCTCATAGAATTCGAGAACCCGATGCTTGGGCATTTCGTTACGATTCAGCGCCTGCCGTGGTTATAGCGTGAGATATCAATACTTTTTCTCCAGGAGGTTCTGAACAGAATCAAGCAGTTCGGCTCGGCTCATTTGCCAGAAAAACCGACCACGCCTGATGAACTCCTGATAAAGGAGGTGACCGCCACGCGATTCAATCAGTTGTGAAAACTTATCGATTTCTTCCGACTTGAATCGGCTGTTGCCGGTCATGATCAACACCACTTCCTTTCCAGAAAGATCTCTATCCCTGACAAAAGTCCACAGCGGTGGTGCAGGACGGAACATCCAGGTAGGCGACACCAGATAAATGCGTTTTGCAGACTGAATATCAACCGCTTCAACTTCGATTTCAGGAAAAGCCTCAGCCTCGGCGTCTGCTATCGCTTTGCGTTGTCCCTGAAAGCTCAATGGGTAATTCGCGTTGATCCTGGCGATTGGCGTATTGAGCCGCGTTGCCACTTCGTGCGCGACGGCTTCCGAATGCCCGGAACGGGAGTAGTACACAACAACATACTCATGGGGTACGTCGGCAGTGGCCTTGAATCCAGGGCTTCCCACATAGGTTTGATCCTTCACCGCCATAGCGGTGAAAGCACTCAGGCTCACGACAACTGCGACTAATGCCAGAGCAATCACGTAGCGATGACTGAGGCTTTTTTTCGCAGGATCACCTGGTTTCCCGGCCACTAATCGTCATGCGCCAGAGAGGATGACAGCGTACGATGTGCATTGGCCTGTTCGAGCATGAGTCTGGCTTTGGCCTCAAAAGCTTCCAATGCATCTGTACCGCCCACGAAACGAGAAGGTGGGGTTGCACTGCCGGCAAGGGTGACAATAGCCAGCGCGAGTTTTGCTGGATCTCCCACTTGCTTACCGCTCATGCCACTCAACACAGTGACCGTTTCACGTGTTTTTTCCGCATAGTCCTCAATAGTGGGCTCGACAAATGTCGTCGAGTCTCTGGTCAGTAGTTCTGTCCGGAAAAAACCAGGCTCCACGAGCATTGTCTTGATTCCAAACTGATCAACCTCCGATGCCAGAGATTCCATCCATCCCTCCACGGCGAACTTACCGGCGGCATAGGCACTGCAGAACGTCCCCCCGACAATTCCTGCGGTTGAAGAAATAGTCACGACGGTGCCAGAGCGTTGTTTACGCAGTACAGGGAGGACCGCGCGAGTAACGTTCATCGGTCCGAACAACAATGTTTCGATCTGACTGCGAACGTGCTCTTGGGTAAGCTCCTCGAAAAATCCAGCGTAAAAGTTACCCGCGTTATTGATGAGTACATCGATCTTGCCGAACTTTTCAATGGCCAGCGCGACGGCTGCTTGTGCATCTTCAGGTTGGGTGATATCCAGTTTCACCGTGAGCAAATCCGGGTGGCTTCCCACTGCAGTTTCTACCTTTTCAGCGTCACGCCCGGTAGCAACCACCGCGTATCCTGCCGCCAATGCAAACTTGGCCAGGTGAACGCCCAGGCCTCTGCTGGCACCGGTGATGAGCCATACACTTTTCTGCGTCATTTGATTTTCCTCGCCTTCAGGGTAAGGGATCGTCAGGCTTCAGGTCTGAGACATCCCCTCGTTTCATACTTATTCTCTCGCCAAGGCAGCGTTGAAGGGTTGCAGACTTCGTTTGAAATATTGCCTAAAACGACGAATAGCAGAGTGACGCAGGAAAACTTCGCGTATTGCATACGTTGTAACTAATTGTAAGTAATTGGAACGAGCAAGTATTGCCGCGAAATGGGCAACAGTGTGATCAGGCAGTTCATACATACTCCGCCAAACGTCAATCAAGGTGTTTGGACGCTTTATCGCGTCGTCGGGCGAGTAAATGTATGGGGAATAATGAAGTACGCTTTGCCTGCAATACATGTGGCGTGTGTTGCAAGGGCCGTCTGGTTCCTCTCACGCTGGGTGAGGCCAGGCGCTGGCTGGAAAGAGGGCATGAGGTCGCGGTGCTACTGGAGGCTTTTGACGAGTTTCACTGGCCTGGTGAGTCCGACAGATTCAACCATAATGCGGGTCGTTCAGTTCCGGTTGAAAGCGGTAGTCATCAGATTAATGTGACCCCGATTCTTGCAGGTAATGCACTCACTCAATGCCCTAATCTGGATGACCAGAATCGTTGCGGTATTTATGAAGAGCGCCCGTTGGTTTGCCGAATTTATCCGTTGGAAATATCACCCTTTATTGCCTTGGATCCCGCCAAGAAGATTTGCCCCCCCGAGGTATGGGAAACCGGAGAAGTCATTTTTTCTGATCGCGTTACTGATCCTGTGGTGCTCGATCAGATCAATGAGTCCAGGCGCTCTGACAGGAATGATGTCGGGGCAAAAGTGGCTATTTGCGAATCGATGGGAATGACCGTTGCTGCCTGGAAGGAAGACGCGCTGGCGGTTTATCTGCCTCTCGGGGATGAGTTGAAGACTGCTATTGAGCGATTTGACCTGGGGCAGAGCAAGCCGGGCGAAGTGCATTGGCGGGTGCATATTGAGAACGAGAATTTGCGAGAAACACTTATCAAGCGTGGGGCTCACGTCGATAGTGGAGATTCGCCCGACTATATTTTTTATAAGTTGTAGCGCGGGAATAGATGCTCGAGGTGTGCATTTAAAACCCGGCTGATATACGCCAAGAGGCAGAGGAGTATTGCCCATCTGAAAGCGCATCATTTTGTGCAGTCTTTCGCTTCTATCAGGCAAATAATGAATACACCTTCATGGCCATAATTTGCTCATTCTGATCAATAAGCGGATTAACTCATGAGCTCGTTATTTTCACCTTATACATTGAAGGACGTCACACTACGCAACCGCATCGTGGCATCACCCATGTGTCAGTACCAGGCCGTAGAAGGGGCGTTGAATGGCTGGCACAGGACCCACTACGAGGCATTGGCAAAAGGCGGAGCCGGTCTGGTCGTGGTTGAAGCGACTTCAGTCAATCCTGAGGGCCGTATCACACCGTGCGATGCGGGGATCTGGAGTGACGATCACGTTACCGGTTTTGCGGAAGTTGCCTTGTTAATCAAGAACGCCGGAGCAGTGCCCGGTATTCAACTGGGTCACGCAGGGCGCAAGGCTGGATGTACGCCACCCTGGGTAGGAGGGCATCCACTTGAAGCGTCAGACCCGCAGCACTGGCAGCCTGTGTCATCGAGTGCTCTTCCTTACGTCCCTGACTCCTCTTACCTCCCTGACGAGCTGACGGTCGAAGGAATTCAAAGCATACAAGAAGATTTTGCGTCCGCCGCTGCGCGTGCTCACCGTGCCGGTTTCGAGTGGCTGGAATTGCACTTTGCACACGGTTTTCTCGGCCAAAGCTTCCTGTCTCCCAAGACAAATGTTCGCACTGACGAATACGGCGGATCGTTGCCCGATCGAGCGCGTTTCCTGCTCGAAATTGTCGCGGCGGTCAAGCAGGCCTGGCCATCAAATCTTCCGCTGACGGTCCGTTTCGGAACGGTCGACTTTGGGGAAGACCTCGAAGCATCAATGGCAGAGTCGATTCAGGTTCTCCAATGGTTGCAGGAAGGCGGCGTGGATTTTGTGGACTGCTCGCTTTCCCTGGCTGTGCCTGGCGAGCCAGTGCCATGGGGTCCCAACTTCATGGTGCCGTTTGCCGAGCGTGTGCGTGCCGAGACGGACCTGCCCGTCGGTACGAGCTGGATGATTACCGACGCCCATGAGGCGGATGGATTCATTCGTTCCGGCTCCCTGGATCTTGTGTTCTTTGCACGGACGCTGTTGGCAAATCCTCACTGGCCATTCCAGGCAGCACGTGCGTTGGGTATTCCTGATCCGGCTTCAGTGTTGCCGACACCCTACGCTTACTGGCTGCAGAACTGGGGCTGAATGATTCTGCCGAGCGCTCCTGCCTGAATGAATGGGCAGGACGCTCTCGATAAATGAGTCATTTGTCTTGTGCCTGATTTATAGGCTGTATCTCAAACCCGGAGAATCATTAGATGAGCAAGTCTGTTTCATACATCAAAGAAGCCAGCGCCTCATTACTCATTGCGGGTGCGCTTGTATTTTCCAGTCTGAGCGCTGCCGATGGTGCTGAAGCCATATCTGGTCCGGCAGCACCGGACAACGCTACGACGTCCTACTTGAGCGCCTGGTCTGGCGACGAACTCAATCGCATCATCAAGGCAGATGACCTCAAGATTTCTCCATTTCGCGAGGATGGCGTGACTTACGGAACGCCCACCTGGATATGGTGCGTGGAAGTGGATGGCAACCTCTATGTGCGTGCGTACCACGGCAAGGCATCTTCCTGGTACAAGGCTGCCATTCGTGAAAAGGCCGGGCGCATCATCGCGGCTGGAATGACCCGCGATGTAAGTTTTGAAGGCGTTGACGGTGCTATCAATGAGCGAATTGATCAGGCCTATCGCGCCAAATACAGCAGCAGCCCTTATCTCGCTGACATGATCAGCGATCAAGCGAAAGGCGCAACGGTAAAAATCTCTCCCAAGGCATCCTGATGTCTTCTAAGGCGCTACTTCTAAATGCTGAACCCATCATTTCGGGCAGTCATTTTTCTTGAAATGTATTGTTACGAGCAGCCTGGGTCTCTAGCAATTAATTGGATTGGGCAATAAACACATTTTTTCCGGCAAATCTGCCTGGGGCTGGCCAACCATACTTGATCGCAGAATGGCGCCTGATGAGTGGGTGTAGCGCTTTCGGACATTATTGGAGAGGCCATCATGGCAGACCGCAACAGACTTCAGCTCACCATCAACGGAGCACCTCAAGCCTTTGAGCTTGACCCTCGCACGACGTTGCTGGATGCGCTTCGCGAGCATGCATTCCTTCCTGGTACCAAGAAGGGTTGCGACCAGGGTCAGTGTGGTGCTTGTACGGTTCATGTCGAGGGTGAGCGGGTTTTGAGTTGTCTGACGCTTGCGGCTCAGGTCGCGGGTCGTGATGTGACGACCATTGAAGGCTTGGTCAAGGCGGACGGCACGCTGCATGCCGTGCAGGCTGCTTTCGTTGAGTTTGATGCGTTTCAGTGTGGCTACTGCACGCCGGGACAGATCATGTCCGCAGTGGCCTGCATCCGCGAGGGGCATACAGGGTCGGATGACGAGATCCGCGAATACATGAGCGGCAACATTTGCCGGTGCGGAGCCTACCCACATATCGTCACTGCAGTACGCACTGCGGCTGCCCGCTTGCAGGGGGAAAAGGCATGAGAGCGTTTGACTATATTCGTGCCAGTGATGTCGCCAATGCGAGGCAAGAAGTCGTCTTGCCGGAAACCCGTTTTCTGGCCGGAGGGACAACACTACTCGATCTGATGAAGTGCGGCGTGGAGCGTCCTGCCCGGCTGGTTGATATCGGTCATCTGGACGGCCTGAATGGCATTAGTGTCGGCGCCCGGCAGATCAGTATCGGGGCTTTGGCGAAGATGAGTCATGTTGCCGCCAATCCTCACATTCAGGCTCAGGCACCTGTACTCAGCGAGGCTCTCTGGCGCGCTGCTTCCCCTCAGCTGCGGAATATGGCCACGATTGGCGGCAATCTGATGCAGCGCACGCGATGCACTTATTTTCGTGACCCCAGTGCTTATCCTGAATGCAATAAACGTAATCCAGGTTCTGGATGCGCGGCGCTGAACGGGTTCAATCGCAACCATGCCGTGCTGGGAACAAGTGATGGATGTATTGCCATCTATCCTGGCGACTTTGCAGTGGCGTTGGTTGCATTTGATGCCAAGGTTTTGATTCGGGGTGCAAGTGACCGTCAGGTGCTTGCCGAAGACTTCTACCGGTTACCTGGCGCACGCCCGGACATTGAGCACGACCTTTCAGGCGGCGAGATGATTATCGGCATTGAGGTGCCTGTGGTCGCCGCCCTCAAACGCTCCCATTACCTGAAAGTGCGTGATCGCGCCTCCTATGAGTTCGCTGCTGCAAGCGCTGCTGTCGGGGTCGAGTTCGAGGACGATGGCAAAACCATCAAGGATGTCCGCATTGCTATGGGCGGGGTCGGTACCAAGCCTTGGCGTTCACGTGCTGTAGAGCAGGCTTTGGTGGGTAAATCATTCACCGAAAAAGTGATTCGTGAGGCCGTCCGACACTCCGTCAACGGCGCTCAGGCCCGTGAGCACAATGGCTTCAAGATAGTTCTGGCACCTCGCGTCGTTGCGCGAGCACTGATGACCGTTGGAGGTCTGGTATGAGCGATCTCTTCAACCCCAGGGTTTATCGCCGGACACTGCTCAAGACCGCTGCTGCGGGCTCAGCTGTCGCGTATACCGGCCTTGCGCTCAACCCTCTGACGGGTGAGGCAGCGCCGCTGATGGAGAAGGAGCGAAATGGTTCGCTGGGTGAGCGTGCATCTCGGCAAGACGGCGGCCTCAAGGTAAGAGGGGAGGCCCGTTATGCCATTGAACAGGCCATCGAAGGAATGCTTTACGGCGTTGCAGTGCAATCGACCATTCCCGCAGGCCGCATCACTGCAATTGATGTCAGCAGGGCTGAAAATGCGCCGGGGGTGATTGCCATTTATACGCATCTAAACCCGCTCGCCATTCAGCCAGCCACCCCATTCATCAAAGGTGGCTCTGCCACTGAAAACTTCACGCCCCTGCAGGATGATCTGGTGCGCTGGAATGGCCAGCATATTGCTCTGGTGGTGGCGCACACGTTCGAGCAAGCGACTGAAGCTGCGAATCTGGTCAAGGTCACTTACGAGCAAACGACAGCCATCATCGACCCGGATGATGCGCGTGCGAAACCCCAGCCTATCGATGACCTGCAAGCCAAGTGGGGAGACGCGCCTGCTGCCCTCACAGCAGCGGCGGTCAAGGTGGAAGGTGTCTACACCACGCCACGCGAGTACAACGTTCCGATGGAGCCCCATGCCTGCATTGCTCACTGGGACGCCGATAAACTCACGGTTTATGAGTCGAGCCAGTGGGTAGGCGGCGCGCGTAATGTCATTGCCCAGTGGATGGGGCTTGAGATGGCCAAGGTGCGAGTCGTTTCACCTTTTGTGGGGGGCGGGTTCGGTTGCAAGGTTGCGCCCCATCCTCATGTCGCCATGACCTGTGCCGCGTCAAAGGTATTAGGTCGCCCCCTGAAAGTTTCGTTGACGCGCCCTCAAACGTTTACAAGCTTTGGTGGCCGACCCCGGACGAGTCAAAAGCTGGCGTTGGGAGCCACCCCGCAAGGCACGCTGGTTTCGGTCGTGCATGAAGGCTGGAATGAAACAGCCATTGATGACACGCACCTGGAGCCCAGCACATCGGTGACCGCACTGATGTATGCCACTCCCAATATGCTCGCCCGGCACAGCATCATCCCTGTAAACACTGTCAATCCTGGCTGGATGCGTGCACCTGGCGAAAACATCAGCACCTATGCGCTTGAAACTGCCATGGATGAGCTGGCCGTTGAACTGGGTCTTGATCCGATCGAACTGAGGCTGCGTAACTGGGCGTCCAAGGATCCCAGAGCCAATGTTCCCTGGACGACACGGCGTCTTAGAGAAGGATACGCAGCCGGTGCAAACGCATTCGGTTGGGCCAACCGTAACCCGAAGCCACGCTCGATGCGTGAAGGTCGCGAGCTGATTGGCTGGGGCATGGCCGCAGGAACCTACCCTGTGTGGCGAACGCCTGGGGAAGCGAAGATCATCATCCATCGCGATGGCCGGATAGAGGTCCTGAGCGGCGGTACCGATCTGGGGACGGGCACCTACACGATTCTGGCGCAAACAGCCGCCGAAGTACTCGATGTACCGACCAGCGCGGTCAAGGTCAGCCTCGGCGATACTGATTTGCCACGGGCTTCGGTCGCGGGTGGTTCGCAGCTTGCCAATAACCTGACAGGCGCTGTTTACAAAGCGGCGAAAGTCGCTCGTAACGAGATGCTGCGAGTCGCTACAACTGACCCGAAATCGCCTCTGCACGGGATGGATATCTCAAACCTGGTATTCAAGAACGGGCGCATCAAACCTTCACAGAGACCAGGCGACGGTATCGCGTTGGGTGACCTGCTGAAAGCGATTGGCAAAGAGCGATTCGAGATATCAACCGACACCTTCAAGGCAGGTGCCACCGAGGCCGATCGTGATGCTGCCGCCCACGGTTTCAGCCAAATGCTGCCTGCGACTCATGGCGGGGTGTCCGCTCACAGCTGGGGTGTCCATTTCGTCGAGGTTCGAGTGGACGAAGACTTCGGTACGGTCAAGGTCAAGCGCATGGTGGCAGCGTTCGACAGTGGCAGGGTGTACAACCCTAAGCTGGCGGAGAGTCAGTGGATGGGCGGGATGATCATGGGAATCGGGCAGGCCCTTTTTGAAGAGGGCCACATTGATCGCCGAGACGGCCGCATTGTCAACGCAAGCCTTGCTGACTACGTTGTTCCCGTGAATGCCGACATGCCTGAAATCATCACTATCGATGTCGGCATACCTGATCTGCAGGCAAGTGCCCTGGGCGGCAAGGCCGTGGGTGAGCTTGGGATCGTGGGAGTAGCTGCTGCCATTGGCAACGCGGTGTATCACGCAACCGGAAAGCGCATTCGTGATCTCCCTTTTACCCTTGATAAGCTGCTCGCCTGATCCATGAACAGTCTAGATCTTCAGGTTGTTCAACAGGCATCGACTTGGCTGGAGCAAGGCCAGGGTGTGTGGCTGTGTACTGTCCTCTCAACGTTTGGGTCTGCGCCTCGTGGGCCGGGCGCCATGCTTGTGGCGCTGGCGCAAGGAGGGTCCTGCGGTTCACTGTCAGGCGGGTGTGTGGAGGAAGACTTTCTGGAGCGACTGGGTCGCCACGAGTTCGAGCCTCACAGCCAGATCATTCGATACGGGGAGGGCGGGTTTACTCCAAACCTGCAGTTGCCGTGTGGCGGCGTGCTTGATGTTCTCGTTGAGTATTTCGAGGCTGACTGCTCCAGGCGTGAGTATTTCGCGAGGCTTGAACAGGCTCTGCATGGACGTCAGTTAATCGTGCGTCGTGTCATTCTGGGGACGCGCGATGCCTACATGGAAAACGCTGACATGGAGTGCGCGCCGGTCACCGTTGAGCCTGGGCAAGTGCGGTTGAGGGTCGGGGCCGTTCGACGGCTTTTGATCGCAGGTTTGTCACCCGTGGCTGAGTTTTGTGCCAGTTTCGCGGTTGCGTTGGGCTACGAGGTCATCGTGTGTGATCCGCGTGCCGAAGTGATATCGACTTTCCGGATGCCAGGTGTCGCACTGTTTGAAATGCTGCCAGCGACCTACATCGCTCAAGGCGGCTGTCACGCATCAACGGCTGTCGTCGCGTTGACCCACGATCCTCGTCTGGATGACCTGACGCTGATGGAGGCAGTAAGGACGCCTGCATTTTACATCGGGGCAATGGGTTCGCGGCGAACCAGCGAAAAACGTCTTGAGCGCGTGAGGCGCATTGGAGGGCTGGACGATGAGGGTATCAACCGCATCCATGCACCCATCGGGTTGAATCTGGGCAGCAAGACACCTGCCGAGATCGCGCTGGCGGTCATGTCCGATATCGTTCGGGTGAGTAATGGGATCAGCAAAAACGTACTCTAGTGGCGCATCGGGGAAAATCATGAATTCAGCTTTCAAAGATATTTGCACTGTCACTGGTAGTGCCCGCCTGGCTGAGCGAGTGGGACAAGTTCTTCGACAGGAAGGTGACCACTACAGCGCGATTCCAGGGCTCAGCTTTCATCGTCGTAACGCTGTAACAGAGCCACTGCACTGCATCTATGCGTTAGGGCTTGGCTTGACGCTGCAGGGCGGGAAGCAAGTCATGGTGGGAGAAGAGGTTCTGGCCTATGGCCCCGGTCAGTCGATGGTGACAAGCGTCGACATTCCCGTCATCGCAAATGTCACCCGTGCCAGTGCGTCCCAACCTTTCATCGGGATGATTCTGGCGCTGGACAGCACAATGGTTGTGCAGGTAGCAGAGTGATTGAAGTTATCTCAACGAATGAAAGATGAGGGGTTTCGTCCCGTCACCGTTCACGCGCTGGATACTCACATACTGGATGCGCTGGAGCGTCTGATCGCCTTGCTGGACGATCCGTGTTTGATAAACGCTCTCGCGCCGCTCATTGTCGAGGAAATAGTCGTGCGCCTGTTGAACGGCCCTCATAGCCTTCAATTGCTTCATATCGTAAGTGCCGGCTCACCCAGTCAACACATTGCCAGATGCTTGTCCTGGCTGAAGCTGAACTTCCGGCAACACCTCAAGGTCGATGAGCTGGCAGTGAGTGCCCATATGAGCCCTTCCACTTTCCGTCAGCATTTTCGGGCGGTTACGGGCATGAGCCCATTGCAGTATCAGAAGCAGCTCAGGCTTCAGGCAGCACGACAAATGATGTTGAGCCAGAATGTGGATGCCAGCAGCGCCGGTGGACTTGTCGGTTATGAAAGCTCCTCTCAATTCAGCCGCGAATACAGTCGCCTGTTTGGTGAACCTCCTCAGCGCGATATCAAGCGTATGCGGCTGCAGTAGAGCGCATTTACCACTTCTTAAGCGCAGGACTCAGAGTTTATGGACAGTGAGCAACAGGAAGATCTGCGGCGTATCGTCATTCAGGAACAACGCCTCCGGTTTAAAGCCTTCGACAAAGCGGCTGCATGGGAGCTTGGCCTCAGATTGAAGGCCCTGTGCGAAGAAGCTGGGGTAAACACTACGATTGAAATCAGACTTGCTCGCGAGACTGTGTTCTTTTATGCGATGCCCGAAACGGCCTCAAGTCATGCTGACTGGGCGCGCCGTAAACGGAATGTGGTGGAGTTGATGGGGCAGAGTTCCTATCGGGTGGGCCTGTCATTTGAAGACGGTCATTCGCTGGAAGCTTCCATGGGGCTTCCACCAGCCGATTATGCATGCCACGGCGGCAGCTTTCCCCTGCACGTCGAGGGTGTTGGATTCATTGGTGTCGTGACTGTGTCCGGCCTGCCTCAGAGGCAAGACCATGCGTTAGTCGTCAGGGCGCTGGCCGAGATGTGTGATGTTGAGCTGGCGGACGTGGCACTGACACCGTGATCGGAAATGTTGCGCTCAAGCAGCACAGCACCAGGACGGGTGGCTGGTTTAATGCCGATCAGTTCAGGCACAAACAAAACGTGTGGGAAGTCGCCAGCAAGCTGCCTCCCACAAAGTGACACATTCATCAGTGACTCACTTGGAGTCGTCAACAAACCCCATCTGCTCAGCGTATGTTGAGCGCTTGCTCCTGAGGGCCGGTCTGGATCAACGCTCCGGCCTTGCATTGATATGAGAATCATTATCAATTATTATCGCCGCTTCTTTCGGGAGGCAAGTCGTGGGCGAGGATCGTATAGGGCTTCTCTATGCAGAGCACAATAACTGGCTGACGGGCTGGCTTTATCGTCGTCTGGGTTGCACCAGCCAGGCAGCGGATCTGGCGCAGGATACTTTCCTGCGCATCCTCACTTCACAGCGTAGAACCGGCGAAACCCTGACCCTGGACCGTCCACGGGCCTATCTGGCGACGGTGGGCCAGCGGCTGGTTTGCGACTACTTCCGTCGCCAGTCGCTGGAGCGGGCCTATCTCGACATGCTCGCCACAATGCCCGAGGCTTTTGCCCTGTCGCCGGAAGAGCAATGGCAGATGCGCGAAACGCTGTTCCAGCTCGACGCCTTGCTTGACCGCTTGAAGCCCGTGGTACGTGCGGTGTTTCTACTGGCACAGATCGATGGCCTGACCTATGTGCAGATCGCCCGCGAGCTGGGCATTGGTGAGCGCACAGTCAAGCGCCATATGGCCACTGCCTTTGAAGCCTGCATCCTGAGCGATGTAGCGTTTTAATGTCCGCGCAGGCCCCGATCAGTCGTGACGTCGCACGTCAGGCCGCCCATTGGCTTGTGCTGATGCATGAGCAGCCACTGAGTCTGGCTCAACAGCAAGCTTGCGCGCGATGGCGCGCTATCGATCCCGAGCATGAGCGCGCCTGGCAGCGCGTGCAGCATGTGCAACAACAGCTCGGTGGTCTGCCGCCCGCGCTTGCCATGGGCACCCTCAATCGCGAACGACGTCAGGCCTTGAAGACGCTGCTGGTATTGGCTGCCATCGCACCCGCTGGCTACCTCGGCTACCGCTTTGGCACCGAGCAGGGCTGGATGGCTGACTATCGCACCCGCGTAGGCGAACGGCGGCAACTGACACTCGCGGACGGAAGTGTGGTCGACCTCAACACCGACAGTGCCATCGACGTGCAATTCGATGCCGGGCAGCGGCTGATCCGACTGGTGCGCGGGGAGATATTGATCAGCACCAGTGTCGATACCCGTCCCCTGCGTGTAGCCAGTGAACAAGGGCTCATGGAACCTTTGGGGACGCGCTTCAGTGTGCGCCAGCTCAGTGGCACCACACAGCTGGCGGTGCTGCAAGGCCGGGTTCGGGCAACGCCTGCGCGCACCGCGTCACAGGTTGTAGAGGCAGGCGAGCAAGTGTCTTTCAGCGCAGATGCCTTCGGCCCGTTACGTCCTGCCAGCGAACTGGCTACACGCTGGACGCAAGGCGAACTGGTGGCCGATAACTTGCCGCTGCGCGACTTCCTCCAGGAACTGACCCGCTATCGCCCAGGCCGGCTGCACTGTGATGAAAGTGCATCGGCCTTGCGTATCAGCGGTGGCTTCCAGCTCGACAACAGCGACGCCATTCTCGCCGCGCTGCCGACTACTCTCCCGGTGACAGTGAGTTATCGAACCCGTTATTGGGTGACGGTGAGCAAGGCATGATCTTTTTTTGGCCCGTTTTTTCACGGTGCCCGTCCTTAGTAGTGAATCTGTAATCACCAAAGGACATTTTGCTCCATGACCCATTCTCGTATCCTGCGCGCGGCCACACGCAACACGCTCGCACTGTCATTGCTGACCTTTGCTTTGGCCGCTCAGCCGCTGCGTGCCCAGGCAGACGGAGAGACCCGGCATTACAGCGTCCAGGCGGCGAGTCTGTCCCAGGCGCTGGCCGGTTTCAGTTCACAGGCGAAAATTACCGTGCAATTCGCCCCGGAGCTGGCTCAGGGGTTGAGTTCACCGGGGTTGGAGGGTGACTACAGCGCGGAGCAAGGCCTCGCCAGACTGCTGGCGGGTTCCGGGCTTGGGGCTGTGCAACTGGGCGATCGGGTGTATGGGTTGGTTAAAGTCAGTACCGAGGCCGGCACGCTGACGATGCCCAATGTCGATATCAACGCCCGCACCACGGCCGAAGGCTCTGAAGCCGCAGGCTATGTGAGCGAAAACATCAGCAATGTCGGCGCTCTGGGTGGCATGAAGCTACAGGACACGCCTTACTCCATGAGCGTGACCTCCCAGGCGCTGCTCAAGAACATGCAGGCCACCTCGACCGACGATGTGTTCAAGCGCAATCCCTTCGCCCAGCTTTACTCCCCGAAAACCGCCGGCTACGCCAGTGCTATCACCATTCGGGGTTTCGGCGGTTCTTCAAGCCTGAACATCGCCAACGACGGCCTGCGTTTCAGCACACTGGCCGATGGCGGCAACTTCATCGAAGACACCGAGCAACTGGAAGTGGTCACCGGCCTCACCGGTTTCCTGTATGGCCCGGCGTCTCCCGGCGGGTTGGCCAACTACGTGCTCAAACGGCCGACCTATGAGCGCTACAACAGCGTCACACTCGGCAATGCGGGTGGCGAAAACTACTACCTGCACGGCGACTTCGGTGGCCCGATCGATAGCGAAGGCAAATTCGCGTACCGACTCAACGTCCTGACTCAGGATGGCGAAACCGCAATCGACCTTCAAAAGCGTCGTCGGCAGATGGTCAGCCTGGCACTGGACTGGAACGTCAGCGACGACCTGCAGATCCAGTTCGACGCCTCTCACAAGGAAAGCCAGACCCGCGGCCTGACCAGCTATTGGTTCTTCGCCAACGAAGCGTATCGCCCAAGCGCTTCATCACTGGATACCGACAAGCTGTACAGCCAGAAATGGGCCTTCTCCGACAACCAGACCGACAAGGCAGGCGTGCGGGCCAAATGGCGCCTGAACGATACGTTCAGCCTGCGTGCAGCTTTTGCCGCACAGCAATACACCCAGGAATACACCTACACCGGCCCGCAGATCGATGCGCCAGGCGTGTATACACAGCCGCTGTATGCTTTTGCCCCTCTGGAAACCCGCGAGTACTCAGGCTATCTGTTTCTCGACTCGCAGTTCGCGACCGGCCCGCTGGATCACAAGTTGACGCTGGGCTATCAGGGCAATACCGCACGCACCCTGATGTACACCGACCATACCCCGAGTCAGCAACAAACCTCAGTGACCGGCACCGCCGTATCGCTCAGCCAGCAGCCGCAGGTGAGCAAGCCGGGTTATTCGATTGGTCATGGTGCCCAGCACCTCTCCAGTACCAGCGACACCCACAACCTGTTGATCGGCGACATCATCACATTCAACGAACAGTGGTCGACCATCCTCGGCGCAACCCACACCCAGATCATCGCCTACACCAACAACTTCGCCACAACGACCACCACGCCGCGCAAGACCGAATATGACAAAAGTCTGACCTCACCCAGCGTGTCGCTGATCTACAAGCCAGTGCCCTGGCTGACCACCTATGCCACCTACATCGAAGGTTTGCAAAGTGGCAGCGTCGCACCCGCCAACGCAATCAACGCCGGGACCGCCCTGGCGCCGCAGATCAGCGAACAATACGAAATCGGAGCCAAGGCCAGCCTCGGCGACACGCTGGTGACGCTGGCGCTGTTCAACATCGAAAAGCCCAACGCCTTCCGCAACACGGCTCGTCTTTACGTTGCAGATGGCCTTCAGGAGAACAATGGCCTGGAGTTCAGCGTGACCGGCAAGGTTACCCCGCAACTGACGCTTGTCAGCGGCCTTACCCTGCTTGACCCCGAAGTGAAAAAGAGCTCCACCTCGGCAAACGACGGCAACTCGCCCATCAACGTGGCCAAACAACTGGCCAAGGTCTATGCCGAATACGACATTGCCTCCGCACCAGGCTTTGCCGTGACCGGCGGCGCGTTCTACACCGGCAAGCAATACGCCGACGAAGCCAACAACTACACCTTGCCAGCCTTCACCACATTCGACGCCGGAGCCCGCTACCGCCTGCCGCTGGGCGACAACAGCCTGACCCTGCGAGCGAACGTGAGCAACCTGACGGACAAGAAGTATTGGCTCAATACCAGCTATCTGGGGGATCCGCGGACTGTGGCTTTTTCGGCGCAGTTGGAGTTTTGATAACCCTGCAATCACAGGTACATGACGCTGGCAGTGGTAGCTTCAAAGTATACGGCTGAGGCTACCTTGCTATGTCAATGCAGATCGCAACATATTGGAGGTTCTTTCCATCCATCAGGGAGTGGTGTGAGTATGCACCTGCCCAGTACCTGGCTTTTCGAGACAAGAATCTTGCTACCCAGCGGATAGGTTGAAGGTGCGTCAGAACTAACCTCGCACGTGCCGATATCTCCACCAGAGTAAGGAATGAGAAATACAACTTTGCCGTCCTGGAATGTTCGCGGCACGACATTTTCGACGCTGTACTCGTCGGGCGGCAGCAGGGCGTCAAGCAAAAAAAACAGTCCAATGGATGTTCCGAAAAATAGCATCGCATACGATGCCCACTTTCTTGCAACGCTTGGAAAGCTCACATGCATGTCCTGTTGGAAAATAACCGTCGCAAGAAGCCGACTGCCTGAAGTTTTAAGCCACTTTTGAAAGCTCAATAGTGGATTGCATGGATTAAACGGCTTTTCGTGTCGTTTTGCAGATGGCGAGGATAACACGCCGGACTGGAAGTTATTATGCAGATTATTGCCCGATACCACACTGCCAAGAAGCATGGCAAAAGTAGTGTCTTGTACAAAGCGATACGCAAAATCGAGAAGGCCAAGGCTCAGGTCTGCGTCAAGGTCGAGAATCTATTTCGGGTGATAAAACTTCAGTATACTCGAAAATATCCGGCTATTTCAGAGTGCTCTTAGTGGTTTTGGTTAAAATAGTCGGCTCTATAGATCTGGCCACTCAGCTGCGCTGGTATGTTTGACTTATCCAAATATGCTCCTTTGTAAAGGGGTTTCTATTGTTCATCAATTCAGTGGTGTTTCGTATTTTAGTTGTTGTGTCATGAATGTCATATTCAAGTGTCACGGATTTTTTGTTTAGGATCTGAATTTTATTAAGTGCTCTATTTACTGAGTCAAGTGAGTTTCCTTGGAACTGCTTGGCCTTGTCGCCTGCTTTTGTTCCTAATGCAGAAACTATATCAGGGGCTGTCCCAAGTTGGAACTTTCCTCTACTTATTGCTCCGGCAGCAACGCCTATTGCAGGACCAATAAAAGGTGCGGCACTGGATCCACTAGGGCCGCCAATTTTACTTAGTAATGCGTTTAGGTTGTTGTGCGCCTCTTCCTTCTCTATCTCTAATGCCGCGCGGCTTTCTTTTAGTATGTTCAATCGTGTCTTGAGCTCTGTAAGGCACCTAACATTCGATAAAGAGAAGTCACCGGAAGAAATGGAGTTTGACTGCATAAGTCCTCTTTGTATCTTGTGCGCTAAAAGTTAGGCGAGCTTACTATTTTATATGTATTTAAAAGTGCTTATTTTTTCAAGGATCCGCTGTATGTTTGTGAGTCTAGTACGGTTTAGGGGGGGGTGCAAGTGTTGGAATCAATAAATGCTTTTAAGCTGGCCGGCCTATTGCTTCCGAGCTGAGAAAATCACGAAACCACTATACGATGGGGCTGGATCCTCCACCCGGTCGACCATATATCGATGTACTGATTAGTGGTCCAGAACTGGCGAAAACCAAATTGGATCTACTGGGAGTACCAACCACCGTTTCCCTTAAGGCGGGCTATGCCTCAATAGGCAGTAAAACGTCTGTTGCAGGTTGGACGTAGCTATGCAATAGCTGTTGACCATATTTGCCAATCACCCACATAGTCATTGTCGTTGCTCGTATGCCCCCTGCGGCTATGATCAATTCAATTAGCGTAATATAGTAGAGGTTATCCTAGTGATAACTCGAAAACTCTACTGCTTATATTAATGTTGTACCCTACAGTGGAGCTAGGTTTTTTACGAAAAGTCGATGCGGGTAGAGTTTCTGCCATGATTGGCAGGAGGCCCGCATTGCAAATGTGTCATGAGCTTTCCGATGCATCGTGGAAATTGATCGAAGATCTGGTTTTTCTAGAGCAGAAAATAGGTCGCCTTCACAGTTGATCGTCTGGTTCTTCATAGAATCCTGTGAATCCTGTGAATTCTGTACTAGGGGCCAGTCTGGCGTAACCTGCCGGAGAGCTTTGGGCCTTGGTCGACGGTGTCGTTACTAGCGTGACTCCGGTACGTTTGCCGAATACTATGATAAACCCTGGCCAAGAGCTTCGTAGCCATGTTCACCTTGGCCTGTAGTCCACGTTGTATGCGGCAATATTTTTCGTACAAATCTAGTGCTTACCGATCAAATCCCGTCTGGATACGAGTCGTCAACTTTACTCAGGATGACGATATATACCCATGCGGGAACGGCCTGTGCTCGGGGAGCAGAGGTGTAAAAAATGTCAAAAGTTTGAGCCCTTCGGGTAAAGTGTCGCCGCCCGAAAATTGGATTCGGGTTATATATCATGGGGAAACATCGTGAAGTCCTTTAGTAAAGTCATCGCTGTTGCAGCATGTGGTCTGGTTCTGGCGGGTTGCACCGGCACAGCTATGAAGACTCAGCAATACGATAGCAACCAGTACACCGTCGTCGGTCACAGTGAAGCCAGCGCTACAGGCCTGATGCTTTTCGGCCTGATCCCTATTCGTCAGAACGACCGTTTTGTTCGCGCTCAAAACTCTGCAATTCAGGCGAAAGGTGGCGATGCGCTGATCAATACTCAAGTGCAGGAAAAGTGGTTCTGGGCCTGGGTTCTGAACGGCTACACCACTACCGTATCCGGCGACGTTATCAAGCTGAAAACTGCTAAATAATCAGCACTCGGTTTTAGAAAGCCCGGTTCGCCGGGCTTTTTTGTTTCTGGTGATTGGGGAGGGGGCTACGCTTCGATTACACGAATCGGCGCAGTAATTTCCAGGCGGCTTCTGCTAGTCTGCCGGGCCAGTCAGCTAACAAGGTGGCCCAATCAATGTTCAATATACGTGTCATGACCATGGACGATTACGACGCGGTCATCGACCTCATGAGGCGTACTCCAGGCATCTCCTTGCGTGATGCGGATTCTCGTGAATCGACCTCCAGATACTTAGAACGAAATCCCGGGATGAGCTTTGTTGCGGAAGTCGGAACCGTTCTTTGCGCTTGCATCATGTGTGGACACGATGGCCGCAGAGGGTATTTACAGCATCTGGTTGTTCTTCCTCAGTATCGGCGGCAAGGCATAGCAAATGCCTTGGTAGAGCGCTGTCTTTCGAGTCTTGAGAAACACGGAATACTTAAATGTCACCTCGACGTTTTCAAGACCAATTCAACAGCTGCCAACTATTGGCACAGCCAGGGTTGGCAGCTCAGGTCTGATATCGATCGGTATTCGTTTACCCGATCGGATAATGAGAACGTATGACTAATGCCGATCAGTCAAGGCACAAACAAAACGTGTGGGAGGCAGCTTGCTGGCGAAACGGTCTCAAAACCGGCAGATATTCTGCGTCTGTACACTGAATTGTAAGCCCAGGCGAGTGCCCGATCGACCGAACCTGGAGCTTCATGTCCTGCTATTTGGTTTTCGTAGCTAAGGCGCTGGCCCTATGTGGTTTCGCGTAAGATTGCGCTCCATGAGTTCTGAATACTGATTTGAAGATCCGGGGATTTGATGAGTGTTTTTGTTGGGCGAGTTACGCCACAGAGCCGTCTGCGGACTTGGGCTCGGTACGCCCCAGTAATTGAACAACATATGCGAGCTGCCGCGGAAGAAGCGAAGCACGATTATTTCGAGTTTTTGTACGTCCATCGGGATGATGTTCGACGCACAATTCAGTTGTCCGCGGGTGCCCACCCTATACCTAAGAATTTTGACGGAAGTCCCCAGATGGAAGGTGGGGCCTCGTTGGTTCTCTCGCAAGACACTACGTTTGGCCACATTGCGGCGATGATTTATCCATATGAGACATCTCGGAATTCTGCCCACCCAATTTTCTGGGGTTTCTTTGACGGTCCCGCAGATGTGGTCGCAGACAAATGGTTAGATGAAGTTGTGCACGATTTCGCACGGTGCTGCCGCGCTTCGAGCGCGGTGGATCAGACGGTCTACCACTCTGATCGATTCTGGAAGCGATGGCTGGAATTTCAAAGCAAGGTTTTGTTGTTGCGAGGGCGAACTCGCTGGTTCACGAAGCTAATCCGTGCGAAACCGACGTTGGGCAAACGCATTGTAAAAGGTATCTTGATTGCGGTAGGCGGATTAACCGCGGTACTTAATCTGCCAAGCATACTTGCGACATTGTCCGGGGTTTCAGTCCCAGCGTTATGGGATCGTTTGTACCCGCAGCCTCCAGCGTCTGACACGGTTTCGTTGGATTCCCGAGCCGTAGCAGCAGCGCCTCTGACCGATGCAGGCCGCAAAGTGGGGGCAACTGTTCAGCAGGCAAAGGTTGCTGCTGAGGCAAAGCCGAGCGTCACGATGCCTATCATTTCTGGGCGGTACACGTTCTGTCCCTCGGCGGCCGGCGAAAG
This sequence comes from Pseudomonas sp. FG43, assembly GCF_057809175.1. Taxonomy (NCBI): domain Bacteria; kingdom Pseudomonadati; phylum Pseudomonadota; class Gammaproteobacteria; order Pseudomonadales; family Pseudomonadaceae; genus Pseudomonas; species Pseudomonas sp. FG43. The sequence continues at coordinate 176,991 of NZ_JBMDJL010000008.1, forward strand.
CAATCCCAAACTTTTGGATTTTCTTTACGATGTTCGAGCTAATGCTGGCAAAATCGCGTTTTTTGATGTGCAAATAGACATCGACTGCGTGTTGAACAGCACTCCAGACCACAGGGCAATGTTTAATCGGGTGGAAGATGGCGACGACGTGCTCTACCTCATGCAGGTCCCCCTTCTAGATGATGGAGAGAGCGAGGTCGGAAAATGGATCAGCGGCACCCGGGATCATGCTGTCTTGCGCGAAATGTACAGTGACAATGGATCTGCGATTGCCATACATAGCGGTAATGACGACCGTAATCTGTTGTCACGTTTTCAGCCGCATGTGGAGGGGAGTGATGACGTCCTATTTGGTCCGTATGCGATCAAAGAGAGGTCCGAGGACGATGCGATCATGTTTGATCTGAACGCACCTTTTCTTGATGAGGTCTCTTCGCGACAGGCGACTGAAATATCAAAAAAAATCCGTAATTCACGCCGTCTTCCATTACCGCAGTAGTCCCTCAGGCGTGGAATGCAAGCGCATCGCAATGACCAACATTGAATTTTCTGTTTTTAGGGTAAGATGCGTCTCTGCCTCCGAGGTAGTGCTCTGAAGCATTCAGCAACGGGCACTATCAACAGATGCGCACTTCGATCTCAGCGCCTCTTGCGACCACGTTTGCGTCTCGCACACCTCATGACCTTCTCAACAGCGCGATTTGCGATCTCGCGCTGTTGACTAAACGACCCTTGGTCAAAAGACGGCGCCAAAGGTGGCGCGGCTAGTAGCAGTGACGGCGACAACATGGCGACTCGTAATGCATTAACGTCCTTGGACGCTTTGAAGCTCTCTATATACGAAGACTGCCTACGCTCGACTCAAACTGCGTGAAAATCAGCTCGTATGCGAATGCGACGGCGGGTCCTGGGTTCAGTGATACCCGCCCTAAACATAGTGAAGGCTACCTCGCAGCTACTAGGACTATCCAGCAACCACCTCCACCAATATAACCGTGATCCGCCGGAGGTGCTTTCCGATGATTATTCAACGTTACAGATTCAAACGGCCCTTGAATGGAAATTAATTGATGCCCTTGCAAAGACATGGCACCTGCCCACTCTGTGGCTTCAGCTTTGCTTGAATGAACAGTAATCGATATATTTGACATGGACTAGGCCTCCGTGACAAGGCTGGCCAGTTCTTCCAAGCGAGATGGAAAAACTGTACTAAGGGACGCTTTAAAATCCTCTTCGCTTTTTCCAGCAAATGTCATTATCTGATCCTTAGAGGATGAATGCATTGAGCTTTTTTTCAAGAGATTGTCGAGCTTGGTTTTGTCAACCTTTCCGTCAATGATGACGTTTTTTGCAATTTTATTAACGCTCTTGATCTGCCTAGAGACAATTTCTCTTTGGCTTTCGTCCGGTGCAATTGCGTTCGGATTGATGAGTGGCGATACTTCTTTATTAGTCAGGTTCTGCGCTGCGATACCGGTCGCGATGAACTGAGCAACCTTGGCACCCGCCCCTGAAGAGTCGAGGCCAAAACTGGCCATTACCGAATATGAATCTTTGGCTTCCCCTTTATTTAAGCTAGCGGTGTAGAGATTCCCGCCTACGTTGGCTACGGAGTCGCATAATAGGTTATTGCCATTTGAAACTGCATTCGTTGCTGTAGCCTTGGTTGATACGCAAACGTGCGTCCCACCCGTTGAACCGTCTGTCACTGCTTCGCAGTGGAGTTTGGTTGCTATCTTGACGCAGAAATGCGTCGGTTTACCCCACCCCCCGGACGCCAAGGGAAGCAAAATGGCCTCTCGACGCTTGTAGCCTAGCGTAAATGAGGGTTGCCCCGTCGGTTCTGCAGACACGTCCAATGCCACCTTTGTGTCTGTCACAAATAACAATTTATCGTTACCCACCGTGTGACAGGCGGTAAGAGCGCCTGTCACCAAGCAAAAAAATCCTATAGCCAGTCCTGTTCTTGAATAATGCATAGTTCATCTCCTTGAAGTCCCTCCAATAACTGTCGGGCTTGTTCCATCTGCTCTGCTGAGTGAATGAAGAACATCATCCTGCAATCCATGGAGACATGGACTGTATTCTCTTTTGCGTAACCCACAGTCAATGCATCGTCCAGACGAACACCCCACATCTGAACAGCGCTGTTTACCATGATTTTTTTTGAGGTTTCTTGTGCAGCACTGGACAGTTTTACAAGTCCAAAATAATAGCGCGGCGTGTCTATCGGAGCATCCGTATCCACTACGCTGCACCCCGACATAAATATAAAAAGAATACTTAGAAATGCAGCAGTCTTAAGGCTTGCACTTTTTGTAAAACCCCGTTCCATGGAGTACCGCCTCTCAACAATCGATAAACATTGAAATTAGGGGCGACGGCTTCGTTCAATGTCGAGCTGAGCGATAGCCAGAAAGATGATGAAGGGGGTGAGTGATAAACCGCACGAATCAGATTTATGACACCTTCCTTGCATCGTCATTATATTATTCAGCAAGCAGTTGCACTGAAACGAAACGAAAGTAACGCTTATCGGAGTCTGCAAGCTTTATAGAGCAACACAAGGCTCTGTTTTGTAATGTCGCATTGCCATGATCCCTATGTCAATAGGGCTTTTTCGATGATGGGGGTAAGGGACCGGCAAACACACCTTCCGATCCCGATCAATAAGGATGATTGTATTCGCATAAATTTATGCGGACGCAATTACCCAAGGATAAATCACAAGGCGCACTTTCCTATCTGAAGGCACCACACAGGTCGCACTCACCGGTATTCAAGCAAACCGAATCAGCAGCGATTACTGGCACTGCCACCCATACCCTGACACAGATCAGGGCGCCACGACCTTTGCCTCAGCATCATCGTCCGGGAACTCGCCGCGGAGTGGGGAAAGGCTTGCCGCGAGCTCGCTCTTGCGAAACGGCTTGGTGAGCCGCGGCAGGTCTGGGTCAAGGCCCTCACGTTCCGCATAGCCGGAGACGAGCAGGATTGCGGTCTCGGGCCTGGAGCGCTGAACCACTCTGGCCAGATCGGTCCCACTGATGCCAGGCATGAGGTGGTCGGTGACGAGCAGATCAAATGGCTCCCCGTGAGCCATCAACTGCATGGCTTCTTCGCCTGACGCGGCCTCGATCACGCTGTAGCCCAGCTCGGCCAGCATGTACGAGGTGCTGGCGCGTACCAGTTCTTCATCATCGACCAACAGCGCGATCCCGCGCGTCAATCGCGGCTCCGACGCCTCGACAATGCGCAAGGCCACTGCCGGCTCGGTCGTACTGCGCGGCAACCACAGCTCGACATTCGTCCCGAAACCCGGCGAGCTCTGAATCGTGAGTGCTCCGTTCAACTGTGATGCCAGCCCATGCACCATCGAAAGACCGAGACCAGTCCCTTTGCCGACACCCTTGGTGGAAAAGAATGGCTCCACTGCGCGGGAGAGGGTTGCGGCGTCCATGCCAATGCCTGTGTCCACGACAGACAGGCACAGGTACTCGCCTGGCGGAAGCTTTGAACGGTGCCCATTGCCGACCAGCGACATGCTGGCAGATATGCGCATCGTTCCCCCCTGAAGCATTGCGTCACGTGCGTTTACGGAGAGATTGAGAAGGGCCATCTCGAGCTGGTTCTGATCTGCGATGGCAGCGGGGAGATTCTGCGGAGCATCGACGACCACCTTGATTTGCGGCCCTGTCGTGCTGGCCACCAGATCGCCCATATCGTTCACCAATCTGGCCACATCGACCGGAACCGTTTGAAGCGGTTGACGGCGAGCGAAGGCAAGCAGTCTCTGCACGAGTGTCTTGGCACGTTCTGCCGATTGCATCGCACCTGAGATGAGCCGTTGCTCTCGTTCACCACCCACGCCTCGTCGCTGGAGCAGGTCAAGTGTGCCAACGATCGGGGTGAGCAGGTTATTGAAGTCATGGGCGACGCCGCCGGTAAGCTGCCCCATCGCTTCCATCTTCTGGCTCTGGCGCAGCGCCTTCTGGACTTCTTCCCGTTCGGTGATGGCCTGAGCAATTCGCCCTTCAAGGGTGTCATTGAGCTCCCTCAACTCCTCCTCGGCCGCCTTGCGGGCGGTGATTTCGATTGCGGTGCCGGTCACGCGCAAACAGATACCGGCCTTATCGAACACGCCCCGACCCTTGGCCGCAACCCAGCGGACGATGCCGTCCTCCCGTCCGACCGTGCGGTAGTCGACTTCGTAGAGCGCACGACGCTCTGGGTCAGCGGCCGCCATGAAGGCTGCGATCGTCGCTTCACGATCCTCGGGATGCAAACCCCCATAGAAGTCTTGCAGCGTGACCGTCACGTCAGCCGAGATGCCGAACATCGCTTTGGTCTGTGACGGCCAAACCAGCTTGTCATTAACGAAATCCACGTCCCAGAAACCCACATCGGCGTGGTCAACGGCAAGGCGCAATCTCGACTCGCTGATACGGATCGCGGAATCCGCTCGTGTACGATGCACGATCAGCCCTACCGTATGAGCCACGAAGTCGATGATTTCTACATCCGCTGGCAACGGCTCGCGCAGCTCATGGTGGTAAAGAACGAAAGCGCCGAGCGGGGTGGCTTGCGCCGAGCGGATCGGGATTGACCAGCAGACGTGCAGACCCTGCCTGACGGCCATATCCCGGAAGTCAGCCCAGCCTGGGTCGTTCGTGATGTCAGCCACTGCCGTTACAGCGCTCGGCTCGACGGCAATGCCTTCGACAGCGTCATTGTAGGCGTAGGGCAGGCTCGGCCCCGCGCAATGCTCCAGGTGTTTCCCGTCCTCATTCAGGAGCAAGATGCTTCCCAGGAAACCTGACATGGATAGCGTTTCCACCTCGCGGACGATCGCATCCAGCGTGACGTTCAGGGCTCTTTCTTTTACTGCCAGCTCCAGGATACGGTTCTGCGTAGCCCCCAGTGCTGCCCCGCGATTGCGAGCTTGGGTCAGGCGCGCATTCTCAATAGCGATCGTTGCCAGTCGCGCCAGACTTTCCAGTCGTTTGATCGTCTCAGGGTCGTGATCCCGAACCTCTGACCAGTAAGCGCCAAGCGCCGAGATCGGAACAGGTCTACCGATGGGCACCATCACGAGGCTGCGGACAAAGGTCGGCGCGTAAGCGTCCTGCGGGATGCGCGGGTCGAGCCGAACGTCACGGATCGCAACCGTCTCGCCGTGGCGCATCGCCCAGCCTGAAATACAGTGGTCGATCGGGAAGCTCTGGCCTTGCCAAAGGGGAGAGACCGCATCTTCAGCCACATAAGAACAGCGGCCTTCATGTTCGATGACCACCGCAACGCCCTCAGCACCTACCGTGGCGCGCGCGGTATCCCTCAAAACGGCGACGACCTCGTCCACCGATGTTGCACTGGCCAGCCGCTCACTGGCATTGAGCACATGAGATAAGCGGTCATCACCGATTGGATCCTTGGGAACAGTAAGCAAACGAAACTCCCAACGGCCACAGAGTCTTCTTCCGCGGTCTGGTTCAAATTGATGGTGGCGAAAGAGAGGGTGTGGCGCGACTCTCTCTTTTCGGCATGGGCGGATTTCAGTCTCTCAGAAAAGCGACTATCAAGCATCATCAGGGCGGTATTGTTTGACCGACAGCAATGGGTCGATTCTGTTGGAAAAGGCAGTTCTCTCAAGCTGCTCAAGGGCTGGCCGATGAAAAGACTTCTTTAGCATGCTGCTACGTGAGCGCTGAGCCCGATCCTCCGCGACAATTCAAGATTTCAATCTCAGGCACGTACTGTTTGCGGATCAAAACCGAGATCGACTGCTTTCAACAGAGTCGCCCCAGCCGGCTTTGTAAAAACAGCTTTGTTATACAAAACCCATGGCTTACACCCAATCAATCTCACCCAAAAGCCGAGCAACATAATCCCGCAACCTGTAAAACCTCTGATTCAACTCCCCATACCCCGACTTCCAGCACAAAACGCCATTGCGATAACTCTGCCCCAACATGAGATCGTTGAACGAACCCATGCCGCCGTAGGCCGAGCGCAGTTTCGTTATTCCTGACAGATCAGAGTCAGCCAACCGGGCGCGGGCATCGCGCATCCATTGGCTCCAATGCTCTTCACCGTCGCTTTCCAGCAGGGCAATGAGTTCGTCCAGAACACTGATCAGCTCTTCGGTTTTTGTGCTCATTTTGAGTCTCGCTTGAACCTGTTGTGTTCATGGAATACCGCGACGATTATGTCTCACTCATTACCCTCGAACACAACGCCCCATCATCCATACAGGCCAGCCCCCATGCCCTTCAACTGGCACTCCGACCCCATTACCCAATCCACTCCCGTCACCGCCACTTACAAAAATACCCAGAACGTCCGCCGCTTCATGACCGAGCATTGCGGTCCTGATTTCAAATTCGACCGACCCTTCATGGCCTGGATCATCGATGGAACCACGAAGACCATGGGCGACCTGGTAGATGAATGGTTGCGCAGGCATCAGGGGTTACCTCGTTAGGATATTCTTTTGCCTTTCGTACACCTGTTTGGATATTTTTGTCATCTGGCGCTCTTTTAGCCGGTTACGATGGAATTTGCTGAGGTCTCAGTGCTCTAATGATTTCAAAGCGCCACTAATTTTTGGCAGCAGCCGTTTTTTCTCGTAGCGTGTGCATGCATTTCTGCGGAATGTGAAACAGCGTAATCAATACCTTCAGGTACAGCAGCATTGACTCCGACCGATATTGAAAGCCTGAAAAGCCAGTTGAAGGCGCTTGAACAGGAAAACCTGAGCCTTAAAGATCAGCTGTGCACCAACAGGCAGAAAGCCGAGCTGGAGTTGGCGTCTTCTCAGGAGCGCTACCGTTTCCTGTTCAATGCCATGGATGAAGGTTTCTGCATCATTGAGTTTTTCGATGGTCCGCACGGGCCTTTGAGTGACTACATCCATATCGAGGCCAACCCGGCCTATGCCTTTCATGCCGGTATTCCCAATGTCGTCGGGCAGAAGCTTCGTGAAATGGTTCACGAAGAGGCCGATGGCTGGGTCGAGTTCTATGGCAAGGTGCTGCGTACCGGTGAGCCGATCCGCTTTGAGCGTGAACTGGTGGCGACCGGGCGTTATCTGTCTCTGACGGCCTTTCGTATCGAGCCGGCCAGTCGTAACCAGGTGGCGGTGCTGTTCCAGGACATTACCGAGCGCAAGCGTGCCGAAGAGGCCTTGCGGCAACTGAACGAGACGCTGGAAGCGCGCGTTATCGAGGCTGTCACCGAGCGCAAGGTGCTGTCCGATGTGGTCAACGGGACCAATGCGTTCATCCATGTCATCGACCCCGATTACCGCTGGCTGGCGATCAACGCTTCTGCTGAGCGGGAGTTCCAGCGTCTGTTCGGGGTTACGCCCAAGGTCGGCGACAATATGCTTGAGTTGCTCAAGCATCGGCCTGACAGCCAGGCGGTCATTCGTGGCTTCTGGGAGCGGGCGCTGGCAGGGGAGGAGTTTGTCGAGGTTACCAGTTTTTGCGATTCGGCAGATGACACTCGTCACTATGAGATCCGCTACAGCACGCTTCGCAATGTCGATGGGCAACAGATCGGCGCCTATCTGTTTGCCTATGACGTCAGTGAGCGCCTTCATGAACAGGCTCGTTTGAGCCAGGCCGAAGAAGCCTTGCGGCAGTCGCAGAAGATGGAGGCTGTCGGTCAGCTTACGGGTGGCATCGCTCACGATTTCAATAATCTGCTGACGGGCATTACCGGTTCGCTGGAGTTGCTTAAAGCGCGCTTGAGTCAGGGGCGTTATAACGAGATTGATCGCTATGTTGCCGCTGCACGGGATGCTTCCAAACGTGCCGCTTCGCTGACTCATCGCTTGCTGGCCTTTTCGCGACGTCAGACCCTTGATCCCAAGCCTGTCGATATCAATCGGTTGGTGATTGGTATGGAAGAGCTGATTCGTCGTTCCGTCGGGCCGCACATCACGGTGGAAGTCGTGACGTCAGTCGGGTTGTGGTCGACATTCATCGATGCGCCCCAACTGGAAAATGCGCTGCTGAACCTGTGCATCAATGCGCGCGATGCCATGCCTGAAGGCGGGCGCATTACCATTGAAACAGCCAACAAATGGATCGACGAGCGTGCCTCTCTGGCGCGTGACCTGCCGCCAGGGCAATACCTTTCACTGTGCGTGAGCGACACCGGGACCGGGATGTCGCCGGAAGTCATCAATCGCGCCTTCGATCCGTTTTTCACCACCAAGCCATTGGGGCAGGGCACGGGGCTTGGGCTTTCGATGGTGTATGGCTTTGTGCGCCAGTCCGGTGGCCAGGTGCGGATCTACTCGGAAAAGGATCAGGGCACGACCATGTGCCTCTATCTGCCTCGGCATTACCTCGGCACGCCGCAGGATTTGCCTGATGCGGAGCCAGCGGAGATCCTCCGTGCCGAGTGTACGCAGACGGTCATGATCGTTGACGATGAACCCACCATTCGCATGCTGGTCAGCGAAGTCATCGAGGATCATGGCTATATTTCCATCGAAGCCGGGGAAGGGGCCACGGCCCTGGAACTGCTGAGCACCGATATGCGTGTGGACCTGCTGGTCACTGATGTCGGCTTGCCCGGTGGCATGAATGGTCGCCAACTGGCCGACGCGGCACGCATCATCCGGCCTGACCTGAAGGTGATGTTCATCACCGGTTATGCCGAGAACGCGATTATCGGCAACGGCCATCTTGAGCCGGGCATGTGGGTGCTGACCAAACCGTTCACCATGGAAGCCTTTGCCAGCCGCATCCATGAAATGCTGAACATGGATGACTGATCTTTCTGGCGACCCCGGAGGTCGCCAATGCTTTTTTCTGCATTAAGAATATTTATGGAGTAATAACTCCAGATTCAATTGTGCCAATAGCCTGGGTGGGAGTAGATTGCGTTTGTTGATAGCCATTGGCTATCCGATTTGCCAACTTTCACTCTCGCTGGGGTGCGTCATGAGTAAACCCGTTTCATTGGCCAAGCGCATCGGATTGGGCTTTGCGTCTGTGTTGTCCTTGTTGGTGCTGGTGACCGCTGTGGGTATCCAGCGGGTGGGTTTCATTGACGATACCTTGAAGTATGTCAGCGACAATTCGGCGCTGATCCAGCGTTATGCAATCAACTTTCGTGGCAGTGTGCACAACCGCGCCATTTCCGTGCGCGATGCCGTGCTGGTCAACAACGACCAGGACCTCAATCGGCACCTGAACGAGATCGTGCGTCTGCGTAAGGAATATGACGTTTCCGCCGAGCCGATGGACCGTCTGTTCGCCGAGAAGAAAAACGTCTCCAGCGAAGAGAAGCGTCTGTTGCAGGACATCAAGGATATCGAGCGCAAGGCGCTGGCTTCTACGGACAAAGTCATCGAGCTGCGCCGCAACAACGACGTGGCGGGTGCGCAAGCCATGTTGCTGGCCCAGACGTCTGCCGATTACAGCGAATGGCTCAAGCGCATCAATGCGCTGATCGATCATGAAGAAGCGCAGATCAAGGGGCTGCTCGATAACGTGCAGGCTGCTGCGGGCGGCTTCATGTTGTTGATGGTGATTGCGACTGCGGTGGCGCTTTTGCTCAGCATCGGGGTGTCTGCGACGATCATTCGTTCTGTGAAGTCCACGTTGGGTGCCGAGCCGGCAGAGGTTGCCGAGGTCATTCGTCGTCTGGCCCGTGGCGATTTGAATCAGAAGATTGAATCGGCTTACCCCGACAGCGTCATGGGTACCCTGAAAACCACCTTGGGGAACCTGGCCCAGACCATCAATGAAGTGCGGGCTGCGGCTGCCCACGTAACCGATTCGTCAGCGCGTCTGCTGTCCACTTCGGCCAGCAATAATCGCCAGATCAGCCTGCAAACCAATGAAGCCCAGCATATTGCTACTGCCATCAACCAGATGGCGGGTTCGGTCAGTCAGGTGTCGGGCTATGCCTCTCAGGCTTCCGAGGCGACCAAGGTTGCAGATGGTCAGGTTGAAAGTGGCCACCGCATGGTGGGCGAAGCCGCCACGACCATTCAGAAACTGGCAACCATTCTGGAGCAGGCCACGCAGACGGTGGGTCAGGTTTCCAAAGACAGCGAAAACATCGAGAGCGTGATCGAGGTGATCAACTCCATTGCGGCGCAAACCAACCTGCTGGCGCTCAATGCCGCCATCGAGGCTGCCCGGGCCGGTGAGTATGGCCGAGGCTTTGCGGTGGTGGCTGATGAAGTGCGCTCGCTGGCGACGCGCACCCAGGAGTCCACCCAGGAAATTCGCGAGATGATCAGCAAGCTTCAGGGCGGCACGCACGGTGCGACTCAGATCATGCAGCAGAGCTGTGAGCTGGCCCGCACGACCGTCGAGCAGACCCGGGATGCGCAGGCAGCACTCAGCAGGATTCGTGAAGAGGTCGGGGCCATCAACGACATGAACGCCCAGATCGCCAGTGCCTCTATTCAGCAGAATGCCGTGGCGGATGATGTTGCACAGAATATCAACCGTATCCACAGCTCCACCCTTGAGTCGGCAGCCGGATCGCGTGAAGTGGCGAGCTCCAGCGAAGAACTGGCGGAGCTGGCTGATCGGTTGACCGGGAAGGTGGCGTTTTTCAAGGTGGCGTAAGCCCGCTGGGCAGGAGCGAATACATTCGCGAGGCAGTGTTGAAGGCAATACATTTTCTTTGGATGTACGGGCCTCTCGCGAATGAATTCGCTCCTACGCGCAGTGGTATTTCTGGCGATAAATCTCTTGGAACATATCGGCCCCCTCCCACAGGTTTGGTTCTACTGCACGGGCGGTGCCTGAAACTCGCCTCTGGACAGGTTGTTCACGTCATTCCCCATACTGTCGCGAAGGCTCAGGTCGGCGCCTTTGGCGGCCAGGGCTTGCAGAATTTCGGTTCGCTGGAACAGGGCGGCATACATGGATGCTGTCTGGCCGGCGTTATTGCGTTGGTCGGGCGCGCAATGGGCTTCGACCAGGCGTTTGGCGATACTCAGTTCGCCTTTGAATATGGCGCCCATCAAGGCGGTATTGCCTCGTTTGTCTTCGGCGCAGGGGTCCGCACCGGCATTGATCAATTGAGTAACGAGTTGTTCGTGGCCGTGATAGGCCGCCAGAATCAACCCCGTATAGCCTTTCTCGTCCTGGATGTTCAGGTCGTAGTGAGCGTCGATGAAGGTTGCCATCATCTCGCTGTTTCCCTCTCGGGAAGCGTCGAAAAACAGGGTGCGTAGCTGGTTGGTTGTCTGGTCCGAAGGTGTTTCTGCCTGAGCGACTGCGGCAAACAGCACCAACCCGTAAAGTAAGGTTCGCATGGGCGTTCTCCTGAAAACAGCCAGCCCCTTGCGGGGCCGGCTATCGACTTGTCAGTCTTTGAGGTTCGCAGCCAGGGACTTGACCTTGGCCAGATCACCCTTGGCCACTTCGGTTACCCGAGTGCCGTAGTCTGGATCAGCCTTGTAGAGGAACGAGAGCACGATGTTCTTGCTTTCGGTGTCGGTGTCAGCCAGCGACTCGCCAAAGCTCTGGACCAGATCGCTCTTTTCCTTGGTGTTGTAGGAACGATACAGATCGCCTGCTTGCTTGAAGTTCTGCTCGCGGGTGATCTTCGCCTGCTGGGTAGTGCCGCTTACTGGCGACTGGCTGTAGCGTGCCTGAGTATCGGACGGACGCGGGCTCAGACGGCTTGGCTCGTAGTTGACGCCACTGGTGGTGTGGCCAGTGTTCATTGCGCCATCCTGGTTGCCGTTGTTGACCGGGACTTTCGGCTGGTTGACCGGCAGGCTCAGGCCATTGGCGCCCAGACGATACATCTGCGTGTCGGCATAGGAGAACACACGGCCTTGCAGCAGGCGGTCTTCGGAAGGTTCGATACCCGGTACCAGGTTGGCCGGAGCCATGGCGACCTGCTCGGTCTCCTGGAAGAAGTTATCGACGTTCTTGTTCAGGACCATCTGACCGATCTTGCGCTCGGGTACGTCAGGCCAGATCTTGGTGGCGTCGAGCGGGTCGAACTCGAATTTTGCGAGATCGGCAGGTTTGAGCACCTGAATGTAGAGATCCCATTTCGGGAAGTCGCCTTTTTTGATCGCGCTGACCAGATCGTTGGTCAGGTGGCTGAAGTCCTTGGACTGCACTTGAGCCGCTTGTGCCGGATCGAGGTTCTTGATGCCTTGCAGTGATTTCCAGTGGAACTTCACGTAATGGACTTCGCCCTTGGCATTCACCAGTTTGTAGGCGTGTACGCCATTGCCGTCCATGAAGCGATAACCGGCTGGCGTCCCTTCATTGGAGTACAGCAATGTCAAAGTGCGAGTCGCTTCCGGGACGTGGGAAAAAAAGTCGAAGCGGCGGGAGTCATTACCCAGATTGGTTCTAGGGTCAGGCTTGAAGGCATGAACCATATCGGGAAACTTGATGGCGTCGCGAATAAAGAAGGTCGGAAAGTTATTACCCACCAGGTCCCAGTTACCATCGGCGGTATAAAACTTGGTGGCGAAGCCATGGGGGTCGCGCAATGTTTCAGGTGAATGGTTGCCATGCACTACGGAGGAGAAGCGCACGAAAACCGGAGTCGCCTCACCCGACTTGAACACCTTTGCCTTGCTCAGATCGCTGATATCGGCCGACGCGGTAAATTCACCGCGAACCCCTGTACCACGGGCGTGAACCACGCGCTCAGGAATACGCTCGCGATCAAAACGCTGGAGCTTTTGCAGCAACTGCACATCCTGCAACAGCGTAGGCCCTTGAGGGCCGGCAGTCTGTGAGTTCTGGTTGTCGCCCACCGGCGCACCATTGTCGCGGGTTAATGTATCTGCTGCATAAGCGGTCGGAATAACCATTAAGCCGACAGCAGTTAAACGCAGCATCTGTCCAGACCAGTTTAAAAACGGCATTTTTTGAATCCCTCATATTTTTGTATTCAGCGCACTTATCCTAGGCGGATGAATATTTATCTGTAATCGTAAAAATTTATCGGGGCGATTGAGATAAATGTGTGTGACGTACATATGGGGGACACGGGTGAGTGTAGATGAGAATCGTTATTTGTATGTTGGCTTTAATATGTTTCTGAAGGTTTCATATGTGGGTGATATTAAATTAATGGCTCAGAGAATGTCGGGCAAGTGTCCTTGTCGGGAGTTTTCGTGTTTCTGTTGGCAATAATGAGTTATCTCCCTTAAAACAGCGCGATTCAATTCGGGAGGGCCTTGCTTTTGTGGCGGTCATTTTTATTGCTTCCGTGCTTGCGGCCAATGCGCGTTATGATGGCGCGGCCAGATTGTCATGAGTAAGCCCCGGAGCCCCTCGTTTGATGTCCATTGTCACTCTGCTTGAAGCCACGCCTCCAGAAGCCATCAAAAGCCAGATTCTGCAGATGGTCGTCGATTACGTCACCGACATCAGCATGGTCGCCATTGCCCCGAGCAATCCGCTTTACAACCTCTATCAATATGGCATTGGCTACGAGGTTCATCTTTATCTGGATGCAATGAATGGCTCCAAAGGCATTCCGGTCGAACTGATCGTGGCGCTGGATGAACAGGACCCCTCCATCGTGACCGGCTTCGTTCTGTACCTGCCGGTCAAGGATGATCCTGAAGCCTGTGCCGTGGCGTATATGGCCGTGCGGGAAAGCCACCGTCGCCGTGGTATCGCACGCGGGATGCTGCAGAAAATGCTTGGCCGTTACCCTCACACCGAACTTTCCTGCGTCGTCGGCAAGGTGCCGTGCTTTGAATCTCTGGGCTTTCAGGTCATTGGCGCACGCGGCCCACAGGTCATCATGAACACCCGCGATCACGGCACGGAGGGGCTGTTGGCAGTGCTGGATGTCGCGCCGATCTATCGCTCAGTGGAGGTGCGGCAGATTCATGCGTACCTGCTCAAGCAGCACGGGAAAAGAGCCATGGTGGACGCCGAGAAAAAGCGTGACCGGCACCTGGACGAGATGACACGTCACGCCACGGCGTTTGTGATCGAGCGGTTGGGCGAGGGCGCCTTGCGCAATGGCGGGCGCGGGCCGGTGTTAGTGGGCTGAGTGAAGTCGCCTAGTCCTGCCCGAGTATCTGCGCTCTGCAAGCCTCGATGATCTCATCCGCCAGCGGCGAGTCATCCGGGCAGGAGCGTGACAATACAATTGCGCCGACCGCATGGGCCAGCATGCTGATCATTCTTGCCCGCTGTTGATCCGCCTCGTCCGTGTCGGGGCTTGCAGAGTCAATCTGTTCAAGCATTTTTGTGATCCCTTCTGCAAACGTCGCCTTGACCTCCTGCGATTGACGCGCAGCATCCCCGCAGAGTGCGGCCATTGTGCAACCGACGTTCCGGCCATCGCGGTGCTTGCGGGACAGGTAGTGATTGATGAACTCGGCGACGCTGAGGTTTTCGCTATTGGCCAGGCTCTTGGCAAAACTGCTTGCAGCGGCTTCGGCCATCAGGTCGGCTTTGGAGCCGAAGTGCTTGTAGAACCCGCCATGGGTAAAACCGGCAGCCGCCATCAGGTCGGCGACGCCCACGCCGTCATAACCCCGCTCACGAAACAGCTCTGAAGCCGTATCGACGATGTGCGCTCGATTCGCCTGCGCCTGCGCTTTGCTGACTCTCATATCGACATGCCTTTTGTGCTTACGCTCAAGTCGTCACTATACATTGATGTCGCTCATCATCAAAACTGTTGACGTCTAAGATTATGATCATCATCATAATCGTCAAGCCTGCCTCGGGAGCCGACGCATGGCGATGTGCTCCTTTGGCAACGACCTTCAATTGATGTGGAAGCAAGACGACATGACCGAGAAAACCTTGTTCGAGCCTTACACCCTTGGCTCCCTGACACTCTCCAACCGGATCGTTCTAGCGCCGTTGACGCGCAATCGCGCGGGTGCCGGTTTCGTGCCAAGTGAGTTCGCCGCGACTTACTACAGCCAGCGGGCGTCGGCGGGTTTGCTGATTTCAGAAGCTACGCAAATCTCGCAGCAGGGGCAGGGCTATCAGGACACGCCTGGCATTTACACGCAGGCGCAGATCGACGGCTGGCTCAAGGTTACCGATGCTGTCCATGCGCAAGGCGGGCGAATCTTCCTGCAGATGTGGCACGTCGGACGTGTTTCGCATGTCGACCTGCAGAAGAATGGCGCTGCTCCGGTTGCTCCCTCTGCGATCCGCGCCGAGACCAAGACGTTCGTCAACAACAGCTTTGTGGATGTTTCCGAGCCTCGGGCGCTGGAGCTCAATGAACTGCCAGGCATCGTCAAGGATTTCCGTCAGGCCGCGGCAAACGCCATCGCCGCAGGTTTCGATGGCGTCGAGATTCACGGTGCCAATGGCTATCTGCTGGATCAGTTCATCAAGGACAGCGCCAACGTACGCACCGATGCCTACGGCGGCTCCATCGAGAATCGTGCGCGTCTGCTGCTGGAAGTGACAGCGGCTGTGGTCGAGGAGATCGGCGCTGAGCGTACAGGCATTCGTATTTCGCCGGTTTCGCCAGCCAATGGGGTTTCAAGCAGTGATCCGCAGGCCCAGTTCGATTACATCGTCGATCAGCTCGACGCCCTGGGCATTGCCTACCTGCATGTTGTCGAGGGTGCGACCGGCGGGCCGCGTGACGTTGCGCCGTTCGATTTCGACTCCCTGCGCCGACGCTTCAAGAACACCTACATCGCCAATAACGGCTATGACCTGGACCTCGCTACCTCCCGGCTGAACCAGGACAAGGCCGACCTGTTTGCTTTCGGGCGTCCGTTTATTGCCAACCCGGATCTGGTTGAGCGATTGAGCAGCGGCGCGCCACTGGCAGCGCTCGATCCGACCACGATTTATGGCGGCGGCGCAGCGGGATATATCGACTATCCGACCTTCGCAGATTCTCAAGCGCAGTAAAACCCGCAGAGCCACGGATTGATGTGGCTTCGCACCTATCCCGACATGCGTTCACCTAATCAAGAGAGCCATTTCATGACCAGCCTTTCGACAGTCCTCATCACCGGTGCTTCTTCTGGCATTGGAGCTACCTACGCCGAGCGTTTTGCGAGTCGTGGCCACAATCTCGTACTGGTTGCCCGCGACAAGGGGCGACTGGAAACTCTCGCTGCGCGGCTGCGCAAAGAGCACGACGTCGCCGTCGACGTTCTGCAGGCCGATCTCACTCGTGCCGACGATTTGGTTAGCGTGGAGACGCGCCTGCGCGATGACGCGCAAATCGGAATTCTCATCAACAATGCCGGGATAGCCCAGTCTGGTGGCTTCCTCGACCAGACCTCCGAAGATGTCACCCGGATGGTCGGATTGAATACGGTGGCCTTGGTCCGGCTCGCCAATGCCATCGCCCCGCGTCTTGTTCAGGCTGGAGAAGGCTCCATCGTCAATATTGGCTCGGTGGTAGGTCTGGCACCGGAGTTCGGCATGTCGGTTTATGGTGCGACCAAAGCTTTCGTGTTGTTCCTTTCCCAAGGCCTGAATCTGGAACTCGGCCCCAAAGGCATTTACATACAGGCCGTTCTTCCGGCTGCAACCCGCACCGAGATCTGGGAGCGTGCCGGTATCGACATCAATACGCTGTCCGAAGTGATGGACGTGGGCGAGCTGGTTGATGCCGCTCTTGTCGGTTTTGATAAGCGTGAGCTTGTCACCATTCCTCCATTGCACGACGCCGCTCGTTGGGATGCGCTGGATGCTGCTCGACAAGGCCTGCTGTCGGATATCAGGCAGGCGCATGCTGCCGAGCGCTATCAAACCGCTTCGTAACCCGCTGAAGAGGTCTTCATGAAAACCAATAAACCAGTGGCGCTCGTTACGGGCGCTTCTTCAGGCATAGGCGAAGCCACGGCCCATAAACTCCTGGCGGCGGGTTACACGGTCTATGGCACGAGTCGACGTGGTGATCTCGCCGGTCAGCGGCGTTTTCCATTACTGGCTCTTGACGTCACTGACGACGAATCCGTCGATGCTGCGGTCAACGAGTTGCTCAAGCGGGAAGGGCGCATTGATCTGTTGGTCAATAACGCGGGCTTCGGGATTGCTCCGGGGGCCGCGCAAGAAAGTTCTATCGAACAGGCCAAGGCTCTCTTCGATACGAACTTTCTGGGTATCGTGCGCATGACCCGTGCAATTGTGCCGCACATGCTTGAGCGTGGTAGCGGACGGATCATCAATATCGGCTCGATTCTCGGCGCTGTTTCGGTGCCTTATGTCGCGCTTTACTGCGCCAGCAAGCATGCAGTGGCGGGTTACTCGCAAGCGCTGGATCATGAATTGCGTACCCGTGGGGTTCGAGTCTCGGTCATCGAGCCTGCCTATACCAGGACGCAGTTCGAGGCTAATAACATTGAGCCGGATGCAAAGCTCAACGAGTATGAGTCGATTCGTGCGCATGTTACGAAAGTGGTCAAACAAGCCATGGCGAACGCCGACGAACCCTCCATCGTCGCCGACGTCGTGTTGCAGGCGGCGAGTGCCGAGCGGCCGAAGCTTCGTTACACCGCGGGCAAGGCTGCAAGGCAGTTGCAGTTCTTGCGTCGATTCGCACCGGCGAGCGTGCTGGATGCGGGTATTCGCAAGAACCTGCAACTTGATACCTGAGCTTCCTTTGTCGTCAGGCACGCCGTCTGGACTACTGACTTTCCTGTGAGAAAGCCATGACCTGACCATAGGGTGATGGCACTTCACGGGCGGCATTCTGGGTGTAGAAAGAGGTTGTCAGCAGTACCAGACACACCACTGCTGGCAATGCTCCACCGGGCTTGCGCACACCGATATAGGCCAGTGCGGAAAGTAGCAGGTGATAGAAGACGCCGGCGTAGGCGAGGTCGCTAAGCCCTACGTTGAAGCGCGAGACAATGACGACCACTGCCAGAATTTTCGTGACAATAAGCAGAGGCACGAGATATCCGGGATAACCCAGTTCCCCCAGCGTTTCACGCACCCATTCACTTTTGCGAATGTACATGGCTGCGGAAACCAGATAGAGCGCAGACAGCAACAGTGTGCTGATCCAGTAGGCGTAGTTTTCAATCATGGAAGTGTCCTGTACGGGTTGTAATGCATCGACTCGCGGCGAGAGTGTCGTCTAATATGAAAAGCCGCAAGTAGGATGAAAAAGTGATACTTAGTATGGAAAACCAGACTAACGACGACGAAAAGATCAATATGCACGAGGAAATGCGCCGGGCATTCTCGTTGCTGTCGGGCAAATGGAAGCTGGAAATAATGTGGTTGCTCAACCAGCGGATCTATCGCTTCGGAGAACTGCGCAAGGCAATTCCAGGCATTACCCAGCACATGCTGACGGCGCAACTTCGCGAGCTTGAAAACGATGGCCTGGTGTCGCGCACCGTGTTTGCGCAAGTGCCGCCTCGTGTCGAATATGAAATCACGACCAAGGCGCGCGGGCTTGGGCCAACCATGGAAGCGCTTATGGTCTGGTGGAACGAGTACGGGAATAGCGTGCCGGCAAAACCGGGTACACGCGGTCGCAAGGCAAAAAACAGTTAACGTTATTCAGGATGATTCAGGCCCCACCCGCAGAGTGCAATTTGCCACGTAAATCACGCATCATGTGCGGGTCCGGTCTAAAGGTAGGCTCCTTCATGCGCGTCATGTCATCCGCTTTGCGTCTTGCTGTGCTGTCATTGGGAATGGTGTTTTCCGTTGCTGCGCTGGCAACCGAAGAAACGCAACTGGCAGAGTCCATCAATCTCTATCGCAGCCAGGTTCAACGCTGTGCCGGGCAGGTTTCCATGGAGCTGCCGCCGCTGGTCAGTGATTCACGTCTGGTGTTGCCGGCTACCGGGTCAGGTGATTTGCAGCAATCGCTGGCACGTGCCTCCTATCCGATGGTTACTGTGCAGGCTATCAGCCTGTCGGGGCCGCGGGATGCGCAATCGGCCATGAAAGCGGTGCAGGAAAGTTTTTGCCAGGTAGTGCTGGACCCGCAATTCGTCGACATCGGTGTGAGCCGGGAAGGGCGCGAATGGCGCATTGTACTGGCGCGCTCTCTGCTGGCTGCGCGGCTTGGAGAGTGGCAGGCTGAAGGGCAAAAGCTGCTTGAGCTGATCAACACAGCACGCACGCAGCCACGTCAGTGCGGTACTCAGGCCTTTAATGCCACGAACCCGCTGGCCTGGAATGCCACGCTGGCAACGGCGGCTGAAGGGCATACCCGGTCCATGGCCAATAACAGCTTCTTCGATCACAAAGGGCGCGATGGCAGTACGCCGGGGGATCGGGCCGAGTTGGCCGGTTACATCGCCCAGCAGATCGGTGAGAACATCGCCGCTGGCCAGGACTCGGTGCGCAAGGTGGTCGATGGCTGGCTAGCCAGCCCCGGCCACTGCGCCAATCTGATGAATCCGGGCTTTCGCGAGTTGGGCGCAGCCTATGCGATCGACCCCAAGAGCGATGCAGGAATCTACTGGACGGCCATGTTCGGTTCGCAGTGAGAACTGGCCGTCCGCATTGCCTGAATCAGAAACGGAACGCTTGTCTGCCAATCAATAGCCATTGGCCGTTCTGTTTCTGCCAGATCTGAAAGTTTTCGATCTCGGTCGGCACTACCTTGCCGCTGTTCACTGCCTGGGCCGAAAAGTGATTGCGCACCAGGGCGACATCGCCGGAAAGGGTGATTTTCTGGTTGAGCATTTTCAACTCGTTGAAAGCACTTTTCCCGGTTTCGATATCAGCAATGAATGCCTGCTTGTCCTGAATGTTACCGCTGGAGTGGCCGTAGGTAAGATTGTCTGCGGTCAGCTTTTTCAGTTGCCCGATATCCTTGTGCAGCATGGCCTGGGTCAGCTTGTCCACGGCAGCGGCAACATCGTTCTCATCGGAAGAGGCGGCGTATACAAACCCGGTGAAGAGACACAGAAAACCCACAAGCAGTTTGAGCTTTTTCATGAACAGGTCCTTTTTTTGTAGTTAGATTAAGACGGACAGACGGTCTGGATAGTGAGTTCCTTGCATTCGTCTGTCATCGTACAACTTAGCCGATTTTATCGGGATGGCAAGGATTTGTTGCTCTGGCCGCGAATGTGACCACCATCATATTAAGTGAACTGGCGGGTACAATTATCTTGACAACCAAACTGGGATGAGCCGAAACTTGATGCACTTTGAATAGTGCTATTACTATAAAAATGTAATGCCAATGTGCGCAGATGTTCGCACATGGATCGAGCGAGAGGGCTTGATATGAATGTCATTGATTTTACCGACTCTCGCAAGAGAACCGAACGTGCTGTAAGTACCACAACAAAGATCCCTTTGTTGGAAAACGTTCTCACTATCACATTACGTACCGATGCTCCGGCGTTTCTGGGTATATGCAGCGACGGTCTTCGCAGTAATACCTCGATTGTCGGCGGGGAGTTCCATGGCCCGCAATTTCAGGGCGTAGTACTGCCAGGTGGTTCCGATTTCTTTATCGAGAACTCAGGTGATGTTGCGCACTTGAATGCACGCTTTACCTTGCGCACTGACCTGGGCGAACTGATCAACGTCATCAACAAGGGCGTGCTTATCCTGGATGAAACGGCTCAGCAGGAAATTCAGGACGGCGTATGGCCGGTGACGGCAGGTCATTATGAATGCACCTGCACTCCACGTTTTCAGGTCGCGATGGGCCCTAATGACTGGCTGGAGCGCAGCGCCTTTATCGGCAAGATTGAATATATATATGCCAATGAAACCCTGTTGAATATTTATCGTATCAAGTACTGAAACTCATAACTTTCGCTCCAGGGTGGGAGCGTGAGCATTGCCCGGTAAAACCTCTTCCCTGCGCCTCCAAGCCTTTTCCTCCCTCGCCACATCAATTAATTAGCACGCCTGATACAGAGTGGTTACAATCGCCGCCCTCGATGGCATTCGGCCATCGTTTGCGTGCCACGGACGGGCGATAGCCTGTGGTATGCCCTCACTCTCTACAGGTCAGATGGCGCTTTGCGGTGACATCTCAAGGATGTGCGTTAAATGAATAAGTTGCAGTACGCCGCGATCGGCTTCATGGGGCTGATGTTGACTGGGTGTGTTTCCTTCACGCCTGCAGGCCCGATTGCCCCTCCTATCGAAATTGCGGAACACACCTTGCCTATAGGGGCCTCGGTCAAGGACGTGCAGGTTTCGGATGAGAGCATCAAGGCCGATGTGCGTCGTAATATCGGCGTTCAGTTGACCAGCCAGATCAATACGTACATTGAGCGAGGCGAGTTCTTCCAGAAAATGATCGTGTTCCCGGCCAAGCTGGGTGAGAAGGATGTCGATCTGACGTTCAACTTCACGTCTCTCAAGGGCAAGCGTACGCCGCACCCTGGCTATTTTCCTGGCGCCTTGCTGACATTGACGGTCTGGATCTGGGTCAATGGCCCGATTTATGTCGATGCATATGATCTTTCGGGTGAGCTGAGCATCACCGATCGCACAGGCAAGCAACTGGCCCTGTCACGGCAGGTGCTCAAGCGCGACCAGAACACGGGTTTGTGGGACAACGACTATTACAACATGACCCTGGGTTCTCATCAGTTGACCGAGCTGGTTAATGTCCTGCTCAAAGACGCCACTCAACAACTTCCCAAAGAATAAGGCTATTTCCGTGAACAAGTTTTTTGCGTTGCTTGTCGTTGTTTTTTTCCTCAGCCTGCAAGGCTGCATGACGTACTCCCATCATGAGTTGACGCCTGTCGGGCAGTGGCCGCTTGCTCAGACCAAGCAGGATAAACCTGTCGTCTACCTCAAAGTGCTCGCCGAGTATGCTCATAACGACAATGCGATGAACACTAATACCAATATCGCAGGTCTGGAAAAGCAGTTGGTTCAGGAGTTTCAGGATAGTCAGCGTTTTGCCAGGGTTACCACCGAGCAGCAATCATCCGACGTGTATGTCACTGCGACACTGCGTAATCATGAAGAAGGCAATCTGGCTGGCGCTTTTCTGACAGGGTTTACCTTTTTCCTGATCCCCAACACGTTTGATAACACCTTGTCGCTTGAGTTGACCTTCCGTGACAAGGACGGCAAGAAGCTGGGCCAGGTGCGTAAACAAGAGAAACTGACAACCTGGATGCAGTTGTTCCTGGTTTTTGCTGTTCCCTTCAACGAGTCCTCGGACGCGCTGATCAAGCAACTGGCACGCAGTACGCTTGAAGAGGCCGCCAACAAGGGCCTGATCTGACCTGATCGATGCCGTGCCGAAATACTTTCGGCACGGTAGCAGTCATCCCGCCTGTTTCTGCCTGTTCTCCTCTTTCTTTGCATGTTCCGGTGACGCCGTAGCCTTCAACAAGGCTTGAATCGCCTGGCTATAAGCCTGCCTGCCCAGACGCATGCTGTTGTTGTGAGTACCGCCCGGCACCAGCAACAGATTCTTGGGCTCCTGTGCGGCCTCGAACAATTCCTCGCTGAAGCGTGCCGGTACATAGCGGTCGTCGGTGCCATGTACGATCAGCACCGGCATGTGAATGTCCGCGATCTTGTCCAGTGAGTCGAATTTCTGCGAAAGCAGCCAGCGCACGGGTAGCGATGTATTGGCAATGGCCGTGGCGACATCGGCCAGGTTGGTGAAGGTGGATTCGATGATCAGGCCGCGAGCCTGTGCCGGCGTGTCTTCTTTCTTGGCTTCGCGCCCCAGTTCGGCAGCCAGGTCCACCGCCACGGCACCCCCCAGGGAGTGGCCGTAGATCAGCCTGCGTTGCGGGTCTGGTTGCAGTTGCTTGAGACGATCCCAGGCAATCCGGGCGTCCTCATAAACGGTGGTTTCAGACGGCAGTTGCCCCATGCTCTGACCAAAGCCCCGGTAGTCGATGGCAAGAATCGAGAAGCCCAGTGCCCGCAGTTGTTCGATACGAAACAACTGGCCGGTCAGGTTCCAGCGTGAGCCGTGCAGGTACAGAACCGCTGGAGCATCCTTGCGCGTTGCAGGCCACCACCAGGCATGGATATTCTGCGAGGTGCCGAATGCCGGCGTGTTGAGTTCCAGCTCCTGCACGTCGGCGGGCAGGCCGCTGTACCAGCTGGCATTGCCGGGTTCGATGCGAAAGACCAGCTCTCGCTCCTTGTGTTCCAGCACCGCACAGCCCACAGGCAAGCCAATAATGATGGCCGCCATGCATGCCCAGGTAAATCGGCGTGCCTTGAGGCGAGCAAGAGAGAATATCGGCATGAGGGTGGTGTTCCGGTAAACAAAATGAAATAAATGCCGCTTCTGTATCCGCGTTGCAAGGCGGTGTGTAGAAAATCGGTTACAGAATATTGCGTCGGCGGCAGGCCCTGAATCCGCAGGGATAGCGTCAGGCAATATTTCATGTCGTGATTCTGTCGTGCGGCAGTGCGGAATCTGTCGGGTCGCATATAGTCCTATCGCTTGTTATTCAAACCCTTCAAGAGGTTACTGCTCAATGTTCCATCACCGTCCAATGGAAGAGAAAGACATCCCCATCGTGTGCGAGCTGCCTCAGAATGCCGACGAGCTGTTTTACATGTTCCCCAGAGCGGTCTATCCACTGACACCGCCTCAACTCAAGGAGGCCATGGAGACTCGTTTCGACTCGACCGTGATTGAAATGAATGGCGAAGTGGTCGGATTTGCCAATTTTTCCCGTTCTGATTTCCGTGGTCGCTGCTCGCTGGGCAATGTGATCATTGCACCCAAGGCCCGCTCCAAGGGCGTGGGGCGTTACATGATCAGTTGCATGATGAATATCGCGTTCGACAAGCATGAAGCCACCGAATTGACCGCTTCTTGCTTCAATCACAATGTTCCAGGCCTGTTGTTTTATCCCCGCATGGGGTTTCGGCCGTTTGCCATTGAAGAGCGGCGGGACAAACACGGTGCCCGTGTGGCCTTGATACATCTGCGTCTGCCTCGTTCACCGGAATAATAATGTGTCGTTGTGTGCGGTATTTTCAGGCTCTTTTAACGGAGCGCAGGGCCTGAAAGTGCCGCTGTTTTTCGTCGCTTCATGGACCGTTTGTCTGCCTTCTGAGTGAGCACGTGCAATGCTTTTTGGCCAAAGTATCGGACAAAAGGGCTGATAGTCCCTGATGAAACGTTTTTTCTGGTCGTTATCATAAATAATTCTGAAGGGGTGCTATATTAATAGCCGGGCAAGAGGTTTGCCTGATGTGAAGGATGAGCGTATAAACGGGTTTATATGCAGTTATTGATGGTAATTAGTTGGCGGGCAATGGAATGTCTTGCTTGGGCGGGAAACTAAAAAAGCATTGGCAAACTGCTGATCCCTGCAGCGTTTGATAAAAAGGAGATGGCTAATGATCGCTTCTGGACTGTCTACACTGGAATTGCGAAATATAATAGAAGTTGCTTTTTTACCATTGAGTTGTACCTGTACTGTCGTGCCGGGCCTTACGCCTGAAAGAACAACCATGTCCGTGCAGATAACCGATCCATCCACGGGTCGTGTAGAGCTTTCAGTCACCGGAATCTCCCTGGACAGGCTCAAGACCAGCCGGGATATTTCCGATCTGGTAGCGGAGCTGCGCGATGAGCGGGCTCATCACGGCCAGCTTCAACCTCACTATCACACGGCCTGACGCACGTCAGATTCTATTCGCATAACCTGTACCCATAACGCCTGACTCCATATCGCCCCGGTCATTCATGGCCGGGGCGTTTGCGTGTGTATCGGTTTTGAGTCAGTCACGATTTCTGGGGTGCTTGCGAACAGGTTTGTCAATTTGCTGGCGCTGGCCTTTTGCGGGTTTTTCCCTGGGCGATGTAAAAATAAAAGGTCATCGAATGCTTTGAAAGTGGGCAGGATAAGCTAGTTTTAGAGCAGTAGAGGTATTATTTTCATAAGGAACATGTGGTTGCGGCGGTGAGCGGATTTTGTTCAGGTTGTTTGAAGGTTATTTGACACTTTGCGTGTTCTTTGCAAGTATTCATTCAGTCCTTTCTCTTCTGTCCGGCGCTGGCTGGATATATCAGGTTTCTTGAAGGTGCAGTCCGCGTCTGTTTAATTAACGGGCTGGCGGTAGCTTTATGTTTAGTTTTGTTGAATATGAAAATATTTATGCCGTATCAAGAGGCTTTTGCAAAAGCCCATGTGCATCAAGGCCTGGTGCACCTCTCATAAAATAAAGATGACGATAAGTTTCTCTGCTCAAGAGCCTTGTTCTTGGGCGCCTTGCCTTGCGCATAACTTCCAGAACTTCTGGATCGCACCAACGTATTTATATGACGATGGAGCCTCATCATGTTTGAAGAACATTTGGAAACAACATGTGGATGTGTTGTAGGAGGCGCCGGGCTCGCGGGTATGGGGTTTTTATTCAACGCGCTGAAAAGCGGTACGTTGGCCGATATTGCACGCAACGGCTTGATAGTGGTTGATGCCAGTGACAATCCCGGAACCGGGGTGTTGGGGCAGTACCGCATCACGGCCAACTCGGTTGGAGATGTGTTTATTGATTGCTTGCGCGATCCGGCGTTGAGTGAGGTGTTCGAGCCGCTGGAGTCTTCACCTGCTTACTGGCGTATCAGAGGTCAGGCCCAGAGCGCTCCGCAATTGTCTGATGTCGGGCAGTTGATGGCCGAGGCGTCCAGGCTGTTGCTGAACTATATCGTCCATCACCATGGCGTGAAGATCTGGCGCTGTACGACCATTACCGAGGTGATCTGCGACGATGACACGTTCTGCCTGAAGGTTGAAACCGAAGGCTGCATGCGTCTGATCCATTGCCGGACGCTGGTACTCAATCTGGGAGGGCGCCAGGACCCTCAGCATCTGATCCGTGGTCTGGCAGATCAAGGCCTGGCAGTGCCTGTTTCGATGAATATCCAGAGCTCCGACATGCTGCTGCGCATGAATGCCGTACAACTGCGTGAAGTCTTTGCGCCTGCTCTGGCCAGTGGAAGACGAATAACCGTGGTCGGAGGCTCTCACAGTGCATTTTCGGTTCTGGAAAATCTGGCCGATGCCCTGGAGTTTGCAGGTTTGCAGGAAGTGACGCTGGTCCACCGCACGCGAATCCGCCTGTTCTATGAAAGTGTCGAGCAGGCTGTGGCGGCCGGTTATGAGTTTGACCCTCAATCCGACATCTGTCCGATATCGGGGCGTATCAACCGTTCCGGTGGCTTGCGCTACAGGGCGCTGGATATCGGTTGCGAAGCGCTCAAGAGCGGTCGGATCGGCAAGACAGGCGTGCGTGTGCAGTTACTGCAGACCAGCGGTGGCCAGCCCGCAGATTATGAAAAGGCAGGGCAGGCCTTGGCCGAGTCCAGTGTCGTGGTGCAATGCACGGGTTATCAGCCTCGCTTGCCGTCTCTGACTTACCCGGATGGTCGCCCGGTGCGTCTTTGTGAAACCAAGGGAGGCCTGGACTCCGATGCTTCGGGTTGCCCGCAGGATCAGTTCGGTCGCCGTTTGCATGGCCTGCATCTGTTTGGAATCGGAGCCGGGCTCAAGGCCGACCCTCAACTGGGCAGCGAACCCTCATTCGATGGGCGGATATATGGCGTCTGGCAGTTTCATCATGATGCCAGCCGGGCAGTGATCGATGCCGTTCTGGCAAGGTTGCAGGACAAGGTCCTACCGCTCGAACCTTCACGTCACAGCCAGATGCAGCCCCTGGAAGAGCGTGCTCCTGTATGGGCGCCCCAGACGTCGCTTGTTCTGAACTTTCAAGGCTGAGGCCTGACTGTATCAGTAAGCCAGGCCTCACCTGCCGGGCTCATGGTTCAGCAGTTCTACAGGAGATGATTATCCATGCCAGTCAAACATGATCTATTCGCAGATTTGCAACTGACCCGGGAAGAAGTCGTCCAGCGCAGCAAGAGCGATGCGAAGTTGCAGCAATTGCTCGCGGATTATGACGATACGGATACTCAGGTGATCCATGCCGAAAAGGGACTGGCCGGAGGGATTGGTGATGATGAACTCAAGAAGCTCAAGGAGCGACGCCTTCAGGTAAAGGACCGGATCGTGCATTGCCTTCTGAGATGAATGCGATCAGGCCATGACAAGGGTGAACGGCCCTGCCTGAGCGGGGCCGTTCGCCTGACTCAACCCAGGCCGGGCGACGTTCCCGACGAAGTTCCCGGCAGTGGTTCGGAACGGCCCGCAAGGCTGTCATGCTTTTCTGGCAACGGTGATCTGTCAGGAGGCAAGCCAGTGCCTGTCGACGAAAACTGCTCATGGTCATTGTGCTGTGCAGGCGTATTGATCAGCTTGTCGCGTGCCTGGCCGATCAACCGTTTCTCACGCTCGCTGGCCGGCAAGGCTGCGCCGATGAGCGCTCCCAGGGCAACACCGATGGCGGCGACAGCCAAGGGCTGCTCGCTTAACAAGGTGTTGGCGCTGAGGCGTTTTTCCTGAAACGCCAGGCCTGTGTCGTGACCCGATTGCGACGAGAGTTTATCTCCGATACTGTCCGTCAACTGGCTGCCCTTGTCTTTCATGCGGGCAGCGGTTTCCTGCACCCTGGCCTTGGCACTGCTCAGGCTGTCGCCGACACTTTCCGCCATATCGCTGACTTTCCTGCCGACGCTGTCGATAGCCGAAGGGCCGGAGGAGGGCGTGCGGCTGCCCAGCATCAGCCAGATTATGCTCACCGATGCCAGTACGGCAGGCACCGGATTGGCCTTGACGTTATTGCCCAGATTGCCAACAAACTCGCCGCCGTTTTCCCGGGCGTAGGCCAGGGCCTGATCGACCCATTGGCCGGGTGATATCTTTTTTTCGAGCGCATCGACAATGTTGCCGATGCTGGAGCGTTGTGCATCGATTTCCTGTTCCAGGGTTTCCGGGCTCTTTTGCGGTGGCGCCTCGAAGTCTTCCGGGGTGCCGAAGCTGCTGTCTATGCTCATGAGACTTTCCTCTGGATAGCTTCCTTGTCTTTCTGCAAGGTGCTGGCGGTGCGTTCAGGTGCAAGACTGGCGGGGTCGAGCTTCTTGTTGCCAGCCATGATCATGAGATACCCCACGATCATGGCGACCACTGCGACAATCAATGCCGCCAGCCATGAGGCCATGAAGTGGGTCAGCACATAGACCGCTGCCTGCAACAATATGATGAAGCCGCCCAGAACCATGATCGCGCCAATGCCGATCGTCATGATTGCTTGTCTGGAGGTCTGGATCGATTCCCGCAGCTCGGCCTTGGCCAGCGCTATTTCCTTGTTGATCAGGGCTGGAACCTCATGCGCCAGTTGCTTGATCAAGCCCAGTACCGAGGTTTCGTTTTCAGGCGATCTCTCTGGAATGTCGGGTGTTGTCTTCATTACACATCTCCTCTGGACAGGCCATCCCTGTTCAAGCCATCCCGGTAGAGTTCATCGACAGGGTCATCGGCAAACCCGGGGGCGTCTGTCGTCGAAGAGGGGGCGTCTGTTGCGGGCATCGATGCCTTGAGTACCCGTGACAGCCCAAGCCCCAGCGCAACACTGCCGCAGAGAAACAGCAGGGGGTTGTCACGCGCCAGTCTGCCCGCATCCTGCAACAACTCATCGGTGTTCTTGCCTCGCAGCTTTTCTGCCAGATCGTTCATGCCCTGTGCGATATCAGAGACGTATCGGGAAAGCCCCAGCGTGTCGTTATCCGATATCTCTTTTGCAACTGACTGAGCCGTCTGTGCCAGGTTGTCGATCTGATCTGCAGCCGTGTCGCGGTACTGCTCGAATGGCGCGTTGAGTTGTTCTTTCGTGTCCTCAAGGGGATGTTGGGCATCGTCCTGCAATCCTGGCAGAGGTTCCTGGCCTGTCGGCCTGCCAGCGTGTGCGTTGCCACTGACTGTGGGTTCATTCGTCGTAGCCATCGTCATTCACCGTATTCGGGTCATCAGGTAAAAGAGAATGCCCGGCTCACTACGCACAACGGGCTGGCATTGATCTGAGTGCTTGCTTGGGGTGGACTTGTGGGGTTCGAGCGATGTTCCGGGTGAATGACAAGTGGTCACTGCCGCGAGGGAGGGAAGATTGGGGGGCGGGAATAAAAAACGGCGCCTTTCACGGCGCCGTATGGCTGATCTGCCAATGGGGTGGCAGATCAGCTGAATAGAGGGGTGTAGCGGGTGTTATTGTGGGTCCTGGTTTGGAGCCAGTTCTGCCTGGATACGCTTGTAGATCTCTTCGCGATGCACTGAGACATTCTTCGGTGCGTTGATACCTAGCCGGACTTGCAGTCCTTGAACGCCAAGAATCGTCACGGTGATTTCGTCACCGATGTTTATGCTTTCGCCTACTTTGCGAGTGAGTATCAACATAATCTTTTCCTTGATGGCCTCTTGAAACGCCTCTATCAAGAGGCTGGCGTTTGCCTTTGCGTGGTGATTGTTGCCGAGTACATCCAAATGCATCCATCGTATGACGTTGCAGCGTTGAAATTAATTCCCTCGGGTCATTTTCTTGTCATCGAGATTTGCATCAACGATACGACGAGTACGCCAATTCTGCCCGTTTTGGCACGAAAATGCCCGTAATTACTGGCGGAAAGTAAAAAGTAACGTAAGTCGCAGCATACCTCGCCATTGCCGCCGACTTTCAGGAGGGCGTTGAGAGGGTCAACTCCCTGACATATGTAAGCGTAGGCATTAGTTTGAAACATTGCCTGAGCTTTCTGATATTTCAAAATGAAAGTGCGTAGTGGAGCGTAGGAAATCGGATCTGAGAGTGATTTACAGCACCATGCAATCTGTCGCAGAGCCGCAGGGCCGGGCGTTGGCCGTGTCTTTGGGGCGGATGCTCAAGTGGCGTGCTCGTATAAATGAATGCATCTAAGCGATGGCGTGCCGGGGGAGGGGGAACAGTCTCGCGGGCATGAACTGCCCGCGAAACTTCATTGCATCGTGCGTCTGTTAAACGACCATCGACAACAGCAGGACAAAGATCAGGCCGACCACCGAAAGGATGGTTTCCATGACCGTCCAGGTCTTGAATGTTTCTGATACGGTCATGTTGAAGTACTGCTTCACCAGCCAGAAACCAGCGTCGTTCACATGGGACAGGATCAGTGAGCCTGCACCCGTGGCCAATACCAGCAGCTCACGGTTGACGCCGGGAATCAGTCCGACCACTGGCGCAACAATGCCTGCGCCGGTAATGGTTGCCACAGTCGCCGAGCCTGTCGCGATACGAATCACCGCAGCCACCAGCCACGCCAGAAGGAGCGGGTTGACCTGTGCCTGCACCGCCATGTTACCGATGACATCACCCACGCCACTGGCCACCAGCATTTGCTTGAAGCCGCCGCCAGCGCCGACGATCAGCACGATGGCCGCGACAGGCGCAAGACTCTGGTCCAGCAGCTTCATGATCTTGGTACGGTCAAAGCCACGTGCCGAACCGAAGGTGTAGAACGCCAGCAACAGGGCTGCCAGCAGGGCACTGATCGGGTGACCGATCAGGTCCATCCAGATACGGAACATGTTTTCCGGCGGGAATACCACGTCGGCAAACGTCTTGAGCAGCATCAGGAAGACCGGCAGCAGGATGGTCACCAGCGTGATGCCGAAGCCGGGCAGGTTTTGTGTGCTCGACTCCTTGGCGATCTGATCCATCAGTTCCTGGGAAGGCGTGCCGGGAATGTACTTGGAAATCCATTTTCCATAGATAGGGCCTGCAATGACGGCAGTCGGCAGTGCGATGATCAGGCCGTAGAAAATGGTCTTGCCGATGTCAGCACCGAAAATACCGATGGCCAGCAGCGGACCCGGGTGCGGCGGTACCAGCCCGTGAACGGCCGACAGACCGGCCAGCAGCGGGATACCGATCTTGACGATCGACACACCGGTACGACGCGCCACAATGAATACCAGCGGGATCAGCAGCACGAAGCCGATCTCGAAGAACAGCGGGATCCCGACCAGAAACGCGGACAGCATCATCGCCCAATGCACTTTCTGCTTGCCGAATGTGCGGATCAGAGTTTGCGCGATCTGATCGGCACCGCCCGAGTCAGCCATCAGCTTGCCGAGCATGGTGCCCAGACCAAGGATGATGCCGACGAAGCCCAGTACGCCACCGAAACCGTCCTGGAACGATTTCATGACCTTTTCCACCGGCATGCCGGAGGTCAGGCCCAGGAAGCCCGCTGCAATGGTCAGTGCAACGAAGGGGTGAACTTTGAATTTGGTAATCAGCAGCACAAGGCCGACGACGGTTACCAACGCATCTATCAGCAGGTACGTCTCATGGGTCATACCGAACATGGGAGTTCTCTCCGGTTGTCTTTGTTTTATAGGAGCAATTCAAAAGCGTGATCGTTCCTGGTGAGTCTGTGTGCGTCGAGAATGATCACGCCCTACCATTTGGCGCTGTCCTGTTTTCAAGACAGCGCTGTCTTTCGCACTCACGCCTTTAGCCGCCTAGCGAGTCTTTCCACCAGGCCGAGGCTTGCTTGCCAATGGTGTCCACAGACTGAGTCGCATCGACGACCAGAGTCCTGGGTTCGCCATGAGGCGGTTCAAGGGTTGCGAACTGGCTGTCCACCAGACTGGCCGGCATGAAATGCCCCGGTCGATGTGCGCAGCGGTCGGTCGCGACTTCCTTGCTCAACTCCAGAAAGACAAATCCCAGGCCTGGCACGGCTTCGCGCAGACGTTCGCGGTAGCGAAGCTTGAGGGCGGAGCAGGTCAGGACCGGACGTTCGCCATTTTTCACGGCAGCAGCCATTTCCTCGCCAAGACGAGTCAGCCAGCCGGCACGGTCTTCGTCAGTGAGGGGAGTGCCAGCGCTCATCTTTTCGATATTGGCGGGGGGGTGAAAGGCATCGCCTTCGATCAGGCGACCGCCACTGTTGAGGGCAATTTCTGCGCCGGCCACACTCTTGCCGCAGCCGGAAACACCCATCACTACAAGGGCGGAAATAGCAGTATTCGCAGTTGTCACATTAGATACCTCATCTGGAGACAGCGCTGTCTTTGTCCGGTGGAAGCAAAGTTCAGTCTGGGCTGTTCCAGTTCTTGTCGTTGTTTTAGGTGTAGCCATATCATTGCAGGCTGTTCTGCGCAGTGAGCGCCCGCGAGAAAGCATTGTCACGATCCATGAGACAGCGCTACCTTAGGGGGCATTGAATACATTTGGCAACCCCTATGTTAGTTGGCAATAGATGACCCGCATTGGTTCCCGCTCCACAGGCCGTCCGACCCTTAATGAAGTTGCGCAGCTTGCCGCCGTTTCGCCTATCACGGCTTCCCGTGCATTACGTGGTGTTGCCACCGTTGCTCCAGAGCTGGTGGACAAGGTTCGCGCAGCGGCGCAAAGCCTGGGCTATGTCGCCAACCCTGCGGCCCGCGCCCTGGCGTCATCCTGTAGCCAGACCGTAGTGGTGCTGGTGCCTTCGCTCTCCAACCAGTTATTCATCGATACCCTGGAAGCCATTCAGGGCGTGCTGCGCACTCGCGGTCTGGAAGTGATGATCGGTAACTATCACTACTCGCCCGACGAGGAAGAAAAGCTGCTGCGCAACCACTTGGTCAATCGGCCCAGAGGCATCCTGCTGACCGGTTTCGACCACACGCCCGCGTCGCGTCAGATGCTGGAGGCCAGCGGTATTCCCTGTGTCCATATGATGGAGCTGGATATCGAGCGCGAGGCTTATTGCGTGGGGTTTTCCCAGGAAGATGCCGGAGCGCAGGCGGCGCGCCATCTGCTGGGGCGCGGTCGCAAGCGTCTGGTCTATATGGCGGCCCAGCTCGACCCGCGGGTATTGAGACGTGGCGTGGGTTTTCGTCAGGTGCTGGAGGAGGCGGGGTTGTACGACCCTGAGCTGCAAGTCTCGACGCCGCAACCGTCTTCCATCGGTCTTGGCAGCGAATTGTTCGCGCAATTGCTGGAGCGGCATCCTGATGTGGATGGTATCTTCTTCTGCAACGACGACCTTGCACAGGGCGCGTCCCTTGAGGCCTTGCGCCGTGGGATTGCGATACCGGAGCAGGTTTCCCTGGTGGGATTCAACGATTTGCCCGGCTCGGCCCACATGTTCCCGCGCCTGACTTCGATCCGCACACCGCGCCAGGAAGTCGGGCAACGCGCTGCACAAGTACTGCTGGGCCTGCTTGAAGGGCTGGCCCAGCCACCTCATGTGGACCTGGGTTTTGAGCTGGTGGTACGCGAAAGCTCCTGACACCCCCGTAGGAGCGAATTTATTCGCGAAAAAAATGACTTTGCGAATGAATGACCTTCGCGAATGAATTCGCTCCTACTTTTTGAACCCCAACCGAAACTTATGCAGCAACGGTTCGGTATAACCGCTGGGTTGTTCGGTGCCCTTGAGCACCAGCGCGCAGGCCGCCTGGAAGGCGACGGATTTCTTGAAGTCCGCCGCCATGGGCCGATAGCTCGAGTCCCCGGCGTTCTGTTTGTCGACCACCCTGGCCATGCGCTCCAGAATGCCCAGCACGAACTCCTGATCGATCACGTCATGGTACAGCCAGTTGGCCATGTGCTGGCTCGAGATGCGCAGCGTTGCCCGGTCCTCCATCAGGCCTACGTTGTGAATGTCCGGCACCTTGGAGCAACCGACGCCCTGCTCGACCCAGCGCACCACATAACCGAGCAAGCCCTGGGCATTGTTCTCGACTTCTGCACGAATCTGCTCCACAGACCAGTCCGTCTTGTTGGCAACCGGGATGCTCAGCAGGTCATCCAGCAACTGTTCGCTGATATCGGCCAGCTTGATCTGTTGCAGCTCTTCCTGGACTTTGGTCACATCGACCTTGTGATAGTGCAGCGCATGCAAGGTCGCGGCGGTCGGTGAGGGCACCCAGGCCGTGCTGGCTCCGGATTGCGGGTGGATGATTTTCTGCTCCAGCATGTCGGCCATGCGATCGGGCATCGCCCACATGCCTTTGCCGATCTGCGCCCGTCCGCGCAGGCCGCAGGTCAGGCCGACCAGCACGTTGTTACGCTCGTAAGCCTTGATCCAGGGCGTGTTTTTCATGTCGCCTTTGCGCAATACCGGGCCGGCCTGCATGGCGCTGTGGATTTCATCGCCGGTACGGTCCAGAAAGCCGGTGTTGATAAAGGCAACCCGCGTCGAGGCCGCATCGATGCAGGCCTTGAGGTTGACGCTGGTGCGGCGTTCTTCATCCATGATGCCCATTTTCAGGGTGTTTCGCGGCAGTTTGAGCAGGTCCTCGATATGGCTGAACAGTTGACCGGCGAATGCCACTTCCTGAGGGCCATGCATCTTGGGTTTGACGATATAGATACTGCCTGCACGGGAATTGCCACGACGTTTCAGGTCATGCAGGCCGATCAGGCTGGTTATCACGCCATCGAGGATGCCTTCGGGAATTTCATGTTCCTGGCGGTCCAGAATGGCGGGGCTGGTCATCAGATGGCCTACGTTGCGGATCAGCAACAGAGAGCGCCCCGGCAGTTTCAGTTCACCACCATTGGCGGCCTTGTAGGCACGGTCTGCATTGAGACGACGGGTGATGGTCTTGCCGCCCTTGACCAGCTCTTCGCTCAGGTCGCCCTTCATCAGGCCCAGCCAGTTGCGATAGACCGACACCTTGTCGTCGGCATCCACGGCGGTGACCGAGTCTTCGCAGTCGATGATGGTTGAAAGCGCCGATTCGATCAGCAGATCCTTGATCCCGGCGATATCGTTGCTGCCGATGGCGTGTTTGTGGTCGATCTGGATTTCCACATGCAAGCCATTGTTCTTCAGCAGCACGGCGGTCGGATGCTGGGGATCGCCCTGATAGCCGAGGTATTTTTCCGGCTGTTTCAGACCGGTTTCACTGTCATCTGCCAGCCTGATCTGTAGCTTGCCGTCGATGATCGCGTAATGCCGCGCATCGATGTGCGTGCCTCGGGCGAGGGGGGCGACTTCGTCCAGCAGTTCACGGGCAAAGACGATGACCTTGGCTCCGCGCAGCGGGTTGTAACCGGCACTGATTTCCGCGCCTTCGCTGGTGGGAATCGCATCGGTGCCGTACAGGGCGTCATACAGTGAACCCCAGCGTGCATTGGCCGCATTCAGTGCGTATCGAGCATTGCTGGCAGGGACCACCAATTGCGGGCCGGCCTGGTCGCTGATTTCCAGATCCACATTGGAGGTGGTGGCGCAGACCTGCTCAGGCACCGGATGCAGATAACCGATGGATTGCAGAAAACTACGGTAGGCCGGCATATCGCTGATCGGGCCGGGATGCGCCTTGTGCCATTTATCCAGCTCGCCTTGCAGGCGGTCACGTTCTGCCAGCAAGTCGCGGTTCAGGGGAGCCAGCTCATGTACCAGAGCGTCGAACCCTTCCCAGAATTCTTCGCGATCCAGCCCTGTGCCCGGCAGTACTTCTTCATCGATGAAGCGTTGCAGATTGACTGCCACTTTCAGACGTTGGCATTTGATGAAATCAGTCATGGTCAGGCCTCATCCCTGATGGGTTTGTATAAAACAGGGGCAGGTAGGAGAGGATTTATCCGCGAGACGTCATTGAAGACGATAGATCTTCTTCGGATATACGGGCCTCTCGCGAATGAATTCGCTCCTACGAAAACTCCACTTAATTCATGATGTGCGCACATCAATCAGCATTCAGCGCCGCAATCCCGGCCTTCGCTACCTGGGCATCCTGGTCGGCTTTCACACCCGACACGCCCACCGCACCGATGACCTGCCCATCGATAATCACCGGCACGCCACCTTCCAGCGAGGTCAGCAAAGGCGCGCTGAGAAATGCCGTACGACCGCCGTTGACCATCTCTTCATAACCCTTGGACTCGCGACGACCCAGTGCGGAAGTACGGGCTTTTTCCACGCTGATGTAACTGCTGATCGCGGCTGCGCCGTCCAGACGTTCAAAGGCCAGCAGGTGACCGCCGTCATCGACCACGGCAATGGACACGGCCCAGTTATTGGCCAGCGCCTCGTCGCGGGCGGCAATCAGCATTTGGCTTACTTCGGTCTGGGTCAGAACAGCTTTTATTTTCATGGGATTCTCCAGATTGGTTTTCAGTGAGATTCAGAAGGGGTGAGGGCCTGATCGATCAATTCGATCCAGTGCCGCACCGGTGTCCGGTTGGCGCCCGAGAGATGAGTCTGGCAGCCGATATTGGCGGTAGCGATAACGTTTGGCTTTCCACTTTCCAGAGCGTTCATTCTGTTATCGCGTAATTGACGCGACAACTCAGGCTGGGTGATGGAGTAGGTGCCTGCCGAGCCACAGCATAGATGCCCGTCGGGGACTGTGGTGAGGTTAAAGCCCAGGCGTGTCAGCACCCGCTCGACTTCTCCGCCGAGCTTTTGCGCGTGCTGCAAGGTACAAGGGCAATGGAACGCCAGGCGCAGGTCGCTTTTGATGCCAAGCGCCTGCAACGGTTCATCGCGCAGCACCTCCACCAGATCCTTGCTCAAGGCGCTGACCCGCGCGGCTTTGCTGGCATATTCAGGGTCATGGCGTAACAGATGACCATAATCCTTTACGAAGGCACCGCAACCGCTGGCCGTCTGGACGATGGCTTCGGCACCGCTCTCAATGGCGGGCCACCAGGCATCGATATTGCGCCGCGCCCGATCCAGCCCGGCGTCCTGAGCATTCAAATGGTAGTCCACGGCACCGCAGCAACCGGCCTCACTGATGGGCTGCACGCTGATACCCAGCCTATCCAGCACCCTTGCGGTCGCCGCATTGGTATTGGGCGACAGGCCCGGCTGAACACAGCCTTCCAGCAAAAGCACCTGGCGTTCGTGGCGTTGTGCCGGACGGGCGCCTGCCGAGTATATCGAGGCCGGAAGTTTGGTTTTCAGGCTGTCGGGCAGCAAGGGGCGAAAGGTATTGCCCAGTTGCGTCAGGGATTTGAACAGCCCGGCATGGGGAACGACATGGCGCAGGCTGTCGCGCAACAGACGCTGGCCCAGCGGGCGAGGCACGGCGGCATCGACCACGGCACGCCCGATGTCCAGCAGGTTGTGATAATCCACGCCCGATGGGCAGGTGGTTTCGCAATTGCGACAGCTCAGGCAGCGGTCCAGATGCAGCTGGGTTTTCTCGGTGACCTCATTGCCTTCCAGGACTTGCTTGATCAGATAAATGCGCCCGCGAGGACCGTCCAGCTCATCGCCGAGCAACTGATAGGTCGGGCAGGTGGCATTGCAGAAACCGCAATGCACACAACTGCGCAGGATGCTCTCGGCCTCTTCGGCGCGGGGCAGTTGTCTGGCGTGTTCGCTCAAGGTGGTCTGCATGATCAGAACTCCGCGTACATTCGGCCAGGGTTGAAGATGCCCTGCGGGTCGAGCCGGGCCTTGAGTTGCTGGTGATAGCGCAGCAACGGTGTGGTCAGCGGCTGGAACGGGCTGTCCTCGTGACCCGCGTGATAGCACGTCGCATGACCGCCGATGGCCGTTACCAGACTGCGGATCGTTGCGCTGTCCGCGTCGGATTTCAGCCAGCGTTGCGCGCCGCCCCAGTCGAGCAACTGGTCGCCGGGCAGATCCAGTACGCCAGCGTTGTTGGGGACAGACAAACGCCACAAGGGGCGGCTGTCGAGGAAAAAGTCCAGACGCTGCTCGTTCAGGTCTTGCCAGTAATCGGGGTTGATTGTCTGGCCTCCGAGGCTGTCCCGTGCAGCGCTTACCGAGCCTTCGCCACCTTCAAGGCGCAGATGCAGGACGCGGCCATCATGGCTGGCGGCGCTGATCGGGATTGGCTGCTGACCCCATTCGGCCAGGCGTTGCAGAGCCTGAGCATTGTTCATTTCCAGTGCAATGCTGCTGCACTGGCGGGGTTTTGGCAGGACCTTGAGTGACACTTCGGTCAGCAGCCCAAGACAGCCCAGGCTGCCTGCCATCAGGCGCGAGACGTCGTAACCGGCGACGTTTTTCATCACTTCGCCGCCAAAGCGCAAATGTTTGCCCAGCCCGGTAATCACCCGTGTGCCGAGCACGAAATCCCGTACCGAGCCGGACCAGGGTCTGCGTGGCCCGGACAATCCGGCGGCGACCATGCCGCCAAGTGTGGCTTCGCCAAACCTTGGCGGTTCGCAGGGCAGCATTTGCCCGGCGTCATCGAGAGCTTGCATCAACTCGCTCAGTGGCGTGCCGGCGCGAGCGGTAATCACCAGTTCCGTCGGGTCGTAGCTGACGATGCCGCGATGCTCGCGGGTGTCGAGCACTTTGCCTGTCACGTTACGGCCCAGGAAAGACTTGCTGTTGCCGCCCTGAATCCGTAGCGGTGTTGCATCTTGCAGGGCCTGATTGACCTGATCGAGCAAGGCCTGGCTGGCATCGTTGTCATGGGTGGTCGCCATCAGAAACGCTCCAGTTCAGGGAAGGGCAACTGGCCCGCATGGATATGCATGGCGCCGAATTCCGCACAGCGGTGCAGGGTTGGAATGTTCTTGCCGGGGTTGAGCATGCCACTGGCATCGAAGGCTGCTTTTATCGCGTGGAAAAAGGTCAGCTCATCGCTGTTGAACTGGGCACACATCTGATTGATCTTTTCCCGTCCGACACCGTGTTCGCCGGTGATGCTGCCGCCCACCGCGACGCACAGCTCAAGGATCTTGCCGCCCAGATTTTCGGCGCGTTCCAGTTCGCCCGGCTGGTTGGCATCGAACAGGATCAGCGGGTGCATGTTGCCGTCTCCGGCATGGAACACATTGGCGACCCGCAGGCCGTACTCTTCGGACAGTCGGGTAATGCCTTGCAGGACGCCGGGCAGTTCCCGGCGCGGAATGGTGCCGTCCATGCAGTAATAATCCGGCGACAGGCGCCCGACCGCCGGGAAGGCATTCTTGCGTCCGGCCCAGAAACGAACGCGCTCGGCTTCGTCCCTGGCCTGACGCAGTTCGGTGGCGCCAGCTCTGGTCAGCACTTCCCGGACCCGTTCACAGTCATCGTGTACGTCGGCTTCGACGCCGTCGAGTTCGCACAGCAGAATGGCTTCGGCATCGACCGGATAACCGGCGTGAATGAAGTCCTCGGCGGCGCGAATCGCCAGGTTGTCCATCATTTCCAGCCCGCCGGGGATGATGCCGGCGGCGATGATATCGGCCACGGCCCGCCCGGCTTTTTCCACGGAATCAAAGGCCGCCAGCAGCACTTTGGCGACCTGCGGTCTGGGCAACAGTTTGACGGTCACTTCGGTGATGACGCCCAGCATGCCTTCGGAGCCGGTAAACAGTGCCAGCAGATCGAAGCCCGGAGAATCCAGCGCATCGCTACCCAGCGTCATGGGCTCACCTTCGACGCTGAGTATTTCGACCTTGAGCAGGTTGTGGACGGTCAGACCGTACTTGAGGCAATGCACACCGCCTGCGTTTTCCGCGACGTTACCGCCGATGGAGCAGGCGATCTGGGAAGAAGGGTCAGGCGCGTAATACAGACCGTGAGGCGCCGCAGCCTGGGAAATCGCCAGGTTGCGTACGCCCGGCTGAACCCGTGCCAGACGGGCGGCGGGGTCTATCTCCAGAATCTGATTGAAGCGCGCCATCACCAGCAATACACCTTTCTCCAGCGGCAAGGCACCACCGGAAAGACCGGTGCCTGCACCACGCGCTACCACCGGCACATGCCGTTCATGGCACAGCCTGAGCAAGGTCTGGACTTCTTCGATATGCCGGGGCAATGCC
The DNA here is from genome assembly GCF_057809175.1 of Pseudomonas sp. FG43. Taxonomy (NCBI): domain Bacteria; kingdom Pseudomonadati; phylum Pseudomonadota; class Gammaproteobacteria; order Pseudomonadales; family Pseudomonadaceae; genus Pseudomonas; species Pseudomonas sp. FG43. The sequence continues at coordinate 216,503 of NZ_JBMDJL010000008.1, forward strand.
ACCAGCATCGGAGTGGTCCGATAGGCAGACAGGCCATCGCACTCATAGGGCCGCAGCTCTTCGGGGCGATGCAGGATATCCAGATCCGGCAACTGCTGTTGCAGGTCATGCAGCAGTTGCTGCTTGTCGACGGCAGGCAGAGCGCCGTCGATGCGTTCGTCGTAGAGAATATTCATGGTGCAACCCAATGTTGTTTTTGTAGGGCTTGCGTTTACCGGTTTCAGGCAGCGGTTGGCTTGCATCATTGGCGTTCCCGGCTTTACTGTCCATGCTTTGCGCAGGTGGTCGAACCAGTTTTTCAGGGATTTACGGCGTTATTGATTTTAAAATTCCTTGAAAATCATTGTCTTGCTGTGGATGTGGTTCGCTATCGGTTTATACCTTTGATCTGGTCATACCAGTTGGAGTGAGGATGGACGGCTCTGCAAAGCAGCGGGTTCCGCAAGTGGCGGATGTGGTCTGTGAGCGTATCGAGCGGCTGATCGTCGATGGCGTCCTGAAGGTGGGGCAACTCTTGCCCTCCGAGCGTCGCCTGACCGAAAAGCTTGGCGTTTCCCGCACCGCCCTGCGTGAAGGGCTGAAGTTGCTGCGGGCTCGGGGGATTATCGAGACCGAGCAGGGCAAGGGCTCGTTTGTCGCGCAAATGAACAGCCAGCAGCAAGTCTCACCGCTGATGCACCTGTTCGGCTCGCAACCGCGCACCCTGTATGACCTGTTCGAAGTGCGCAGCCTGCTGGAAGGCGAATCGGCGCGGCTTGCGGCCTTGCGCGGCACCGATGCGGATTTTGTTCTGATCACACGAAGCTATGACGCCCTGGTTGCGGCCCAGAGCCGGGAGCTTGAAGCCAGTGAACACGCTCGCCTGGACCACGCCTTCCATCTGGCGATCTGTGAGGCTTCGCATAATCCGGTGTTGGTGCAGACCTTGCGCTCGCTCACCGACCTGCTGCTCAACACGGTCTATGCCTCGGTCAACAATCTCTATCATCGTGAGCCGCAAAAGCGTCAGATCGACCGCCAGCATGCTCGCCTGTACAACGCCGTGACCGGCCGTCTCCCGGAACAGGCCCGCAAGGCCGCGCTCGCACACATTCAGAGCATCTGCGAAAACCTGCGGGAAATCGAAAACGAGGAGCAGCGACTGGTGCGCTCGACCTTGCGTCTGCAGGGGTGGGTTTGAGGGGTGGCTTGACAGGCGGCGGGTGATACCGCAAGTTACGCATAACGTAATGTATTTACGAAAATAATAACGAGCTTTCGCGAATGAATTCGCTCCCACGAGATATGGCTTGCCCTGGCCTGTTTACCTACTACCGCTCGACGGCCAGTTATCGCGTGCGCATCGCTCTTGCTCTCAAGGGGCTGGATTACACTGCGATTGCGGTCAATCTGGCCGGTGATGGCGGTGAACACCTCAAGCCGCAATACAAGGCCATCAATCCACAGTGTCGCGTACCAGCCTTGCAGCTTGAGAGCGGTGAGGTCATCACCCAGTCGCCTGCCATTATCGAATACCTCGAAGAGCGTTACCCGCAGCCACCTCTGCTTGCATCGGACCTGCTGCTACGTGCCCGGCAGCGGGCGGTGGCCGCCGTGATCGGGTGTGATATTCACCCGCTGCACAATGTCTCTGTGCTCAACCGTTTGCGTGGCATGGGGCATGACGAGGCAGAGGTCACAGGCTGGATTGGCCATTGGATAGGCGAAGGTCTGAATGCCGTCGAGCAGTTGATTGACGATGCGGCGTTCTGTTTTGGAGATGTGCCCAGCGTGGCAGATGTGTATCTTTTACCGCAGGTCTATGCGGCGCGGCGCTTCAAGGTCGACCTGGGCGCTTATCCGCGTATCGTCCAGGTCGAACGACAGGCGCTGCAATCTCCCGCCTTCCTGAAGGCGCACCCGGATGCACAACCGGACAAGCCGGACTAGGCTGAAACTTATGAAAACATTGGGTTTGCAACTGATTTTTGGTGATTTCCTTGCCCGCAGTGTTCGGGGTGTTCCCTGTGCGCCGCCCGCAGAAAAGTGATTTGGGCTGTCCCGCATTCTCACTTTTCCTGCAAGGAGCCAGACCATGGCTGATCTATACGAAAACCCGATGGGCCTGATGGGCTTTGAATTCATCGAATTCGCCTCGCCGACCCCCAATGTCCTTGAGCCTGTCTTCGAGATGATGGGCTTTACCAAGGTCGCGACCCATCGCTCCAAGGATGTGGTGCTGTATCGCCAGGGCGCGATCAACCTGATTCTCAATAACGAACCTCATAGCCTGGCCTCCTATTTCGCGGCCGAGCACGGGCCGTCGGTGTGTGGCATGGCGTTTCGGGTCAAGGATGCACAAAAGGCCTATAGCCGAGCCCTTGAGCTGGGGGCGCAACCCGTTGAAATCGCCACCGGGCCTATGGAATTGCGCTTGCCGGCGATCAAGGGGATCGGCGGCGCGCCGCTGTACCTGATCGACCGTTTTGGCGAAGGCACCTCGATCTATGACATCGACTTCAACTTCATCGAAGGAGTGGACCGGCATCCCGAGGGCGCAGGCCTGAAGTTCATCGATCACCTGACCCACAACGTCTATCGCGGACGCATGGCGTATTGGGCGAATTTCTATGAAAAGCTGTTCAACTTCCGTGAGATTCGCTACTTCGACATCAAGGGTGAATACACCGGCCTGACGTCAAAGGCCATGACCGCACCCGATGGCATGATCCGTATTCCCTTGAACGAAGAGTCCTCCAAAGGCGCAGGCCAGATTGAAGAGTTCCTGATGCAGTTCAATGGCGAAGGCATCCAGCATGTGGCGTTCTTCACCGATGACCTGATCAAGACCTGGGATGCCCTGAAAGCCATCGGCATGCGCTTCATGACCGCGCCGCCGGAGACCTACTACGAAATGCTCGAAGGCCGCCTGCCTGACCATGGTGAGCCGGAAGCCGAATTGAAATCCCGAGGCATCCTTTTAGATGGCTCGTCCGACGGTGGTCAGCGTCGTCTGCTGCTGCAGATATTCTCCGAAACCCTGATGGGGCCGGTGTTCTTCGAGTTCATCCAGCGCAAGGGCGATGACGGGTTTGGCGAAGGCAATTTCAAGGCGCTGTTCGAGTCGATCGAACGGGATCAGATCCGGCGTGGAGTGTTGATGGCGGAGGAGTAGGAGGGGGGAGGGCTGTAAGCTGCAAGCTGCAAGCTATAAGCTGCAAGAAAGAGCAGATGGGCTTCTAATCTTGCAGCTTGCAGCTTGCAGCTTGCAGCTTGCAGCTTGCAGCTTATGGCTTGCAACTTATGACTTTCATCTTTCAGCCCCCATCCGCTCACTGATCGTCTGTGCCACTTCGAGCAGTCGCTCGGCCGCAAGATCTTGTGCCTTGCCGGTCAGGAGCGCGCCGGATCCCACCACTGTCACCACGCCCGCCAGTTTGTTGCCCATGGCAAAGACCGGAGAAGACACCGCGTTGACGCCGGGCATCAGCAACCCCTGGATCTGATGCACGCCGTTGGCGCGAATCTGTTCGACATGCTGCTCGACGTCCTTGAGTTGCGCTGCGTTCAGGTGAGGGATTTCCTGTTCCCGTAGGGCGGCTGTTTCCCTGTCCGCCAGAAAGCTGGCGAAGACCAGGCCGGTAGAAGAACTCAGCAGTGGCAATACCGAACCGATCTGCGTCACCAGCGTGACCGCGCCTGTGGATTGCTCGACATAGACCACGGTTGGCCCTTTGTTGCCCCAGACTGCCAGGAAGCAGGTTTGATTCAGTTCGTCGCGCAAGGTCGCCAGATGAGGTGCGGCGACTTTCAGCACATCCAGCTTGCCCAGCGAGGCCAGGCCGACTTGTAGCGCTTCGCGACCCAGCCCGTAGTGGTTGGTGGCCCCGTCCTGTTCGGCAAAACCACTGGCAATAAGTGCCTGTAGATATCGATGAACCTTGCTGGCCGGCATGCCCAGATGCTCGGCCAGTTTCGACAACGACGTCGAAGGCGTCAGTTCGGCCAGAGCCTTGAGCACTCCCAGGCCGACTTCGGCCGCCTGAACCTTTTGCTGGCGTCCGTTTGCAGGGCTTTCAATTTCATCGGTCATGGGTGGGGCGCCAATCTGGAAAGGCAGCTTTTATAGCTTGACCACACCTCAAACTCAAATTACGTTATTCGTAATCGATTTACGATTTTTGATTCGCCGCTATGCGACCCAATAAAAACAAGAGGTCCAGATGCCTGTTCATCCCGATCACGAACCACTGGTGTATCAATCCGGCTTCGGCAATCACTTCAGCAGTGAAGCGCTGCCCGGTGCGTTGCCGGTCGGTCAGAACTCTCCGCAGAAACATACATTGGGGCTTTATGCCGAACTGCTGTCCGGCACGGCTTTCACGGTCCCGCGCGCCGAGGCCCGGCGTACCTGGCTATACAGAATCAAACCCTCGGCTGCCCATCCTCGATATGAGCGTTTGCTCCGGCAGATCACGGGGCTTGAACAAGGCCCGATCACACCCAATCGCCTGCGCTGGAATGCCTTCGATATTCCGGCTGAGCCCACGGACTTCATCGATGGCCTGATAGCGCTGGCCAGCACCAGTGCGGCCGATCAGGCAGAGGGCGTGAGCATTTACGTGTACCGCGCCAATGCCTCGATGCAGCGAGCGTTCTTCAATGCCGATGGCGAGTGGCTGGTGGTGCCGCAGCAGGGAAGGTTGCGCATCGTCACTGAGCTGGGGCTGCTGGATATCGAGCCGCAGGAAATCGCAGTGCTGCCTCGCGGCATGAAATTCACAGTGCAACTGCTGGATGCCACTGCCCGTGGCTATATCTGCGAGAACCACGGCAGTGCATTGCGTCTGCCGGACCTGGGGCCTATCGGCAGCAACGGGCTGGCCAACCCGCGAGATTTTCTGGCGCCCACTGCCCGTTTCGAGAGCAGCGACGCACCGGTTGAACTGGTGCAGAAGTTTCTCGGCGAGCTGTGGTCCACGCAACTGGATCATTCACCCTTCGACGTGGTGGGCTGGCATGGCAACAACGTGCCGTACAAATATGACCTGCGTCGTTTCAATACCATCGGCACGGTCAGTTTCGATCATCCAGACCCTTCGATCTTCACGGTGCTCACGGCTCCGGGCGCGGTTCACGGGCAGGCCAATATCGACTTCGTGATCTTCCCGCCGCGCTGGATGGTGGCGGAAAACACGTTCCGGCCTCCGTGGTTCCACCGCAACCTGATGAACGAATTCATGGGCCTGATCGAGGGTGTCTACGATGCCAAGGCCGAAGGTTTCATGCCGGGCGGGGCATCGCTGCACAACTGCATGAGCGCCCACGGCCCTGACAATGCCACCGCAGAAAAAGCCATTGCCGCCGAACTCAAACCCCACAAGATCGATAACACCCTGGCCTTCATGTTCGAGACTGGCAAGGTCCTGCGCCCAAGCCGTCATGCGTTGGACTGTGAGCAACTGCAACGCGATTACGACGCTTGCTGGAGTGACATGGCCAGGATTTTCAATAAGGAATTGCCTTGATGAATGTTTCTTCAACCCGCCATAGCTGGATTGCCTCGGCCAATGGTCATCCCGATTTCCCCTTGCAAAACCTGCCGTTGGGCGTGTTCAGCAATGGCGATACAGGCCCGCGTGGCGGTGTGGCCATCGGCGATCTGGTGTTCGATCTGCAAGCGGCAGTGCAGGCCGGTTTTTTCGAGGGAGAAGCGCAAAAGGTTGCAGACGTCGCCAGCCGCGATCAGTTGAATGATTTCTTCGCATTGGGTGCTCCGGCGCGACGCACCTTGCGCGCTGCCTTGCTGCAACTGTTCGCAGAGGACAGCCCGCAACGCGCCAGCCTGCAGGCCGCCAATCTGCTGCATCCCATCGCTGAATGCCGCCTGCATGTGCCTGCGCGGGTAGGGGATTACACCGACTTTTATGTGGGCATTCATCACGCGATGAACGTCGGCAAGTTGTTCCGCCCGGACAACCCCTTGCTGCCCAACTACAAGTACGTGCCCATCGCCTATCACGGTCGGGCCTCAACGCTGTGCATTTCCGATACACCGATCCAGCGCCCCAACGGCCAGACATTGGCGCCGGGCCAGGAAGTACCGGCATTCGGCCCCTGCAAACGGCTGGATTACGAGCTGGAAATGGGCGTGTGGATCGGGCCGGGCAATGAGCAGGGCACGCCGATTGCGATTGATCGGGCGAGCGAGCATATCGCCGGTTTCTGCCTGCTCAACGACTGGTCGGCGCGGGATATCCAGGCCTGGGAATATCAGCCGCTGGGCCCGTTCCTGTCCAAGAGTTTTGCCACGACGATTTCTGCCTGGGTAGTGACCGCCGAAGCCCTGGCTCCGTTTCGCAGCCCTCAACCGCCACGTCCCGAAGGCGACCCGCAGCCGTTGCCGTACCTGTTCGATCCGACGGATCAGGAAAACGGTGCGCTGGATATCGAACTGGAGGTCCTGCTGCTGACCGAGCAGATGAAGGCTCAGGGTCTGGAGCCCTGTCGTCTGGCCTTGAGCAACAGCCTGAACATGTACTGGACCGTGGCGCAGATGATCACGCACCACAGCGTCAACGGCTGCAAGTTGCAACCGGGGGATCTGTTCGGTACAGGAACGCTTTCCGGTCCGCAGGCCGGGCAGTTCGGCAGCCTGCTGGAGATGACCGAAGGCGGCAAGCAGGTCGTCAAACTGCCCAATGGCGAAGAGCGGCGCTTTCTGGAGCCGGGCGACGAAGTGATCCTGCGCGCCCGCTGCCATCGCGAAGGGCAGGTGTCTATCGGGTTCGGGGAGTGTCGGGGTGTGGTGCTGGGCTAAGCCTGGTGCCTGAACCGTTCCCGATAAGCCAGCGGCGTGACCGACATTGCCCTCAGGAAACTGCGGCGCAGTGTTTCTTCACTGCCAAAGCCGCATTGTGAGGCGATGCGTTTGATTGCCAGAGTGCTTTCACTCAACAGCCGACGCGCAGCTTCCACGCGAAGCTGCTCGACAGCCTTGGCCGGTGTAGTGCCGGTCTGGGCGCTGTAGTGGCGCACGAAACTGCGTTCGCTCATGCCCACACGAGCGGCGAGGCTGGCGACCGACAAGTCTGCATCCAGATTCTCCATCAGCCAGCCATGCAGCTCGGCGAAGCGGTTTTCTGTGGGATGACTGGCTTGCTGCATCGACAGCGCGTTGCTGAACTGCGCCTGCCCGCCGGGGCGCTTGAGAAACACTACCAGATCACGGGCTACCGCCAGCGCCATGGCATGCCCGAGGTCCTGTTCTATCAGGGCCAATGCCAGATCTATGCCCGCCGTGACCCCCGCCGAAGTCCAGAAGCGTCCGTCATTGATGAAAATCGGGTCGGGATCGACTTGCAAGCTCGGGAAGCGTTTGGCCAGTCTCTCGCAACTGTCCCAATGGGTCACTACGCGCCGATTATCCAGCAGCCCGGTCTGCGCCAGGATAAACGCACCAGAGCAGACGGAGGTCACACGCCGTGCTGTCATGGCCTGCTGCTGTATCCAGTTCACCAGTTCTGCATTTTCCATGGCAGCGCCAATGCCTCGACCACCGGCGATGATCAAGGTGTCGCAAGGTTCGGCGGCAGGCAGTGGCCATGTCTGCAAGCCCAGCCCAGCTGACGACATGACACTGCCCGGTTCTGCCGCCACGACCTTCATGGCGTAAGGCAGCGGTTTGCCCAGACCTTCCAGGCGTCGATTGGCCGAGGCAAACACCTGCAAAGGGCCGCAGACATCCAGGACCTGAACATCGGCGAAGGCAACGATATGGACGATTTTCGAGATGTCAGCCATGTAGAAGCCTTCATTTGATGTGGTTGGCGTAATTGGTGGGTTTTGTGGCGTATCTGCCAAAGGCTATCCAGATACAGTTCATGCGTCCACCCACTTTCTGCATGGAGTTACCGAGATGACGTTGCATATCGGCCTGCTGGTGTTTCCCGATGTTCAGCAACTGGACCTGACCGGGCCTTACGAAGTCTTTGCTTCTTTGCCGGGGGTCAAGGTGCATATGGTCTGGAAGAGCCTGGAGCCGCTCACCTCCAGTACCGGACTGGCGCTGTTGCCGACGGTGGATTTCAATGACTGCCCGCCGCTGGACGTCATTTGCATTCCCGGTGGTCTTGGCATCAACGCCTTGCTGGAGGACGAACAGACTCTGGAATTTATCCGGCACCAGGCTCGCACGACACGTTATGTCACCTCCGTGTGTACTGGCGCATTGGTGTTGGGGGCCGCGGGGCTTTTACAAGGACGACGGGCAACCACCCATTGGGCCTCGCATCCTTTGTTGGCGGCCTTTGGGGCCATTGCCACTCAGGGGCGTGTGGTACGCGATGGCAATCTGGTGACCGGTGGCGGGGTGACGGCAGGGATCGATTTTGCCCTGACGCTGGTGGCTGAACTCTTCGATGAAGAACAGGCCCAGGCGATTCAGTTGCAGCTGGAATACGCCCCGGCACCGCCTTTCAATGCGGGTAATCCAACGACTGCGCCCGCCAGGATTCTGGCCATGACTCATCAGCGTCTGGCCGCATCCCTTGAGCAGCGGCACGAAATCGTCGGGCGCATCACTGACCGGGCTTGATCTCGTACCAGCCCAGAAACATGTCCAGTGCCGATTCGATCACTTCATCCTGTTTTTCGGGGGTGAGAATGTCGGCATTGAGGGTCAATTGCGGCCAGAAGGCGAAGGACTTGAGCAGGGCATGCATCTGGGAGGCGGCGAAGCCGGGGTCGGTGGGTTTGAGGCGACCATCATTCTGGGCGGCGCGAATCCATGTGGTGAACGTCTCTTCACGCTCGTTGATACGTGTCATCCATGCTTGAGCACGATCGGGAGAGTGAATGGTGGCGCCGATGACCACCCGTGCCAGGTCCAGGAAGTTACTGTCCGTCAGGGAGTCCATCTTGTGTCGCAACAAGTCGCGCAACTGTTCGCGCAGGCTGGTATCGCGTCGATAAGGCGCATCGGGCGATGGGGCCGCGCACGTCCACAGGCGCTGGATGATTTCCGCAAAAAGCTCTTCCTTGCTGGGGAAGTGGTTATAGACCGTACGTTTTGAAACTTCGGCCCGCGCAGCGATGCGATCCATACTGGTGACTTCAAAACCACGATCACGAAATTCGGCAATGGCTGCCATGACAATGGATTCGCGTTTCTGGTCGGTAAGTCGCATGGGTGCTGTCATAAGTTCGCTTCAAACGTGCGTTTAGAGAAAAGTACACTCGGCAGTTTACTTGTCGTGGTGAATGATGCAAGCTTAAAACTACACCGTGTAGTGTAAAACACTGTTACACATTTTTCATGCTACGCCCCGTAAGGTGCGTATAGCTTGAAGCCGCATGTCAGGAATCTCGACCTGTTCTCAGGAGTCTGCAAATCATGGCCATGACAACCCCTAAAACCGATGCTTCTTCATTGCCTGTCTTGTCTCGTCACGAGGGGCGCTACCGTAACCACGCGCCAGTCAAGTCGCTGGGGTTTGTCCGCACGCTCGGGGTGTTCTGGAATGCCATGTTCAATAAGCCCAGAGAAACCCGGCCTGCCGGCGAGATTCCTGTTCAACCCCTGTCGCGCCAGCAACTGCTGGCGGCACCGGACAAGACGGTGTTCCGTCTTGGGCACTCCACAGTGCTGCTCAAATTGCACAATGAGTTCTGGCTGACCGATCCGGTCTTTGCCGAGCGCGCTTCGCCGGTGCAGTGGGCTGGCCCGAAACGTTTTCATCAGCCGCCGATCAGCCTTGAAGAACTGCCGCCACTCAAGGCGGTGATTCTGTCGCATAACCACTACGATCATCTTGATCACATGGCCATCAAGGCACTGATGGACAAGACCGAGCATTTCCTGACGCCTCTGGGCGTGGGCGATACCTTGATCGAATGGGGTGTGCCTGCGCACAAGGTCCGGCAACTGGATTGGTGGCAGTCCACCGAAGTGTCGGGCATCCGTTTCGTCGCTACGCCATCGCAGCACTTTTCCGGACGGACCCTGCTCGACAGCAATAAAACCCTCTGGGCGTCCTGGGTGATCCTCACGGATGAGCAGCGGATCTTCTTCAGTGGCGACACCGGCTACTTCGATGGCTTCAAGACCATCGGCGAGCAATACGGACCTTTCGACCTGACGCTGATGGAAACCGGTGCCTACAACGTCCAGTGGCCGGATGTGCATATGCAGCCAGAGCAGACGCTGCAAGCGCATATCGACCTGGGTGGCCGCTGGCTGTTGCCGATTCATAACGGCACGTTCGATCTGGCGATGCATGCCTGGCACGAACCGTTCGACCGCATTCTGACACTGGCGTGGGAGCAGAATGTTTCCATTACCACGCCGCGAATGGGGCAGCCGTTCTACATTCAGTATCCTTGCCGTGGCGAAACCTGGTGGCTGGAAGTGGATGAAATCGACGAGCCGGCAGAGACCGTCAAGGCTGCCGTTACCAGGCGCGAATCTCAAGGTTGCGGCAACTGCCGTCGGCAGAATGCCTGATGTTTCGAGGCCTGTTACACCGTGTAACGAGGTTGGCCCCGAAGAGAGCGAAGCTTATGGAAGGGGAGGCGGCGTGATCGTATTTTGATGTTATCTTTCTTGCGCTGACCCGATCCGCCGTCAGTGCCATGAGATGACTCGATGCTCAACAGTAATGCTCTCAGAAAGCTCGACATGCAGGACCTGATGGTCTTCGCCTCGGTCTACGAGCTGCGCAATCTGACGCTGGTGTCGGAAGCACTGCATGTCAGCCAGTCGACGGTCAGTTACTGTTTGAAGAAGTTGCGCGCCAACTTCGAGGACGATCTGTTCATCAGCACCCGTAACGGGATGCGTCCGACTCGCAAGGCCATTGCCATGCAAAGTCATGTGCAGCAGATCCTGCAAAAGATCAATCTGTGCCATGACGGGCTGCAATTGTTCAACCCCACCAGCCGGCAGACAACCTTCACGGTCTGCGCGCCAGAGTATTTCGAGTTGCTGGTCTTGCCGCACCTGATGCGCGGGTTCATCGCTGCCGGATATACCGTCACTGTCAATGTCCAGAAGCTCAACAAGGAATTGCCTGCCCAGTCCTTGAGCGAAGGCCAGTTCGATCTGGCCCTGTGTTTTGGGCCAGGCTTTCATCGCGTACCCGAGAGCCTGACGACCCAGATCTTGCTCGAAGACGATCTGGTCTGCGTGATGGACGCGCAATCCGCGCCGCTGTGTGCCAGCATCGATATCGAAACCTTCACTCAGCGTCATCATGTGTACCCGACCCCCTGGACGTCCGACACCAACATGGTGGATGGCTGGTTACATCGCCAGGGCCGCGAACGCCATATCATCACCCGCGCCACCAGCTACCGCGCCGCCCTGCAAATGCTTGAAGGGACCGATTTCATACTGGTCCTGCCGCGCCGTATCCAGACCTTGCTGGCCACCGAACCCTGGGTTGCCGTATTTGAACTGCCCCCTGACTTGCCAGGCTTCACCCTGGACATGGCCTGGAGCAGGGAAGTCGAGGAAGACGAAGCCAATGGCTGGTTTCGCGAGCAGGTGGTGAAGGTTTGTGCGGAGCAGGGGTTGCTGTAAATAGATGAATGCATGGACTCTGCCGTTCCGGCATGCCGCTGCAAAAGCTCGGGTTGTGTCTCAATGGGAGTCTGAGGATAGAAACTTCAGTCCTACGATTCCAGCCAGGATGAACAGAAAGCACAAGATGCGAAGCAGGCTGCGATCTTCACCCAAGAAGGCCATCCCGTAGATTGCCGTGCCCAGTGCCCCGATTCCAACCCATACGGCGTACGCGGTGCCTACTGGAATGGTGCGGGTTGCCAGAGAGAGCAAATACATGCTCAGACAGATGAATACGCCACAAAACAGGCTAGGCAGCAGCTTTGTGAACCCGTCGGTGCGAGGCATGACAGCGGCGTAGAAAATCTCGCATGCACCCGCAAGCAACAAAAAAATCCATCCCAATTCCAGGTTCCTTTTTCTCGTCTATTCAAGTCGTAGAGGCCGACATGTTGATTCTGGCCTTGCAGTCATCTTGTGCACCCTGAGGGGGCCATGTGTGGGCTGTCTGCCGGGAGGATAAAGCCTGATCACCCGCCTGAATCACCTGCCAAAAAAAGGAAATGCAGGAAAAAAGCAAAATCTTATGCAAGAGCGGCGAATTTATGGCGTCACAATGATGTCACAATGCCGCTTCCTAAAAAATCTTTCATCAGGTTCCCTCTCCTTCCTTGTGAGTTCGCAACATGAATATTCTGAGTCAGTCCAAATTCTCGACCAAGCTGCTGGCAGCCTTCATCGTTTGTGCCCTGATTACCTTGGCTGTGGGTGGCTTGGGTATGGTTGGAGTCAGCAGGCTGTCCGATGCGTTGGCGTTGACCTTTTCCAACAATCTGGTCTCGGTGGGCAATACCAATGAAACCCTGACCAGCCTGACAGCCCATAACCGTGGGCTCTACAGATTGCTCGATGCCCAGGATGGCGGTGTCCCGGAGGCGGACAAGGAGCGGGTTCGCCAGGCGCTGGCGTCGGATCTGGAGCGTATGCAGAAGGTTTTTGCAACCTACCGCGCCACGCCTCTGGAAGACGATGAGCGTGCTGCCGGTGATGAGTTCGAGAAGCTCATGCCTGCTTATATCTCGGGTGCCAGGAAGGTGTCTGAACTCATGACGGCGGGTAATCTGACCGAAGCACGCAGTCGTCTGAATACCTTGTCTGGCGAGGATTTTGTAAAAGCTCGTAGCCTGTTGCGGGTCATGATCGATTCCAATAATCGTCAGATCAAGGAAGGTGCCGTTGCTGCCGCCGAACTCAAGTCCAGCTCTACGCTGCTGCTGTTGGCGGGGATTGCGATTGCCTTTGTGGTCGCAATCATTCTGGGCATTCTGATCACGCGCATGATCACCGGTCCGCTGGCCGTTGCGGTCGCCAGTGCCCAGCGTATTGCCAAGGGTGACCTGACACTATCGATCGCTTCCGACCGTGGCGACGAAGCCGGGCAGTTGCTCAATGCCTTGTCCGACATGCAGCGCGGCTTGAAACATACCATCCAGGAGATTGCCAGCGCGTCTGGACAACTGGCTTCAGCAGCCGAAGAGTTGAGTGCTGTTACAGACGAAAGCACTCGTGGGCTGACCCGTCAGAATGACGAGATCCAGCAGGCGGCCACTGCCGTCAACCAGATGACCGCAGCCGTCGAAGAAGTTGCCCGCAACGCCGTCTCGACGTCCGAAGCCTCGAAAACCGCTACTGAAGATGCTGTGCAAGGCCGTGGTCAGGTGGATCAGACCGTCAAGGGCATCACCACCATGGTCAGTGAGATTACCCAGTCGACCGAAGCGGTCGCGCAACTGGCGGGTAATGTCCGTGATATCAGCAAGGTGCTGGAAGTGATTCGCAGCATCGCCGAACAGACCAACCTGCTGGCGTTGAACGCTGCCATTGAAGCGGCCCGTGCCGGCGAGCAGGGACGCGGTTTTGCCGTGGTGGCCGATGAGGTGCGTGCTCTTGCTCATCGCACACAAGCCTCGACCGTGGAAATCGAAGGCATGATCGGTACTGTCCAGGCGGGTGCCGATGGTGCGGTCGCGGCCATGGGCAAGAGCCTGTCGCTGGCCACCAATACTCAGGAGCTGGCAGAGCGTGCGGGTTCGGCGCTGGTCAAGATTACTGACGGTGTCGCGACCATCAACGAACGCAATCTGGTGATTGCTTCGGCTTCCGAAGAGCAGGCCCAGGTGGCTCGTGAAGTGGACCGCAATCTGCTGAACATCCAGGACCTGTCGACCCAGAGCGCGGCGGGTGCCAACCAGACCAGTGCTTCGAGTCAGGAGCTTTCGCGTCTGGCCACGTCTTTTAACGTGTTGGTGGCGAAGTTCCAGCTTTGAGGTTTTAGCGCTTTTCAGGGTTAGAGGAGGGTAATGCCGATCAGTTAAGGTCGTAAATCACTTTGTGGGAGGCAGCTTGCTGGCGACTTCACGTACAGACGCAGAATA